>NZ_JACHDN010000001.1:3847840-4168493 GCF_014201095.1 Cellulomonas hominis | reverse complement strand
TGTGCGTAGCCTGTCGGAGCCGAACCAGGACGGTCCCCCCACCGGCCGAGGCAACCGCCCCTCGACTCGTCGACATGGAGAACCGCGTGCTCGCACGACTGCTCTGGCGCTACCTGCGCCCCTACCGATGGCTGCTGGCCGGCGTGCTGGTGTTCCAGCTCTGCTCGGCCCTGGCGATGCTCTACCTGCCCAGCCTCAACGCCGACATCGTCGACCAGGGCGTGGCCCGCGGCGACACCGGCTACATCTGGCGGACCGGGGCGTTCATGCTCACGGTGTCGCTCGGCCAGATCCTCGCGGCGATCGCCGCCACCTACTGCGCGGCCCGCGCGGCGATGCAGGCGGGTCGCGACATCCGCGACGACGTCTACGAGCGGGTCAGCGGGTTCTCGGAGCGCGAGATCTCCCGGTTCGGCGCCGGCTCGCTCATCACCCGCAACACCAACGACGTCCAGCAGGTGCAGATGCTGGCCATGATGGGCGCGACCATGCTGGTCTCCGCCCCGATGCTCGCGATCGGCGGCATCGTCATGGCCCTGCGGCAGGACGTCGGGCTGTCCTGGCTGATCGCCGTGTCCGTCCCGGTGCTGCTGGTCATCGCCGCCCTCATCATCGGCCGGATGGTCCCGCTGTTCCGGTCCTACCAGGGCAAGCTCGACGCGGTGAACCGCATCATGCGCGAGCAGCTCACCGGCGTGCGGGTGGTCCGCGCGTTCGTCCGGGAGGACATCGAGTCCGAGCGGTTCGGTGTCGCGAACACCGACATCATGGTCGTCGGCCGGAAGATCGGGTCGCTGTTCGTCGTCCTGTTCCCGCTGGCGATGCTCGTGCTCAACGTCACCGTGGTCGGCGTCATCTGGTTCGGCGGCATCGAGGTCGACGCGGGGAACGTCCAGATCGGCACCCTGCTCGCCTTCATGCAGTACATCGGCCAGATCCTCATGGGCGTCCTCATGGCCACCTTCATGACCGTGATGATCCCGCGCGCCGCCGTGTCGGCCGAGCGCATCAGCGAGGTGCTGGGCTCGCGGTCCACGCTCGCCGAGGCCGCCGACCCCGTGCGCGAGGCGACCCGCCCGGGGGAGGTCGCGTTCGAGGACGTGACGTTCGCCTACCCGGAGGCCGAGCACCCCGTGCTGTCGGGCCTGACGTTCACCGCGCGGCCCGGGCAGACGCTCGCCGTCATCGGGTCGACCGGCTCCGGCAAGACGACGCTCGTCTCGCTGATCCCGCGCCTGTTCGACGCCACCGGCGGCACGGTGCGCGTCGGCGGGACCGACGTCCGGGACGCCGAGCTCGAGTCGCTGTGGTCCGGCATCGGCCTGGTGCCGCAGCGGCCGTTCCTGTTCGCGGGGACCGTCGCGTCCAACCTCCGCCTCGGCCAGGAGGACGCGACGGACGCCGACCTGTGGCAGGCGCTCGAGATCGCGCAGGCCTCGGACTTCGTCGCGCAGATGGACGGCGGCCTCGAGGCCCGGATCGCCCAGGGCGGCACCAACGTCTCCGGCGGTCAGCGGCAGCGCCTGGCGATCGCGCGGGCCCTGGTCCGTCGCCCCCCGGTGCTCGTGTTCGACGACTCGTTCTCGGCGCTCGACCTCGCGACGGACGCCCGGCTGCGCCAGGCGCTGTGGCGCGAGCTGCCGGAGGTCACCAAGATCGTCGTCGCCCAGCGGGTGTCCACGGTGACCGACGCCGACCAGATCCTCGTGCTCGAGGACGGCCGCGTCGCCGGGCTCGGCACCCACGCCGAGCTCCTGGCCGGCAACCAGACCTACCGCGAGATCGCGGAGTCCCAGCTCTCCGTGGAGGCCGGCCGATGAGCGAGAAGACCGAGGTCCTCACGGAGGACGAGAAGCTCGAGATCGAGCTCGGGGAGCAGGCGCGGATCGCGTCGGACTCCTGGGAGGGCGTCGCGCCCGGCAAGGCCGACAACTTCAAGCAGTCGTTCGGCCGGATGATCGGCCTGCTGGCCCCGTACAAGGTGGCGCTCGTCGCG
The DNA here is from genome assembly GCF_014201095.1 of Cellulomonas hominis. Classification (NCBI taxonomy): domain Bacteria; kingdom Bacillati; phylum Actinomycetota; class Actinomycetes; order Micrococcales; family Cellulomonadaceae; genus Cellulomonas; species Cellulomonas hominis. The sequence goes on along the minus strand of NZ_JACHDN010000001.1, from coordinate 4,166,497 downwards.
GTGACCCTGATGGGTGCCGCGGGCGTCGTGCTCACCGTGCTCGCACCCCGGGTGCTCGGGCGCGCCACCGACGCGGTGTTCGAGGGCTTCGTGTCCCGGCAGCTCCCGGCGGGGATCACCCAGGACCAGGCCGTCGCCGGCCTGCGCGCGCAGGGCCAGGACCAGCTCGCGGACATGGTCGCGGCCATGGACCGGGTCGTGCCCGGGGAGGGCATCGACTTCGACCTGCTGGGCCGGCTGCTGCTCACGGTGCTCGCGCTGTACGTCACGAGCGCGCTGCTCATGTGGCTGCAGGGCTACATCATCAACGTCGTCATGGTGCGGGCCATGTGGCGGCTGCGCGAGTCCGTCGAGGCGAAGATCAACCGGCTGCCGCTGGCGTACTTCGACAAGGTGCAGCGCGGCGAGCTGATCTCCCGCGTCACCAACGACATCGACAACATCACGCAGACGATGCAGCAGTCGCTGTCCACCGCGCTGACCTCGATCCTCACGGTCATCGGCGTGCTGGTCATGATGTTCTCGATCTCGTGGCAGCTCGCCCTCGTGGCGCTGGTCTCCCTGCCGCTGATGGGCGTCATCTTCGGGGTCATCGGGCCGAAGTCGCAGAAGGCCTTCGGCATCCAGTGGCGCAAGGTCGGCCGGCTGAACGCCCGCGTCGAGGAGTCCTTCTCCGGCCACGCGCTCGTCAAGGTGTTCGGCCGCCGCCGCGACTTCCAGGACAAGTTCCGGGCGGAGAACGAGGAGCTCTACCAGGCCTCGTTCAAGGCGCAGTTCCTCTCCGGGATCATCTGGCCGGGCATGTCCTTCGTCGGGAACCTCACCTACGTCGGCATCGCGGTGCTCGGCGGCCTCATGGTCGCGAACGGCACGATGCGGCTGGGCAGCGTGCAGGCGTTCATCCAGTACGCCCAGATGTTCACGCAGCCGCTGTCCGAGCTCGGCGGCATGGCCGCGGTGGTCCAGTCCGGCACGGCCTCGGCGGAGCGCGTGTTCCAGCTGCTCGACGAGGACGAGCAGAGCACCGAGCCCGCGGACGCGCCCCGGCCGGCCGAGGGCGACGGCACCATCGAGTTCGAGCACGTGCAGTTCTCGTACCGCCCGGACCAGCCGCTGATCGAGGACCTCTCGTTCACGGTGCGCCCCGGGCAGACGGTCGCGATCGTCGGGCCGACCGGCGCGGGCAAGACCACGCTGGTCAACCTGCTCATGCGGTTCTACGAGCTGGACGGCGGCCGGATCCTGGTCAACGGCCAGGACATCGCGACGCTGACCCGGCACGACGCCCGGGCCCGCACCGGCATGGTGCTGCAGGACCCGTGGCTGTTCGCCGGCACCATCCGGGAGAACATCCGCTACGGCCGGCAGTCCGCCACCGACGAGGAGGTGCTGGCCGCGGCCCGCGCCACGTACGTGGACCGGTTCGTGCACTCGCTGCCGCACGGGTACGACACCGTGCTGGAGGAGGACGCGGCGAACCTGTCGGCGGGGGAGAAGCAGCTGCTCACGATCGCCCGCGCGTTCGTGGCGCAGCCGTCGGTGCTCATCCTCGACGAGGCCACCTCGTCCGTGGACACCCGCACCGAGCGGCTGCTGCAGCGCGCCATGGCGTCCCTGCGGGAGGGGCGGACGTCGTTCGTCATCGCCCACCGGCTGTCCACCATCCGCGACGCCGACCTCATCCTCGTGATGGAGCACGGCGCCATCGTGGAGCAGGGCACGCACGACGAGCTCATCGCCGCGGGCGGGGCGTACCACCGGCTGTACCAGTCGCAGTTCGCCGGTGCCGCGGTGGAGGAGCAGGTGTGACGCGCCTCGACCGGCCGACGTCCCCCGGGGTCCCCGGACCCCGGGGGACGGGGGCGTCCCGGCGCGGCCCGCTGCCGTCCGTGCCGACCGCCGTGCTCGCCGCCGCGACGCTCGTGCTCGGCTTCGCGGTCGCGGAGCTGACGGGCGTGCGCGCGCTCGGCGGCGTCGTGCTCGCGGGCGGCGTGGCGTGGTGCGCCGCGCGGAGTGTCCGATCGGCCGGCGTGCTGCGGGTCGCGGCTGTCGTGGCCCTCGGCGCGGTCTGCTTCGTCGCGTCGCACGTCGTGGCCGGGAGCCTCGGCGCCTGGCCGTCGGTCGTCCTGGCGGCGGCGGTGCTCGCCGCGGGGACCGCACTCCTGGTGGACCGCCGGGCCTGACGCCGGTCCGGGGCCCGGGGGGTGGACGCGGTCAGCCGCGCCCGGTCGTCGGGTCCCGGTCCGTCAGGCAGTACCGGCGTCCCGCCGGGTCGACGAGGACGGTCCACCGCTCCCGCACCCGCTCGACCCGCGCCCCGAGCGCTGCGTGCCGGGCGGTCTCCGCGTCCCGGTCGTCGCACGCGACGTCGAGGTGCGCCCGCACCGGGCCGGTCGGCTCGTCGAGCCGCTGCAGGAGGATCCGCAGCGGCAGGCCCGCGGGTCGCTCCAGGGGCACGAGCGTCGCACCGGACGCGGCGGGGCGCGGCGCCCACCCGGTGAGCGCCGGCCAGAACGCCGCCTCGGCGGCCCACCGGTCCGCCGGGACGTCGATCGCGTACTGGTCGACCAGGCTGGCGTGCGGGGCGGCTCCGGCGGCGGCGGGCCAGCGCTGCGGGGCGGGGCGGTGCCCGTGCTCCCCGGGGCGGACGAAGCAGAACGGCATCCCGCCCGGCGAGGTCAGGACGACGTGCCCGGACGCGGCCACCTCCCGGGCGCCGAGCGCGACCGCGACGTCCGCCGCCGCGCGGACGTCGGGCACGTGCAGGTCGAGGTGCACGCCGGGCGGCCCGGACCGGGTGCGCTGCGCGCGCAGGAAGGCGTCACCCGTCGGCGGCAGCACGGTCACGAACTCCTCGTCCGGGCCGCGGAACGCCGACAGCGTCCCCGCGGTGACGGCCTGCCAGTGCGCCAGGGTGGCGGCCCAGCCGTCGGCGGGTCCGTCGAGGAACGCGGTCGTCCACACGATCATGCGGCGCACGGTAGCGGCGCGGGCGGGGGAGCGTCCCGGGATTTGGCTGCGGCCACCTGCCACCCCGCGGACGCCCGATGGACTTCTGAGGTAAGGCTTCGCTAAGGTCCCGAGACGTGCCGCTGAACACCTCCGCGATGGCCGCTGCCGACGTCAGCATCGGCTACGGCGGCGACCCCGTCGTCACCGGCGCCAGCGTCGAGCTGGCTGCCGGGCGCGTGACCGCGCTGGTCGGGCCGAACGGCTCCGGCAAGTCGACGCTGCTGCGTGGCATGGCCCGGCTCCAGCGGCTGTCCGCCGGCCGGGTGACGCTCGCCGACGGCGACGCGGACGCGCTGTCCGCCCGCGAGTTCGCCCGGCGTGTGACGCTGCTGGCGCAGTCAAGGCCGACGCCCGCGGGCATCACGGTGCGGGACGCGGTCGAGTTCGGGCGGCACCCGCACCGGCAGGGCTGGCGGGGGAGCGACCCCGAGGGCCACGCCGCGGTGGACCGCGCGCTCGCCCTCGCCGGCATCGCCGACCTGGCGGGCCACGACGTCGACGCCCTGTCCGGCGGGCAGGTGCAGCGCGTCTGGTTCGCCTCCGCGCTCGCGCAGGACACCGGTGTGCTGCTGCTCGACGAGCCGACCAACCACCTGGACCTCCGGTACCAGGTCGAGGTGCTCGAGCTCATGCGCTCCCTCGCCGACGCCCATGGCGTCGCCGTCGGGGTCGTGCTGCACGACCTCGAGCAGGCCGCCGCGGTCGCCGACCGCGTGCTCGTGCTGAGCGACGGCCGCGTGGTCGCCGACGGTCCGCCCGAGCGCGCGATGACGTCCGCCCTGCTCAGCGAGGTGTACGACATCGACATCCAGGTCCGCACCGACCCCCGCACCGGGCACCTCGGCGTGCACGCCCCGCGGCTGCTGCTCCGGCGCGTCGCGGCGGCCCCCGAGCGGGCACCCGGTCCCGTCGCCGGCGTGCCGGACCCCGTCGGCGCCTGACGCCGGCCCCCTGACCCCCCACCCCGCGCCGACCGGTGCGGGGACTCCGGGCGCGACGCGCGGGCGCCCTCCACCTCCCGCGCAGACACGAGGAACCATGACCACCCGACGCACGCTCGCGGCCCTGCTGGCCGTCGGCGCGATGACCGCCCTGGCGGCCTGCGGCACCACCGACGAGCCCAGCGAGCCCGCCGGCGACGCGGGCTCCACCGCCGCCGGCGGCCCGGTGTCCATCACGGACGACCGCGGCGAGACCGTCGAGCTCGACGCGCCAGCCACCCGGGTCGTGTCGCTGGAGTGGATGCAGACCGAGATGCTCGCGTCGCTCGGCGTCGAGCCGGTGGGGGCCGCGGACGTCGCGGGCTACACCTCGTGGGTCGGCACCAGCGTCCCGCTCAGCACCGAGCCCGAGGACGTCGGCACCCGCGGCGAGCCCTCGGTCGAGGCCATCGCCGGCCTGGAGCCCGACCTCATCGTCGGCGTGACCAGCTCGATCCCCGAGGGCGCCATGGAGCAGATGGCCCGCATCGCCCCGATCGCGCTGTTCGACGGCGCCGACGCGGCCGACCCGCTGGGCTACGTCGAGGACACGTTCCGCGACATCGCGACCCTCGTCGGCGCGGAGGACGCGGCCGACGAGGTGGTCGCGGCCACCGAGCAGACGATCGCCGACAACGCCGCCGCGATCGCGGACGCCGGGCTGGAGGGCGCGCCGGTCGTGTTCGCCTCGCCGTACGCCGAGGGCGCGAACGTCACGATCCGCATGCACGGCCCGCGCAGCGCCTTCCAGGCCGTCGCGACGGAGATGGGCCTCGGCTCCGCGACCGAGGACCCGGGCGACGACGCCTACGGCCTGTCCTACGTCGACGTCGAGGGCCTGACCGCCCTCCCGGCCGACACCCGCTTCCTGTACTGGGGCAACGACGACGAGGACGACGTCGTCGAGACGACCCTCGCGAGCAACCCGGTCTGGCAGTCGCTGCCCTTCGTGCAGGAGGGCCACGTGTACCGCGCGGGCGTCGGCATCTGGGCGTACGGCGGCCCGGAGTCGCTCGCCGCGTGGTCGGACGACCTGGTGGCCCAGCTGACGGCGCCCTCGTCGGCCGAGTGACGCCGGCACCGTGACCACCGCACCGCCGGCCGCCGGCCCGGACGCCCCCGCGTCGTCCGGGCCGGCGGCCGCGCCCGCCCCCGCCCCGGCGCGCCACCGGCTGCGCGCCCTCCTGGTGCTCGGCCTGCTCGTGGCCTGGCTGGTCGCAGCCGCCGCGTGGCACCTCACCCAGGGCACCGCCGACGTCACCGTCGGCGCGCTCTGGCGCGCCCTCACCGGGCAGGGCGGGCTGGACCAGGCGGCTGCGGTGGTCACGGCCTCCCGCCTGCCCCGCCTCGCGGCGGGCGTCCTCGTCGGGTGCGCGCTCGGCGCGTCCGGCGCCGCCCTCCAGGGCGTGGCCCGCAACCCGCTCGCCGCCCCGGACACCCTCGCGGTGAACTCGGGCGCGCACCTGGCGGTCACGGCCGCCGCGGTCGTCGGGGCGAGCCTCGGCGCGCTGCCCGGGGTCGTGGTCGCGTTCGCGGGCGGCCTCGCCGCGGCCGGTGTGGTCATCGGGCTGTCGGGCGGGGCCGGGGCGTCGCCGGTGCGGCTGGTGCTCGCCGGCTCGGCCATCACCCTCGGCCTGTCGTCCGTCACGCAGGCCCTGCTCGTGCTGTTCCCCTGGGAGACGCAGGGGCTGTTCGCCTGGGGCGCGGGTTCGCTCGGGCAGAACGGCATGGGCACCGTGCGGACCGTCGCGCCGATCGTGGTGCTCGCGTTCGCGGGCCTGCTGCTGGTGGCGCGCCGCCTGGACCTGCTGCAGCTCGGCGACGACGCCGCGCGGTCGCTCGGCGTGGACGTGGTCCGCACGCGGCTGGTCACCGTGCTCCTCGCCGTGCTGCTGGCCACCTGCGCGGTCACGGTCACCGGCCCGATCGGCTTCGTCGGCCTGTGCGCGCCCCTGCTGGTCCGGCTGCTCGCCACCTGGGTCCGGCCGCTGACGAAGCACCGGCTGCTCATCCCCGCCGCCGCCGTCGCGGGCACCGCCCTCGTGCTGACCGCGGACGTCGCGCTGCGGGCGGTCTTCGGCCCGATCAGCGGCGTGACCGTCCCGACCGGCGTGGTCACCAGCCTCATCGGCGCGGTCGCGCTGATCGTGCTCGCCCGCCGCGCCCGCACCGCGCTGGAGCCGGACACCCTCGTCACCCTGCGCGCCGGGAGCCCGCTGTCCCGCCGCGCCCCCGCGCTGCTGCTCGGGGCGGCGCTGGTCCTGCTGGCGGGCGTCCTGGTCGCCGGCGTCCTGCTCGGCGACTCGACGGTCCTGCTCGGCGACGTGCACAACTGGCTCGCGGGGCGGGCGTCCGTGCGGCTGGACATCGTCCTGGACTCGCGGGTCCCGCGCGTTGCCGCGGCGCTGCTGGCGGGGGCGTGCCTCGCGCTGGCCGGCGGCCTGGTGCAGACCGTCACGCGGAACCCGCTGGCCGACCCGGGCGTCCTGGGCGTCTCGCACGCCGCGGGCCTCGGCGCCGTCGTCGTCATCGTCGCGGCGGGCGCGCCGTCGTTCGCGGCGGTGTTCGCCGGCGCCGTGGTCGGTGCCGTCCTCGCCGGGCTGCTGGTCTTCGGGGTCACCGCCGGGACGGGGCTGGCGTCGGGCCGCATGGTGCTGGTGGGCCTCGGCACCGGGGCGGCGGCCAGCGCGGTCACGACGCTGCTGCTCGTGCGCACCGACCCGTGGAACCAGAACCGCGCCATCACCTGGCTCGGCGGCTCGACGTTCGGCGCCGGGCTGCCGCAGCTCGTCCCGATGGCGGTCGCGCTGCTGGCCGGGGTGCTGGTCGTCGCGCGCACGCACCGCGACCTGGACCTCGTGCAGGTGGACGACGTGACCCCGCGGGTGCTCGGCGTCGACCTGCCGCGCAGCCGGGCGCTGCACGTCGGCGTCGCCGTGCTGCTCACCGCCGCGGCGACCGCCGCGATCGGCCCCGTGGTGTTCGTCGGGCTGGTGGCCCCGCACGCCGCGCGGATGCTCATCGGCAAGCGGCACCGCTGGCTGCTGCCGATGACGGTCGTGCTGGGCGCGGCGCTCGTCGGCATCGCGGACGCGGTCGGCCGGACCGCGATCGCCCCGGCCCAGCTGCCCGCCGGGCTCGTCACGGCCGTCGTGGGGACGCCGTACTTCCTGTGGCTGCTCTGGCGGATGCGGGTGGCGCGGGGCCGCTGACCCGGCGGGGCGCCTCAGCGCGCCAGCCGCTCCACCGCCCCGGCGAACACCGGCGGCAGCCGGACCGCCGCGGGCACGAGCGCCCCGCGCAGCGGCGACGTCGCGGCGGCCACCAGCGTGCTCGTGAGCAGCCGGTAGTCCCGCGTCGCCGCGGCCCACGCCCGCTCGTACCCCACCGGGTCGTCGCGGTGCGCCACGGCCGCGCGCGCCTGCGCGAAGCCGAGGCGCAGGCCCTCGCCGGTCAGCGCGTCCACGTAGCCGGAGGCGTCGCCGACCAGCAGCACCCGCCCCGCCGTCCTGGCGCGGGTGCGCTGCCGCAGCGGCCCCGCGCCCCGGTCGGCCGCGTCCACGGGGGCACCGGCCAGGCGTGCGGCGAGCACCGGCATCCCGGCCAGCTCCGCGTCGACGTCGATCGGCGACGGTCCCAGCAGCGCGACGCCGACCAGCCCGGGCGCCACCGGCGTCACGTACGCCTCGGCGCGGCGGCCCCAGTGCACCTCGACCAGGTCGGTCCACGGCGCCACCCGGTAGTGCCGGCGCACGCCGAACCTCCGGGCCCGCCCGCGGGCGGCCGGCGCCTCGAGCCCGGTCAGGCGCCGCACCGTCGAGTGCAGCCCGTCGCAGCCCAGCAGCCACCGCGCCCGGACCCCGGCCGCCTCGACGCCGTCGGCGTCCTGCCGCAGGTCGGTGACGCGGCCGCGGAGGCGTGCGACCCCGAGATCCGCGGCGCGGGCGGCGAGCGCGGCGTGCAGGGTCGTCCGCCGCACCCCGCGCCCCGGGGGTCCAGCGAACCGGTGCTCCGCGCGCAGGTCGTCCCGGACGTAGGCGATCCCGGCCAGCGGCCGCCCCGGCGGGTCCACGCCGAGCCGGTCCAGCGCGGCCACCGCCTGCGGCATCAGGCCCTCGCCGCACGCCTTGTCCACGGACCCGGTCCGGGGCTCCACCACCAGGGCGGTCAGCCCGGCGAGGCGCGCCTCGATCGCGGCGGCCAGCCCCACCGGCCCGCCGCCGGCCACGAGCACGTCGACGTCCGGCGTCGCCGCCACGTCAGCGCCCTGCCGCGGCGAGTGCGCGCTCCTCCGCCGGGATGCGGAAGCCCAGCAGCAGCACCGCGTTCAGCACCGTGAACCCGAGCGCCGTCACCCACGCGGTGTGCACCAGCGGGAGGGCGAGCCCCTCGACGACCACGGCGACGTAGTTCGGGTGCGACAGCCACCGGTACGGCCCGCGGTGCACCAGCGGCAGGCCGGGCACCACGATCACCCGGGTGTTCCAGCGCGGGCCGAGCGTCGCGATGCACCACCACCGCAGCCCCTGGCTCGCCAGCACGAGCACCAGCGCCGGCCAGCCCAGCCACGGCAGGAACGGCCGGTCCGCGGCGTGGACCTCGACCACGCACGCGACGAGCAGGCCGGTGTGCAGCGCCACCATCGCGGGGAAGTGCCCGCGACCGGACTCGACGCCGCCGCGGGCGGACGACCACCGGGCGTTGCGGGCGGACACCACCAGCTCGGCCAGCCGCTCGACGGCGGTGAGGGCCACCAGCAGGTCGAACCACGCGACGGAGGTCACGCCGCGGCCCGCCCCGGCCAGCGCAGCGCCACCAGCTCCGCCCCGACACCCGGACCGAACGCCAGCACCACGCCCAGCCCGCCCGGCGGCCCGGGCTCCGTGGCGGCGAGCACGTGCAGCACCGCCGCCGACGACAGGTTCCCCGTGCGGGCCAGCGTCGCGCGGCTCACCGCGAGGGCGCCCTCCGGCAGGCCGAGGGACTCCTGCACGGCGTCGAGGATCTTCGGACCGCCGGGGTGCACCACCCAGCGGTCCACGTCCGCCGCCGTGGCGCCCAGCGGGGCGAGCAGCGCAGCGACGTCGCCCGCGGCGTGCGCCGCGACGGTGTCCGCCATCCCGCCCGACAGCACGATCCGCAGCCCCGAGCCGCCGACCTGCCAGCCGAGCTCCCCGGTCGTGCCCGGGTACAGGACGCTCCGGGCGCCCACGACCTCCGGACCGTCCACGCCGGCCGCACCGGTCGCCGCCGCGCGCGCCTCGCCGACCAGCACCGCCGCCGCTGCGCCGTCCCCGAACAGGCCGCTCGCCACGAGGTTCGCCGTCGAGTCGTCGTCCTGCTGGAACGTCAGCGAGCACAGCTCCACCGACAGCAGCACCGCCACCGCGTCCGGGTGCGCCGCCAGATGGTCCGCCACGATGCCCAACCCCGCAGCCCCGCCCGCGCACCCCAGCCCGAAGGACGGCACCCGGCGCACATCCGGCCGCAGCCCGAGCGGCTCGACCAGCAGCGCGTCCAGCGACGGCGCGGACACGCCGGTGACCGTCGTGAACACCAGCACGTCGACGTCCGCCGGGCGCAGCGCTGCCGCGTCCAGCGCGTCCAGCACCGCGCGGCGGGCCAGCTCGGCACCCTCCCGGAGGAACAGGTCGTTCGACTCCCCGAACGACGACAGCCCGGCGTACTTCTCCAGCGGCAGCGCCAGGTGCCGGGTCTCGATGCCGGAGGACGCGTGCACCCGGTCGAGCAGCGCGCGCCGCCCCGGGTCGCGGGTCAGCAGGCCGCCGATCTCGGCGCTGATCTCCGCCTGCGGGTAGACGTGCGTGGGGAGCGCCGGGGCGACTGCCACGATCCGGGACATGGTCGCGATCCTGCCCCGGCCGTCCCGCGCGCGCGACCGCGGGCACCCGCCGCGGGGCAGGCCGCAGGGGCAGGGCCCGGCTGCGGCGGGACTCCTTCGCGTCAGCCGGTCGGTCGCGCAGCCCATCAACCCGTCGCGACGAGCAGCACGACCGCCAGTCCCGCGGTGAGGATCGCCGCCGTGAACGGCCACCGGCTCGTCGTCCTGCGCAGCGCCACCCACACGGCCGACCCGGTGAGCACGGGCGCCGCCACGAGCGCGACCACCCCCGCCCCACCCGGTGCTCCCGCCGGGCCCAGCACGACGACGAGCACCGCCGCGAGCAGCACACCCGCGGCGCCGAACGCCGTGCCCCGCCGACCGAGCCGGTGCGGCAGCCCCCGGACCCCCGTCGCGGCGTCGTCCTCCAGGTCCGGCAGCACGTTCGCCAGGTGCGCCCCCACGCCGAGCAGCGCACCGCCCGCGGTCACCCACCAGGGCGCGAGGTCCGCCCCGCCCGGCACCCCGAGCGTCGCCACCGACGGAAGCCCGCCGAACGCCACCGCGTACGGCGCCCACGACCACACCGTCGACTTCAGCCGCGCGTTGTACGCCCACGCGACCGCGACGAGGGCGACGTGCAGCGCGGCCGCCGCCGGACCGAGCGCGAGCGACAGCGCGACGCACGCCCCCGCTGCCAGGAACGCCGCCCGTCGCAGCAGGGCGGGGGACAGGTCACCGGCCACGACCGGTTTGTCAGCCCGGCCCACCGCGAGGTCCCGGTCCGCGTCGATCCAGTCGTTCGACCAGCCCACCGAGAGCTGCCCCGCGAGCACCGCCGCCGCGACGAGCACCGCCCGGCCGGCGTCCGCCCCGGCGGCACCCGCCGCGTACGCGCCGGCGAACAGCGTGACCGCGACCGCCGGCCCGGCGTGGGCGGCGCGGACGAGGGCGAGCGCGCGACGACGCGGACGGTCCCGGGCGCCCGTGGGGCCCTCGGTGCCCGTGGGGCCCTGGACGCCCGACGGCTCCGGGGCGGGCGGTCGCGGCATCTCGCTCCCTGGTCGGCGGCGGTGCGGCGCCATCCTGCCGCACCCCGTCGCCGCCCGCGCGCGCGTCGCCCACCACGGGTGACGTCCCCGGTCGCCGCCCCGCTCAGGTCGGCCGGTGCGACGGAGCCAGCAGCCCGTCGAGGAACGCCGTGACCCGGCCGGTCTGCCCGTGCAGCGCCGGCAGCGCCCCCACGATGGCCGCCGCGAGCACCCGCAGCGGGACGTTCGCGTCGTTGGAGGCAGCGCGCAACATCGCGAACCCTGCCTCCGGGTCGGTCCCGTAGGTGAACGCGAGCACCCCGCACGCCTGGTCGATCGACGCGCGGCTCTGCGCGGACGCGGCGATCGACGTCGTCGCGGCGGCCTGCGCCTCGTCGCGCACCACGTCCGTCACGTCCACGACGAACCCGTGCAGCTCCGCCGGCCCGCCGCCGTCCAGCGTGCCGACACCCTCGCCGACCACCGTCACCACGCGGTCCCGGCCCTGGGCGTCCCGGATCCGGTGCACGCACGAGAAGGCGGCGCCCGTCCGGGTCGCGCGGTCCAGGACGTCCAGCACCCGCTCGCGGTCGTCGGGGTGCTTGTGGGCGAGCAGGAGCTCCGTCGTCGGGACCACCTCGTGCGGCGCGAAGCCGTGGATCGCGTACACCTCGTCGGACCACCACCAGGTGCCGGTCCGCAGGTCGAGCGTGAACGCGCCGCCGACCGCCCGGGTCCCCAGGCTGAGCGCGGGTTGCACGCCGGTCACATCGGGCATCGGACGGTGCCCCCGTCCATCCTCGGGTGGCCCCGGTGCGGCGTGTCCTGACTCCGGGGCGCTGATCTTGCCGACCCTACGCGCCCGCGGCGTGGCGTGCCCCCGGGGGACGCGCTCGGTGGGTGCGTGGTGGTGTCAGAACGGTGGTTCGGCGTCGTGGGGGACGGTGGTCGTGTGGAGGGAGCGTCCGGTGCCGGGGCGTACGAGGTAGCGGTGGCCGGTGCGGGTGATCCACTCGAACAGGCCGGGTTCGATCTGCCGCAGCCGGAACCCGCCGACGGTCTTGAGCCGGTGGTGCGCGCGGCACAGCGGCCCGAGGTTGCCCGCGTCGGTGCCATCCAGGGGTGTGTCGGGTGGGGCGCCGGGTTGCGGGTGGTAGGCGATCGTGTGGTCCAGGTCGGTGCGGGTGGCGGGCACGGTGCAGCCGGGTGCGGCGCAGGTCTTGTCCCGCACCCGCACGTGCTCGTCCAACGCTGCCGGTGGTCGGTACCGGCGCCGTCCGACGTCCAGGGTCTGCTCGGTGAGCGGGTCGGTGACGATCCGTTGCCAGTCGCCTCCGGCGGCCAGGGCCCGGGCGGTGACCGCGTCGATGGGCCCGTACCCCTCGAGGTCCCCGGGTTGGTCGTCCAGGCCGAGCAGGGTGGAGGCGGCGATCGTGACCCGGACTTGCGCGCCGGGGCGGCCGCCGCAGGTGCCGCACCCGGTGGCGGTGCGGCCGCGGTGGGCAGCAGCGGCGCCGGGCGCAGGGTCGTGCGCGGCGGTCGGCGCGGGCTCGGACGCGGCGGGCGGGACGAGGATCGGGGTGATCGTGGCGGTCGGCTCGGGGGCCATCGGGCGCGTCGGTGCACCCGGGGTGCTCCACGTCCGGTCGACCGGTGCCGGCTTCGGGGCGGGTGGGTGGAGGCGGACCTCGAACGCCGGACCCTCGCTCGCCGGCACGTCCCCGACGACGAGGTCCCGCAGCCCGTCGGCGCGTAGCTGGTCCAGGGTGCGGGGGTCACCCAGGGCGCGGGCGGCGCGCGCGGTGTGGTCCAGCACCCCGTCCAACCGGGCCGCGTCCGGCGCGCTCAGCACGCACCACATCGCGGCCATCCCGTCCGGCCGCCGGCGCGGGTGCGTCACCCGCCGACCCTGGCGGGCCTTGGCGTGCCGCAGCGCGGCACCCTCGGCGTCGACCAGGGCGATCGCGTGCTCCACCCGCTGCTCGAACTGCGCGTGCGAGCACTGGTCCGCGTCCGGCAGCACCGCATCCTCCACCGCCAGGCTCGCCTCATACGGCAGGTCCCGTGCCCGACGCACCAAGGTGTCCGCCTTGCGGGCATCCACGTGCCCGGTCGCCAGCGCCTGCCCGGTGGCCTGCAGCAACCCGTCCAGCAGCACGGCATCGCGCACCACCCGGCTGGCGGTCAGCACCGGCAACCGCAACCGCATCCCCACCTCACCGGCCACCACCCGCTCCCGCCCCACCGGCGCGGCCCCACACCCCGGGGTGCGGTCCGGGTCCATCGTCGGGCGCACCACCAGCTCGGCCACCGCGGCGAGCTTGCCGGCATGCGCGGAGGACTCCATCCGGTCCCAGGCGGCCACGACCTCGAGCACGACCCCGGCGGGCAGCACCGACAGGTCCAAGCCCCGCAACCACGCATCCAGCTCGGGCCCGGGCGGGCAGGCCGCGATCGCCTCGATCTGCCGCTGCTGCGCCGTGCGTGCGGCCCCGGCACCCGGGTCCGGCCCGTACTCGGTCAGGCACCGACCGTCGTCCCCGTACCGGGGCAGCACCACACCCGCGGCGGGATCACCGTCGAGGTGTTCGTGCAGGTCAGCCATGAATTCACCGTATCCGCGGCCACCCACACCCGACCCCCGCGCAGCCCCACCCTGGGGACCACGCACGCGCACCGCGCCTGTGGAGGAGTCGGTGCCCCGCGATCACGCGGATCCGCCCGCCGAGCCGTCCGGCACACCGCACCCGCGGCCCTGACTAGGGTCGACTCCATGCCCATGCTGCTCGCGGAGGACCTGCTGCTCCTGCTCCTGGACGACGTGCGCGGCAGCACCCCTGCCGTCCCGGTCGACGAGGCCCTCGGCGGGGCGGTGCTGGCGGAGCTGGCGCTGGCGGGCGCGGTGGTGGTGGTGCCCGGCGGCGGCTGGGGCCGGTCGGCCCGCGTCGTCCCGGCAGTGCCCGGCACCCCCGCCCCCGCGCCGGCCGACCCGGTGCTGCGTGCGGCCCAGGCGCGGGTCGCCGAGCGGCCCCGCACGGCCCGCGAGCTCGTGGGCCTGCTGGGCCGGGGGTTGCGGCCGGTGCTGTCCGAGCGGCTCGCGGGGCGCGGACTGGTCCGGCGGCAGGACGACCGCGTCCTCGGGCTGTTCCCGCGCACCCGGTGGCCCGCGGCGGACGTCCGGTACGAGGCGTCGGTCCGGGCGCGGCTGGCCGACGTCCTGGTGCGCGGGCTCGCCCCGGACCCGCGGACGGTCGCCCTCGTCGCGCTGCTGTCCGCGGTGGACCAGGTGCCGGCGGCGGTGGACCACGAGGGCCTCGGGCGGGGCGAGCTCCGGCGGCGGGCGAAGCACCTGGCGCAGGGGGAGTGGGCGGCGAAGGCGGTGCGGGAGGCCGTCGACGCCGCCGCGGGCGCGATGGTCGCGGTGATGGCCGCGACGACGGCGGCGGCGGCGAGCAGCAGCTGAGGGCACTCAGCCCGGGTCGGGGAGCGTCGGCATCTCCAGCCCGGCACCGTGCCGGAGCAGCGCGCCCCGGACGACCGCCCCGGACCCGAACCGCTCCGCGACGGCGTCGACCGCGAGGTCGAGGCCGGTCGTGTGGGGTCCGTCGAGGCCGGTCGTGTCGGGTCCGTCGAGGTCGAGCGTCGGCTGCCAGTGGTCGTCCCGTTCCAGGCCGGTGAGCGCGACGCCGACGAGGGTCAGCCCGCGTTCGCGGATCAGCGGCCCGGCCTCGGCGAGCAGCGCCGCGGCGGCGGCCGCGAGGGACGCGCCCGTCGCGGTGGCGTGCGGGAAGGACCGGGACCGCGTGGCCTTCGTGTAGTCCGCGAACCGCAGCCGCAGCACGACCGTGCGCGCGAGCCGGTGCCCGGCGCGCATCCGCCGGCACACCCGGTCCACCAGCCCCAGCAGCGCCGCCCGCACGTGCTCCGGGTCGTGCGGCCCCGGACCGAGCGCCCGCTGCGCGCCGACCGATCCCCGTCGCCGGCCGGTCTCGACCAGGTCGGGGGTGCGGCCGTGCACGACGGCGTGCAGGTGCCGGCCCATCGCGGGGCCGAGGGCGGACACGAGCACCTGCTGCGGGAGCGCGGCGACGTCCCCGGCGGTCGCGAGCCCGTACGCGTGCAGCTTCGCGGCGGTGACGTCGCCGACGCCCCACAGCACCTCGAGCGGCAGCGGGTGCAGGAACGCGTCCTCGCGCCGCGGGTCGACCAGGAGCAGGCCGTCGGGCTTCGCGACCCGGCTGGCCACCTTCGCGAGGAACGGCGTCCGCGCGATGCCGACGGTGATCGGCAGCCCGACCTCGGTCCGGATCCGGGCGCGCAGCCGCGCGGCGAGGTCGACGGGCGGGGCGTCGATGCGGTGCAGCCCGCGCACGTCGAGGAACGCTTCGTCGATGGACACCCCCTGCACGGCCGGCGTGGTGTCCTCGAAGATCGCGAACACCGCCCGGCTCGCCGCGACGTACGCGTCGAACCGCGGCCGCACCACCACGAGCCCGGGGCACAGCGACCGCGCCTGCCGCCCGCTCATCGCCGTCCGCACACCGCGGCGCTTCGCCTCGTACGACGCCGCGAGGACGACCCCGCCGCCGACCGCGACCGGCCGGCCGCGCAGCCGGGGGTCGTCCCGCTGCTCGACGGAGGCGTAGAACGCGTCGAGGTCGGCGTGCAGGATCCCGGCGCGCGGCGGGAGGTCGGTCGGCATGGAACACATGTTCGACCCGACGTCCGACACTCACCCCAGCAGCGGCGTGACCAGCCGGTCCAGCGTCGCGAGCCCGTCGGAGGACAGCACGCTCTCCAGGTGCCCCTGCACGGACGCGACCCCCGGGCCCCGCAGGGCGTGCACGACACCCGTCGCGTCGGCCGACACCGCGAGGCCGTGCCGGGGCGTCCGGACCGTGCCGGGGGCGACCCGCGCGGCGAACGTGTTGTAGAACCCGATCGCGGCGGGCTCGCCGAACACGTCGACCTCCAGCCGGAGGCCCTGCCGCGGGGCGGGCAGCGGCTCGACCGCGAGGCCCGCCTCGAGCGCGAGCACCTGGTGGCTGAGGCACACCGCCAGCGTCGGCGCCCCCGTCGCGAGCCGCCGGCCCAGCAGCGCCCGCAGCCGGGCGATCCGCGGGTCGCCCGGCTGTCGCGGGTCGCCGGGCCCCGGGCCGAGCACGAGCAGGTCGGCGTCCACGTCCGCGTCCGCCGGGACCGCGTCCCACGGCACGACGCGCGCCGCCAGGCCGAGGTGCCGGAGCTGGTGCGCCAGCATCGTCGTGAACTGGTCCTCGGCGTCCACGACCAGCGCCGTCCGCCCGCCCGCGCGCGCCGCCCCGGCGCCCTGCGGCCGCAGCCAGAACGACGCCAGCCGGTCGTTCCGCGCGGCCAGCGCCGCCGCGACCCCGGGTGCCTCGGCGAGCCGCGGGGCGGGACCGTCCCCCGACGCGGCGCGCGGCAGCAGGCCGAGCGCCGTGAGCACCCCCGCGGCCTTCGCGTGCGTCTCCGCCACCTCGCCCGCCGCGGTCGAGTGCCGGACCAGCGTCGCCCCGACCGGCACGGTCACCCGGCCCGCACCGTCGAGGTACGCCGTGCGGATGAGGATCGGCGCGTCGAGCGCGTACCGGTCGCCGTCCGGCTCGAACAGCGCGAGGACGCCGGAGTAGTACCCGCGCGGCGTCGTCTCGTGCCGGGCGATCACCGCGCACGCGTTGCCCATCGGCGACCCGGTGACGGTCGGCGCGAACATCGTCAGGCGCAGCACCTCGCGGACGTCGAGGCCGGTGCGGCCCTCCAGCACGTACTCGGTGTGCGTGAGCCGGGACATCTGCTTGAGGTACGGCCCGAGGATCCGCCCGCCGTCGGGGCAGACGGCGCTCATCATCTTCATCTCCTCGTCGACGACCATGAAGAGCTCGTCGCTCTCCTTGCCGTCCGCGAGGAACGCGAGCAGCTCGGCCCCGGTGGGCGGCCGCTCCCCGTGCCGGAACGTGCCGCTGATCGGGTTCATCCGCGCGACGCCGCCGGCGACGCTGACGTGCCGCTCCGGGGTCGCCCCGGCCGCGGCGAGCCCCGGCGTGCGCAGCGCGAACGTCCAGTACGAGCCCTGCTCCTGCTCCAGCAGCGCCCGCAGCCAGCCGAGCACGGCGGTCCCGGACGCCGCGGTGGTGGTGGCCACGAAGTCGCGCCGCAGCACGAAGTTCGCCCCTTCGCCGCGGCCGATCTCGTCGTCGACGACGGTCCGCACCCGCTCGGCGTACGTCGCGTCGTCGACGTCGAACCCGTGGGCCTCGAGCGGCACGGGGACCGGCGGCAGCACGGCCAGCGCGTCGGCCAGCGGCACCCGCTCGTGGTGCCGCACCCGCAGGCAGCGCAGCGGCGCCCCGTCGTCGTGGGCGGCGAACCCGCGTTCGTGCACCTGCCGGAAGGGCACGAGGGCGAGGACGGTGCCGCCGTCCAGCGGGATGTCGGCCAGCCGGTCGACGTCGGCCACGTCGCCGGTCAGGACGTCGAGCACGGGGGAGCCCTCGCGGCGCAGCACGGCGAACGGCGTGCTGTCGTCGGTCAGGAGGGAGTCGAGGAGAGTCGTCATGGGAGCCGTTCCGGGTCGGGACCGGCACCCGTCCGGACGCTCCCGCCGCACGACCACCGGTCAGGGCGGTCGTCGACGCGTCGAGGTCCGCCTAGGAGGCGGGCCACCACGAGGTCTGCGACGCGGACATGGCGGACAACCTACCCCCTCCGCGTGACGGAGGATGGACGCGTGCGTACCGAGCCCGCCCCGCTGCCGTCCCTCCGTCCCGTGCGCCTGGTGCGCGACGTCCGCCCCTGGGGCGGCCCGGCCGTGGACGTGCACGTCGCCGACGGCGTCGTCACGGACCTGACCCCGGCCGGCGTCGAGCCGGTGCCGCACGACGTCCCCGCCGACGCGGTCGTGGACGGCCGGGGCCTGCTCGCGCTGCCGGGCGTGGTGAACGCGCACGCGCACGTCGACAAGTCCTGGTGGGGGCTGCCGTGGCAGTCCTACGGCGGCGAGGGCGGCACCGACGGCCGGATCCGCCACGAGCGGGCGCGGCGCGACGAGCTCGGCATCCCCGGCGTCGCGACGACCGCCGCCGTGCTCGCGGAGATGGTCCGGCACGGCACCACCGCGATCCGCTCGCACGTGGACGTCGACCTCGGCGTCGGGCTGCGCGGCATCGAGGCGGTCCGGGAGGCCGCCGCGGCGTACGAGGGCGCGCTGCACGTCGAGGTGGTGGCCTTCCCGCAGGACGGGGTCCTGCGCCGCCCCGGCGTCCTGGACCTGCTCCACGACGCGGCCCGGGCGGGCGCCGAGCACGTCGGCGGCCTCGACCCGGCGACGATCGACCGCGACCCGGTCGGCCAGGTGGACGCGGTGCTGGCGCTGGCGGCGGAGCACGGCGTCGGCGTGGACGTGCACCTGCACGACCCGGCGGAGCTCGGCGCGTTCCAGGTGGAGCTGCTCGTCGAGCGGGCCGAGCTGCTGGGCCTGCACGGCAAGGTCAACCTCGCGCACGGCTTCGCAGTCGCCCAGCTGCCGGACGCGCGCCGGGCGGACCTGCTCGCCGCGATGGGGGCCGTGGGCATGTCGATGACGACGGTGGCGCCGCTCCGGCTCCCGCAGCTGCCCGTCGCGGAGCTCGACGCCGCCGGGGTGCGCCTCGGGCTCGGCACCGACGGCATCCGCGACCTGTGGAGCCCCTACGGCACGGGGGACACCCTCGGCATCGCGTGGCAGCTCGCCCGCGCCAGCAGCCTCGTCCGCGACGAGGACCTGCTCCGCGTGGTCGAGGCCGCCACGAGCAAGGGCGCATGGGCGGTCGGCCGCGAGCGGCACGACCTCGTGCCCGGCGCCCGGGCGGACCTCGTGCTGCTCGACGCCGAGAACCCGATGGACGCCCTCGTGCGCACCCCGCCGCGCGCCCTCGTGCTGGGCGGCGGCCGGGTGCTGCACGAGGCCTGACGGACGCTCCTATGGTTCGTCAAGCCGGGAGTGGGCCGTGTTCGAGTTGGCGGAACAGGTCGCGGGCGATGTATCGCTTGAGGCAGCGGCGGATCTCGCGGTCGGTCTTGCCCTGGGCGCGGCGGCGGTCGATGTAGTCGCGGGTGCGCTGGTCGTAGCGGGCGCGAGACAGGGCGATGACGTGCAGCGCGCGGTTGAGCTGGCGGTCCCCGGAACGGTTCAGCCGATGCCGGATCGTCATGCCTGAGGACGCGGGGATCGGGGCGGTCCCGGCGAGCATCGCGAACGCGGCCTCGGAGCGGATCCGTCCCGGGTGGGACCAGGCGATCAGGACCTGGGCGGCGGTGAGGGCTCCGATCCCGGGCTGGGTCAGCAGGTCGGGCCGCCACGAGCGCACGATCTCACCGATCGCGGTCTCGTGGTCGCGGGCCTCGCCCTGCAGGGTCAGGACCCGGCGCGCCAGGGTCCGCAGGACGTTCGCGGTGGTCACCGTCTGACGGTCCCAGGCCGATCGGGTCCGCAACCGGGCGGCGGTCTGGACCGTCACGGTCGTGTTCGCCCCGCGCAGCACGGCGCGCAGCTCCTCTGGCGCCGCGGTGACCAGAGCGAGCAGCTGGCGCTGAGCCAGGGTCGCGGCCTCGACCCCCGAGCGGCGGGCCGCCATGAGAACGGCGAGCTCGGCGCGAGGACCGTCGTCCTTGATCCGCGCGAGGTGCTCGCGGGCCAGGGCCTCGCGTGCGGCGCGGACCGCGTCCAGGGAGTCGGACTTCGCGCCATGACGTCGGGCGGCTCGCTTCGGGCGGTCCAGCTCCACGACCTGCTCACCGGCCGACCCGAGGAACCGGGCCAGACCGGCGCCGTAGCCGCCGCCACCTTCCAACGCCCAGACCCGCGAGCCACCACGGATCGCGCCGACCCAGGTCAGCAGCTCGCCATAGCCACCCGGATCGGTGCTGACGGTCAACTCGCTGAGCGTGCCGCCAGTGGTCGCGTCCACGACCGCGGCGGTGTGGGTGTGCTTGTGGGTGTCGACCCCGATGACGAGATCGACGCGTTCAGCCAGACTGGTCACTGCGTACTCCTTCGACCGGAGGAACGTGAGGTTCCGGTCCGGCTGGAGATCGGCAGGACTGTGACGGGACACGCCCGCGTCCACGGGCGGTCAAGCTCCTGATCAGGCCAGCAACTCCGGTCGGGCCGGGGCCGGCAGGCACGCGCGGACAAGTCCGCTCGAAGGCACGAAGCCAGTCAGACGTAGAGTCACGCGCGCACCCACCGAACACAGCCCACCGCTCAGCGAGCCGCAGGCACAAGCCTCACAGTCAGTCGTGCAGGTGCCCGTGCGTCCGCACGGGCACGCCGAGCTCCTCGGCGATCTCGGCGAGCACCTCGGGGCAGTAGTAGTACCAGCGGACCCGCTGCACGGCTCCGTCGAGCTCCTCGACGCGGAAGGCGTCGAGCAGCGGGCCGCGACCGTCCGGCAGCGCCTCCCGCAGCACGACGACCTGCTCGCCGAGCACGTCGACGCGCTCGGCCGCGTACCGGACCGCGTGCGCCTCGAGGACGAACACGTGCGTGAGCGAGCTGTCCCGGATCTCGTCCCGGCCGGTCTCGACCGCCACCCCGACGACCTCGGCGACGGCCCGGTCCCGGAACAGCGCCGCGACCTCGTCGACGTCGTACCGGCCGAAGGCGTCCACCAGGCGGTCCAGCAGGGCGGTCGAGGCGGCCGCAGGCCGGCGCGGGGCCGGGTCGGCCAGCCGCCCGCGCCCGCGGTGCAGCGCCGCCTTGACCGCCCCGACGGTCGTGCCGAGGACGTCGGCGATGTCGGCCAGCGGCAGGTCGAACGCCTCCCGGAGCACCAGCGCGGCGCTCCGCCTGCGGCGGGAGCAGCGCGGCCGCGGCGAGGGCGTCCCGCACCTCCGCCGGGTCCGCCGCGTCCGGTGCCGCGCGCTCCGGCACCTCGGCCACGGGGAGGGGCCGGTGCCGTCGCCACTCGTCGACCGCCAGGTTGCGCGCGACCCGGAACAGCCAGGCCCGCGGGTCGGCGATGCCGGCGTACGTCTCCGCGGCCCGGGTCATCGCCCGGGCGAGGGTGTCCTGGACGAGGTCCTCGGCGTCCCAGGCCGACCCGGTGAGCCCGGGGCAGAACCGGTACAGCGCGGGCCGGTGCGGTTCCAGCACCTCGAGCAGCTCGCGCCGCGCGGCCCGGACGCGGGCGGTCAGGTCACCGGCGACCGGGGCGTCGGCCGGTCCGGTGCTGATGGTCATGGTGGCCATGATGTCCTCTCCGGGCGGCCGCGGTCGGGCCGTCCACCGGGACGACGGACGACGAGGCCCGCCGGATACGTCGGCGTCCCCGGCGCCCCGGATCGCGGGCGGCCGGACGCCGCCGCACGATGGGCCGCATGACGCCCCAGGACCCGTCCCGCAGCCCCGCCGACGCCCCCGACCCCGCCCACCTGCCCCCGCCCGGCGTCCCCGACGACGTGGTCGAGGCCGTCGGCGGCGTGACCGCGGCGTTCGAGGTCGTCGAGCACGCCCGCGGGATGCTCTACGCCTTCCACCGCCTGATCGGCCGCGCCGACGCCGAGCTGGCGGAGGCCCTGGACCGCCTCGAGGCCGCCGGCCACCCCGACGTCGCGGACGAGCTCCGGGCCGAGGTCGTGGGCCGCAACGTGCTCGCCGGTCGCTGGACGTTCCAGGTGGTCGAGGACTTCGACGACGGCTACTACCGCACGTTCGCCGAGGCCGAGCGGCGCACCCGCGACCGGCTGCTCGACGGCCGCCGCCACGTGCACGAGTCCCAGCTCAAGGAGCGGAACCGCACGCACGGCCGACCGGGCCACGAGTCCCGCCCGGACTCCTGACCTGCGGCGACGTCTTCCTGTGGCGACCCCTGCACACCTGACCTAGCGTCGTTGCAGGCGGTGACCCCGAGGGTCCCGCCCGACGTCACCGGCGGAGGAAGCCCGCCGGCGCCATCCCCGGCCGACGGGGGCGGTTGCCGGAACGGCTCCCGCCCACGCGACCGCGGTGCCCGCACCCGCACAACCGGTGCCCCGCCCTGCGCGGGGCACGGAGGTCGCGATGTTCTTCCACCGCCAGGAGCTCCAGCACCAGGCCACGCCCGACCGTCCCGACGCCGTCTACGCCCGCAAGCTCCAGGAGGTGCTCGGGGGGCAGTACGGCGAGATCACCGTCGCCATGCAGTACGGGTTCCAGTCCTGGAACACGCACCTGCCCGGCAAGTACCGGGACCTGCTCTACGGCATCGGTGCCGAGGAGTTCGGGCACGTCGAGATGCTCGCGACGATGATCGCCCAGCTGCTCGAGAAGGCGCCCGTCGGCATCACCGAGGACGCCGTCCAGGCGGACCCGACGGTGGCCGCCGTCCTCGGCGGGACCGACCTGCAGCACGCCATCGTCGCGGGCGCCGGCGCCCGGCCCGTCGACAGCATGGGCAACCCGTGGAGCGCCGGGTACGTCACGGCCAGCGGCAACCTGCTCGCCGACTTCACGGCGAACGCGAACGCCGAGATGCAGGGCCGGGTGCAGGTCGCGCGGCTCTACCACATGACCGACGACCACGGCGTGCGCGACCTGCTCGCGTTCCTGCTGGCCCGGGACACGATGCACCAGAACCAGTGGATCGCCGCCGCCCGGGAGCTGCAGGAGGAGGGTTTCGAGGGCCTGCCGGTGCCGAGCAACTTCCCGCTCGTCCAGGAGGACCGCGACGTGGCGTACCAGTACATCAACTTCTCGGACGGCGCCGCCGCCGACCAGGGCTCGTGGGCCTCCGGCCCGACCCCGGACGGCCTCGGCGAGTTCACCTACGTGGCAGAGCCGCCCGCGGGCGTGCCGATGCCGCCGCCCACGCAGCCGGACCCCCGGCTGTACGGGACGACCCCGCAGCCCAACCTCGCGGAGAAGGCGGCGGGGAAGCTGAAGGACACCTTCAAGAGCGAGTGAGGAGGACGCGATGATGAGCTCCCAGGACACGGGCGGTGCGAAGGCCGCCGTCGGGACGGCGCGCGACGAGGCACAGGGCCTCGCGCACGCCGCGGCGGACAGCGGGCAGGGCCTGCTGCACGAGGCGAAGGACCAGGCGGGGGAGGTCGTCGCGGAGGCCAAGGGGCAGGCGCGCGACCTGCTCGGTGAGGCCCGGGAGGGCCTGCGCGGCCAGGCCTCCGACCAGCAGGCGCGGGCGGCCTCCGGGCTGCGTGCGCTCGGGGACGAGCTCGGCCGGATGGCCGACGCGTCGGAGCAGGGCGGCCTCGCGGGCGACCTGGTCCGGCAGGTCGCGGGGCGCACCGGCTCGGTCGCCACCTGGCTGGAGGACCGGGAGCCGGGCGACGTGCTGAGCGAGGTCACGGACTTCGCGCGGCGGCGCCCCGGGCTGTTCCTCGCCCTGGCGGCCGGCGCCGGCGTGCTCGCCGGGCGGCTGACCCGGGGGCTCAAGGACGCCCCGTCGGGCGGCACGTCGACCACCTCGTCGACGGCGCGCGCCGGGTCGGCGTCGTTCGCCGGCGGGCCCGGCGTGGTCGCCGGCGGCACGGCGCAGGTGGCGGAGGTCGACGTCGTCGGCGAGCCGCAGCACCGCGAGCCCGGACCCGCCAGCACCGGGGACGCCCCGTGGACCGCGCCCGCCACCGGCGAGGAGCGCGCCTGGGCCGCGAGCGGCGGCGAGGCGCCCGTCGCACCGACCCCCGGCCACCTGCCGGGCGCCGACGACGCCGGGACCGCCGGCGGCGACCCGCTGGCCGGGATCCGCCGCGAGGAGCAGCCGTGACCACCGGGCCGGGGGACCCGACCGTCGCCGCCGCACCGGGCACCGGCCCGGCCGCGGGGGTGCCGCTCGGGGCGACGCCCCCGCCATCGGCGGGCGCGGGCGCGACGCCGGGCTCCGCACCGGGCACCGCCCCGGGCTCGGACGGCGGCGACCGCCCGTCGATCGGCGACCTCATCGGGGCGGTGACGCAGGACCTGTCCGCCCTGGTCCGCCAGGAGGTCGAGCTGGCGAAGGCCGAGATCAGCCAGTCGGCGAAGCGCGCCGGCCGGGGGACCGGCATGCTCGCCGGCGCCGGCGTCGCCGGGCACTTCGTGCTGGCGTTCCTGTCCGTCGCGCTGTGGTGGGGCCTGCCGATCGGCAAGGCCTGGTCGGCGGTCGTCGTCGCCCTCATCTGGGCGGTGATCGCCGCAGTGCTCGCCGTGCGCGGGCGCGGCGAGCTCCGCCGGGTGAAGGGTGCCCCGCGCACCGCCGAGACCGTCAAGAAGATCCCGAACGCCCTCAAGGGGGACGAGGAGGCGAACCATGAGTGAGGACCCGGACGTGATCCGCGAGCGGATCGAGCAGACGCGGGCGGACCTGTCCGCGGACGTCGACGCGGTCGGCGACGCGCTGGACCCCCGCCAGATGGCCCACCGGCAGGCGGACCGGGTGCGCGGCAAGGTCGGCGCCGTGCGTGACCGCGTCATGGGCAGCGTGCACGACGCCCGCGACTCGGTGGGCGGCGCCGTCGGCGGCGCGGGCGGCTCGGCCCGTTCCGTGGCCGGCGACGTGGCGTCGGGCGTCCGGGACGCCCCGCACGCCGTCGCGCGGCAGGCGGAGGGCAACCCGCTCGCCGCGGGCCTGATCGCGTTCGGCGTCGGGCTGCTCGCCGCGTCGCTGCTGCCGGCCTCCCGGCAGGAGCAGCGGGCCGCGCAGGCCGTCAAGGAGCAGGCGGTGCCGCAGGTGAAGGAGGCCGCCGCCCAGGTGGCGGACCAGCTGCGCGAGCCCGCCCGCGAGGCCGTCGAGACGGTGAAGGAGCGGGCCACCGAGGCCGCCGGGACCGTCAAGGAGCACGGCGCCGGCGCGGCGCAGGACCTCCGCGACCAGGCCCAGCAGTCCGCCCAGGAGGTCAAGGAGGCCCCGCAGCAGGGCTGACGGGACGGCAGCACGGAACGGCACCGCCGGCGGCCCAGCGCCGCCGGCGGTGCCGCCCGTGCGGGAGGAGGCGCCATGCCGGCCGGTGACGGCGACCTGGTCCTGCTCCACCGGCTGGACGAGCTGGTGGAGCTCCTCGACCTGCTGGGCGCGACCGCCTACGTGCGCGTCAGCGCCGGCCCGGCGGCCGACGCGGCGGGACCGAGCGTGGACGGTGAGAGCGGCGCGACGCTGCCGGGCCTGAGCGTGAACCGGCTGAGCCCCGAGCCGTGGTGGGACCGTCCGGCTCGGCAGTGGGTCGCGCGCCAGGTCTGCCAGTACGGGCACCTCGCGGGCGGGGACCGCTACCCCTGGGTGCTCACCGGCCGGGAGGCCGGGCGCGGGCCCGACCGGGAGCCGCTGGTGGTGGACGTGCACCCGGTGGCCCGGCTGACCCCGGGCTTGGTCGAGGAGGCGGTGCGCGAGTACCGCGCAGCGCTCGACCCGGGGGGCTCCACCCACGCAGCGTCTCCGAGGACCACCCAGGGGGCCGCGCGGCGGGCAGGCTGGATCGTGACCGCTGCCGGACGGAGGCCGCGGCGCGGACCGCAGGAGGGCGCGCAGATGGAGACCGTGCTGGGGACGTCCGCCGTCCTGACCGGGAGCAGCGACCCGCTGACGAAGGCGAGGCTCCTCGCGGCGCTGCTCGGGCGCCCGATGACGGGCCCCGACCTGCGGCGCTGGGTGCGGGACAACGACGCTGCGGACGCCGTGGACGAGCTGCTCGCGGCGGGGTCGGTGCGGTCGACCGCCGGCGGGGGGCTGGCGCTGGACGGGCGGCGGCAGGGGTCCGCGCTCTCGGCGCTCGCCCGCGACCTCCAGCTCTGACGGCGCGGCGTCGCACGCTGCCCCGCGCCGGGCGCCACTCAGCCGCGGGCGTCCGTCACCACTCAGATCCGGTCGGCGCGTCGTCAGCCGGGTCGCGCGCCCGGCGGCGCCTGGACCTGGGCGGACATCCGGCGGACACTGGGGGACCGACCACCCCAGGCCGGCCCAGGCCACCGCCGTTCGACCCCAGGAGCACCGCCGTGACCCCGCGCCCCCAGCACGCCCGAGGGACGCGCGCGCGACGCGGGCGGCACCGGCCGGCGGGGGACGCCGGGCGTGCGGTGCGCCGGGGGACGCAGGCGCTCGCGACGGTGGTCGCCGGCGGGCTCGCGCTCGGCCTGGCCGTGCACGACGGCGGCCTGCTCGACCCGCCCGACCCCCACCGGACCCGGACCGCCGCACCCGCCGCCGACCCGGCCCCCCGGGCGTCCGCCGGAGCCGAGGACCGAGGGCCGGCCCCGGCTGCGACCCCGTCGACCGCGGGCCTCGCCCCGGCCGGCGACCCGCGCCCGTCGCTCCGGACGCCCGACATCCCGTGGAGCACCCCCGAGGAGCTCACGCCGCCCGCCCGAGCCGGCCTGGACCTCGCGCGGGAGTCGACGACGGACCCCGCCTCCGTGTGGATCGTGGTGAACAAGGCCCTGCCGCTGCAGCCCGCGACCTGGTCCCCGCCGGACCTCGTCGCGGTCGGCGCCTACCAGGTGCGCGCGGTCGTGCAGGACCCCCTGACCCGGATGCTCGCGGCCGCCGCCGCGGACGGGGTCCGCCTCGAGCTGCGCAGCGGGTTCCGGTCGTACGACTACCAGGCCGGGGTGCACGCCGGCTGGGCCGCGCAGGTCGGCGCCCCGCGCGCGGACGAGGTCTCGGCCCGCCCGGGGCACAGCGAGCACCAGACCGGCCTCGCGGTCGACGTGGGCAGCGGGAGCCGGCCCGACTGCGACTTCCAGGACTGCTTCGCCGAGACGGACGAGGGCCGGTGGGTGGCGGCGCGCGCGGGGGAGTTCGGGTTCGTGGTGCGGTACACCGCCGCGGGTCAGGCGGTCACCGGGTTCGCCGCCGAGGGCTGGCACCTGCGGTACGTCGGCACTGACCTGGTCGGCGAGATGCAGCGCCGGGGCGTCGGCACGCTCGAGGAGCTGTTCGACCTGCCCGGCGGCCCCGCGTACCGCTGACCGGTGCCCGCTACCGCCCGGCGGGCGGCTGCGCGTTCTGGCGCAGCCACTCCGTGTCGTCGTTGACGTAGGCGTAGTACAGGCCGATGAGCAGCCCGCCGCCGAGGAAGTTGCCCAGCAGGGCGATCCCGACGTTGCCCGCCGCGGCCCCGAGGTCCAGCCCCTCCTGCAGCCCGACGATCGAGAACAGCACGGTGTTCGCGACGGAGTGCTCCAGGCCGAGGAACGCGAAGATGAACACGGACGTGATCATCACCAGGCACTTGGTCAGGTCGTCCTTGATGAGGCCGTTGTAGACGAGCAGCATCGCGATGTTGATGCAGAAGTTGCACAGCAGCGCGCGGACCAGCAGGTCGACCCACCCGACGGGCCCGTCGGCGACGTACGCGAGCTTGTGGGCGACGGAGTCCACCATCTCGTCCAGCGGCGCGCCCTCGACCAGGGTGGAGAACCGGAGCAGCACGGCGACGAACAGCCCGCCGAGGACGTTGCCCAGGTAGCAGAGGCCGAGCAGCCGCAGGGCGCGTCCCCACGAGGTGCGCCGGTGGTACGCGCCGATCGAGACGATCATCATGTTCGACGTCAGCAGCTCGGAGCGCGAGTAGTAGATGAACACCAGCGCCCAGCCGAACACCACGGCGCCGACCACCCGCCCGACCGGCCGCAGCGTGTCGTCGCCCACGCCGACCGCCGTGAACGCCGCGAGCACGGCGTAGTAGGTCGCGTACAGCAGCCCGATGATCACGCCCGCCATCGCCGCGCGCTGCAGGTACCGGCGCGCGAGCCCGCCGGACATGGTGGTCTTGGTCTCGAGGACCTCCAGGGCGGTGCTGATGAACTGCTTGCCCGGGAACAGGGACTGCGGGTCGGCGGGACTCACGGCGGACACGGTGCCACAGGTCAGAGGCGTGACGCAGCCCGGGCGGCGTCCTCGATCCGCGCGCGGTGCGCCGCCCAGCCGGCGTCGTCCCGCGGCGACAGGTTCGGGTCCGCCGGCCCGTCGCCCGCCCGGCCGTCGATCGTCTCCCGCAGGATGTCCGCGTGGCCGGCGTGCCGGGCGGTCTCGGCGACCAGGTGCACGAGCACCCGGTGCAGCGTCACGTCCGCGCGGTCGTCCGGCCACCACGGCACCCGGCCCGGGGCGTCGAGCGGCAGCGCCTCGATCGTCGCGTCGGCGTGCGCGGCCGAGAAGGTGTGCAGCTCCCGGACCTGCTCGACCGTCTCGTCGGCGGGCAGCCACAGGTCGGCGTCCGGCTCGGCCCCGTCGGCGAACCACGGCAGCGGGCGCCCGGACGGGCGGCCGAAGACCACACCGAGGTAGTCGAGCTGCACGCTCGCGACGTGCTTGACGAGGCCCGCGAGGTTGGTGCCCGTCCGCGTCACCGGGCGCCGGGCGGCGTAGTCGTCGAGCCCGTCGAGCGCGCGGAGCAGCCCGTCCCGCTCGGACCGCAGGTACCGGTGGAGCATCGCCTTGTCGTCCATCCGGCCCAGTCTGCCCCGGAGGTCCCACACGCGGCGCCGGGACCCGCCGCTACCGTGGCCGCCATGCTGCGCACCGAGCCCGACCAGCACCTGCGCGACGCCCTGCCCGGCGTCCTCGCCCCGCTCGGGGAGGTGGTGGACCTCGAGCGGCTGACCGGCGGCATGTTCGCCACCACCTTCCGTGCGACGCTCGCCGACGGCACCCGCGTGGTGGCGAAGACGGCGCCCACCGCCACCGAGCGGCTGCTCACCTACGAGCTCGACCTGCTCCGGACGGAGGCGCAGGTCTACCGGCTCGGCGCGGACCGCCCGGAGCTGCTGCTGCCCCGCCTCCTGCTCACCGACTTCAGCCGGACGGCCGTGCCGTCGGACGTCGTGGTCGCGAGCCACCTCGACGGCGCCCCGCTCACCGAGCTCGCCGTGGGCGGCCGCCTGCCGGACGACATGCGCGAGCGCGTCCGGCCCCAGCTGGGGGCCCTCATGGCGCGGCTGCACGCGGTCACCGGCGAGCGGTTCGGCTACCCGAACCCGGCCGCGGGCCTGCAGGCGGGCACGTGGCCCGAGGCCTTCGCGCGGATGACCGGCGCGCTGCTGGAGGACGCCGCCCGCTCGGGGACCGGCCTGCCCGTCGCCGCGATCCGGGCCGCGCTGCACCGGCACCGGGGCGCGCTCGCCGAGGTGCGCCGGCCGGTGCTGGTGCACACCGACCTGTGGGACGCGAACCTGTTCGTCGACCCGGCCACCGTCACGCTCACCGGGCTGATCGACCCGGAGCGCGCCGTGTGGGGCGACCCGCTGCTCGAGCTCGCCGGCGCCGACCAGACCGGTCTCGGGCCCGTGCCGGAGGCCCTGCTGGCGGGGTACGCCGACGCCGGCGGGGTGCTGGCCCTGGGCACGCCGGCAGGCGACGCCCGGCTGCTGCTGTACCGCCTGTACATGTCGCTCGTGCTGCTCGTCGAGATGGGGCCCCGGGGGTACTCCGGCCCGGAGGCCGACGCGCACCGGGCCGGGTGCGAGCGCAACCTGGGCGCCGTGCTCGACGCCCTGGGGTAGCCCGCCCGCCCGGCCGCGCCGGACCGTGCGCGCGCTCGGCGTGCGGGACCGTGCCGTGGGCCCGACACTGGCCGCGTGACGGACCGCCACGACCTGCTGCTGGCCCTGGCGCGCGCGGTCGCGCGGCAGCGCGCCGGCGCCGGGCCGGAGGGGCTGTGCCGCGCGGCGGTCGCGCTCCTCGGCGCCGACGGCGGCTCGGTCACCTGCGCGCCGGCCGAGCCGGCCGGCGCCACGGTCTGCGCGACGGACGAGGTCGCAGCGCGGCTCGCGGACCTCGAGGAGGTCGTGGGCGACGGGCCCGCGGTCCGGGCGTTCCGCGAGGGGCGGCCGGTGACCGCCGTCCTCGGCGCGGACACGCCCGTGCCGGCGTCGCTGGCCGCCTTCGCGGCCGCCGCCGCGGGCATCCCCGGGGACGGCCGGCCGCTCGTGGTCCGCGCGTGGCCGGTGCGCGCGGCACGCGGACCGGTGGCGGTCCTGGCCGTGCACGGGGCGGCCGGGAGCCCGGACGGGGCAGCCGGCCCGGAGGGCCGCGACGGGCCGGGCGGACCGCGCACCGACCCGGGGCAGGTGCTCGCCGACGCGCTCGCGCCCGCCCTGCTCGGCGCCCCCGAGCCGCCCGGCGGCGGGCCGGTGCAGCGCGCGGTCGGCATGGTCGTCGCGCAGACCGGCCGCCCGCCGCACGACGCGCACGCCCTCCTGCGCGCCCGTGCCTGGGCCGAGGGCGTGCGGCTCGCAGACGTCGCGGCGGACGTCCTGGACCGCCGGACCGCGTTCGGCGGGCGCTGACGCCTCACCCGGACGGGGGACGCCCGGGCGCGTGCTCCACCCGCACGGCCGCGGCGGTGGTGGCGCGACCCGGCGACGTGCCACGATGACCGGGCGTGTCCGGCAGCGCACGCACCCGATGCGGCTCGTCGACGAGCCCCGCGCGTCATCCGCTGCCCAAAGGGGGCGGACATGACGGAGGGACGTGCGGCCACGCCCGGTTCCGAACCGGAGCGCAGCGTGCGGGCGATGCTCGACGACCTCGTGCGGTCCGCGTCCGCGGCGACCGGTGCCGCGGCGGAGGCCACCGTGCGGGTGCGGCGCCGGGACGGCGATCGCGGGCTCGCGGCGGTCGGGGACCGGGCGGCGGCGTGCGACGGCGTCGGCGACCGGGCCGGCGGCGCCGCCCCGTGGCGCGCCCTCCTGGACGAGCCCGGCGAGGTGGTGCTCCCCGACCTGGCCGAGGCGTCGGCGTGGCCGGGCTGGCGGGACGCCGCCGTGGCCGCCGGGTTCGGCTCCGCGGTGGTGGTCGCGGCCGAGGTGCCGCGCGGCGGTCGCGTCGCCCTGTCCCTGTACCTCGACGCACCCGGCGCGGCCGGCCCCGCCGAGGTGCGGCGCGCCGCGGGCTTCGCGGGTCAGGTCGCGTCGCTGATCGCCCTGCACAGCTCCATCCCGGTCCGGCCCGCCCCCGCGCCGGCCGTGCTCAGCGCGCGGCGGTCGCGCGCCGGGATCGAGCAGGCCGTCGGTGCGCTGATGGAGGTGCGCGGCTGCCCGGAGGACGAGGCGCGGCACGTGCTCGCGGTGCTGGCCGCCGAGCAGGGGCGCAGCGTCGAGGCCGTGGCCGCGTCCGTGGTCGAGCACGCCGCCCGGTCGGTCCGGACCGCCCGCCCGGCGCCGCACGCGGAGGCGCTGCCCGACTGACGCGCCGACCTGCCGGCGCGGGAGCCCCACCGGGACCGTCGGCCCAGGCCGGGGCCGGCCGGGGGTCCTACGGTGGACGGCCAGCGGCCGGAGGGCGGCCGCCCGGGCAGGGGAGGCGCCGTGCGCGCGCACGTGGTGTACGAGAGCATGTTCGGGAACAGCCGCGCCGTGGCGCACGCGGTGGCCGAGGGGCTCCGGGCCGCGCTGCCCGACGCCGACGTCACGGTGGTCAACGTGCTCGAGGTCGCGGACGACCTGCGCACCGACGTCCTGGTCGTCGGCGGGCCGACGCACGCCTTCTCGATGAGCCGCCCCGAGACCCGCGCGAGCCGGCCGACCCACCTCACGACGGACGAGGCCCGGCGCGCGGCGGAGAGCCAGCCCGGCGCCGACGCGGGCCGCGGCGTCCGCGAGTGGCTGGAGCAGCTCACCGCGGTGCCCGCCCCGGTCGCGGCGACGTTCGACACCCGGGTGAACCGCCCGGTGCCGAAGCGCGCGGCGAGCGGCATGGCCCGGCGGCTGCGGTCCGCGGGCTGCCGGCTGGTGGCCCCGCCGCAGGGGTTCTTCGTGCACGGCATGCACGGCCCGCTGGCGGACGGCGAGCTGGACCGGGCGACCGCCTGGGGCGGCCTGGTGGCGCGCGCGGCGCTGGAGGGCTGAGCCCCGTACGCTGCGGTCGGTCACGACGGCACGGACGGGAGCGGGGTGCGGCGGTGGTGCAGGACGTCACGTCGACGGTGTTCTGGGTGAACGGGCGGCTGGTCCCCGAGGCGGAGGCCACGACCTCCGCGCGGGACCACGGCTTCGTCGTCGGGGACGGGGTGTTCGAGGCGGTCAAGGTCGACCGCGGCCGGATCTTCGCCCTGACCCGGCACCTGGAGCGGATGGCGCGCTCGGCCGCGGGCATCGGCCTGCCGGGCTTCGACGTCGAGCGGGTCCGCCGCGCCGCGCACGAGGTGGTGGAGGCGAACGCCCCACTGCTGACCAGCGCGTTCGACCTGCTGCGGATCACGTTCACGGGCGGCCCCGGTCTGCTCGGCAGCGGGCGCGTCGACGGGCCTCCGACGCTGGTGCTCGGCGTGACACCGGGGCACGACCCGGACCCGGAGACCGCCGTGATCACCGTGCCGTACCGGCGCAACGACGTCGGGGCGCTCACCGGGCTGAAGACCACCTCCTACGGCGAGAACGTCCTCGCGCTCGCGCAGGCCCACGCGGCCGGGGCGAGCGAGGCGGTGTTCGCGAACACCCGCGGGCAGCTCTGCGAGGGCACCGGCACCAACGTGTTCGTCGTGCGCGGCGGCGAGCTGCTCACCCCGCCGCTGTCGTCCGGCTGCCTGGCCGGCGTGACCCGGGCGCTCGTGCTCGAGTGGCACGGCGGCCGGGAGGCGGACCTGCCGTACGACGCGCTGCGGACCGCCGACGAGGTGTTCCTCACCTCGACCGGGCGGGACGTGCAGCCCGTCGTGGCCGTGGACGGGGCGCCGGTCGGCGACGGGGCGCCCGGCCCGGTGACCCGGGAGGCGGCGCGGGTGTTCGCCGAGCGGCAGCGCGAGCACGTCGACCCCTGACCCCGCGGGAGCCTCAGACGGCGTGCAGGACCGCGGCGAGCAGCGCGGCCCGGTCCGCCACCGAGGGCAGCCGCACGTGCTCGGTCGCCGCGTGCGCCCCGCCGCCGAGCGGGCCGAACCCGTCGAGCGTCGGCACCCCCGCCGCGCCGGTGAGGTTCGTGTCCGCCGCCCCGGGCGCGGGCGCGCCGGTGACCTCCTGCCCGACGCGCACCCCCGCGGCGGCGACGGCCTCGAGCAGCGCGGCCGACGCCGACCCCGGCTCCCAGGGCGGGCGGCGGGAGAGCACCTCGGCTCGCACGTCGGCGCCGTCGCGCACCGGCTCGGGCGCCGTCAGCCGGCGCAGGACGGCGCGCTCGGCGTCGGCGGTGACGAAGCGCAGCCCCAGGTCCGCCCGCGCGTGCGCGGCGACGACGTTGGTCCGGGTGCCGCCGACGACGGTCCCGACGTTGGCGAGGACGGTCGGGTGCCGGTCGAGGTACCGCCGGGCGGCCAGCAGCTGGTCCACCAGCTCGTCGGTCGCGGACACCCCGGCGTCCGGGTCCACCGCCGCGTGCGCAGCGACGCCCGTGACGTGCAGCCGCAGCCGGGTCGACCCGCGCCGGGCGGTCTTCAGCCCGCCGTGCGCCCCCGGCGCCTCCAGCCCCAGCACGTAGCCGGCCGCCGCGGCGGCGTCGCGGACCAGCCCGGCCGACGCCGGCGACCCGACCTCCTCGTCGGGCGTGATCAGCAGCCGCACCGGTCGGTGGTCGAGCCGCAGGTCGCGCAGCAGCGCCGCGGCGGCGAGGGCCACGACGATCCCGGCCTTCATGTCGTAGGTCCCCGGCCCGTGCACGACGTCGCCGTCCCGGCGCACGGGCACCGCGCCGACGGCGTGCACGGTGTCGTGGTGCGCGAGCAGCAGCGCCGGATCGCGCCCCGCCCGCGGTCCGCGCCCCGGCAGGTCCAGCAGCACGGCGTCGCCGGCGGCGCGGTCGGCGGTCGGCACCCGCCCGCCGCGGAACCCGGCGGACCGGCCGTCGGCGACCAGCACGCCGGCCAGGGCGTCCAGCCGGGCGGTGTCACCGGTCGGGGTCTCGTGGCGCGCGTACCGGAGCAGGCGCTCGGCGTCCGCGGGCAGCCGCTCGCGGGCGGCGTCCGGGAGCCGGCCGAGCGCGGGACCCGTCATGCCAGCCGAACCTAGGCCCGGTGCGTCACGCCCGCGAGTCGGCGCCGAACCGGCGCAGCAGGGCCTGGGCGGCGCGCGCGACGAGCCCGTGCTCGTGCGTCACCGCGAACTCGAACTCCCGCGCGGCGTCGACCCGGCTGCCCGGGGCGGCGTCCGGCGCGGCGCGCACCTCGCGGGCGACGAGGGCGACCGACTCGTGGGCGCCGAGCACGACGACGGCCCACTCCCGCGCGAGCGGCTCGGCCGGGTCCAGGGCGGCCCAGCGCACCCCGCCGGGCAGGTCGGCGACCTCCCCGGACCCCAACGCCCCCACGAACGGCAGCCGCTCGGCGAGCCGGCCGTACCGGCGGGCGGACCGGCCGCCGAAGTACCGCGCGTCCTGGAACGCGCCGAGGACCAGCGGCGGCACGCGGTGCGCGACAGCGGCGACCTCCAGGGTGCGGGACAGCGGCAGCAGCAGGTGCTTCGGGGCGAGCCGGACGTCCCGGCGGGCGGCCACCATCTCGAACGGCGTGGCGTCGCCGCCGAGCGGGGCGTGCGGGCGGGGGAGCCGCCCGGCGTGCCGGTCACCGGCGGGCAGCGCGCGCTGCGGACGGCCGAGGTACCAGCCCTGGCCGAGGTCGGCGCCGAGCACGAGGGCCCGGGTGAGGTCCTCGCGGGTCTCGATGCCCTCGGCCACCACCCGCGCGCCGGTCGCCTCGGCGCGGGCGCGCACGGCGCCGGCCACGGTGATCGTCTCCGGGTCCTCGAGCGTCCGCAGCAGCTGCAGGTCCAGCTTGATGACCTCGGGCGCCAGCAGCGGGATGAAGGCCAGGGACTCGGGGACCGCGCCGACGTCGTCCAGCGCGATCGCGCAGCCCGCGGCGCGCAGCCGTGCGGCGGCGTCCAGCATCCCGGCCGGGTCGTGCGCGAGCGCCCGCTCGGTGACCTCGACGACGACCCGCACGTGCGGGTCCCGGCGGGCCAGCGTCTCGAGCACCAGCGGCAGGTGCCGGGACAGCGTGCGCGGCTCGATGTTGAGGAACAGCGTGTGCGACGCCCCGCCCGACGCCCGGGCGGCGTCCGCGAGCGCCCGCGAGATGGACGCGCGCTCCAGCTCGCCCAGCAGCCCCGCGGACTCGGCGGCGTCCAGCACGTCCAGCGGCGAGTCCCATCCGGAGCCCTCGGGGGTGCGCAGCAGCGCCTCGCGGCCGAGGACCTCGCCGGTCGCGAGCTCGACCACGGGCTGGTAGACGCAGTGCACGCTCCCGGAGCGCAGCAGCTCGGGCACGGGCACCCGCCCCCGGCGACGCGGCTCGGACAGGACGGTCACCCCCTTCCCATCGGCCGGGTGCGCCCGGGTCTGAACGTCCTGGTCGGATCGCTTTCCTGCAGAGGCGGCCCCGGTGGCCGATCGGTAGCGTGGCCGCCGGACCGGGTGGCACCCGGCGCACGGGGGACGGAGGGGTACGTGGCACGGCACCAGCAGGAGCGGCGGGTCGGCGACCACCTGGTCGACCGGGGGCTGGTGGGCAAGGCCACCCTGGACGCCGCGCAGCGGGTGGCGGCCGAGTCGGGGGCGCGCATCGGGGACGTGCTCATCGCGATCGGCGCGCTGGACTCCGTGCAGCTGACCCGGGCGCTCGCCGACCTGTGGGGGCTGCCGTACGCGTCACCGACCCGGTCGGCGGACGCGCCGGACGTCCCGGGGCTCGACGTCGGCGACCTGCTCGCGGAGGGCTGGCTGCCCCTGGAGCGGCGCGGCGACGGCGTACCGGTGGTCGCCGTCACCGACGAGCCGACGCCGGACCTGCGCGCCCGGATCGCCGCGGCGCTCGGCGAGGAGCCCTTCCTCGTCCTGGCCGACCGCGGGGAGCTGCAGCAGGCGGTGCTCGAGCGCTACGGGACGGACCTCCGGGACCGCGCGAGCCTGGGTCTGTGGGGTCGCTCGCCGGACCAGTCCGCGCGCACCGTGCTCGTGCCGTGGCAGCGGGTCGCCCTCGTCGTCGCGCTCGTGCTGGTGGTGCTCGCGGCGGTGGCGGACCTGCGCCTGGTGGTCGTCACGCTGTCCGTCCTCGTCGGGTTCGCCTTCCTCGTCGGCACCGGGTTCAAGTTCTGGGCGTCGCTGCGCGGGGCGCGCATGGAGCACGTCACGCGCACCGACCCCGCCCGCCTCGCCGCGCTGCCGGACCACGAGCTGCCCCGCTACACGGTGCTCGTCCCCGTGTACAAGGAGGCGAACATCGTCGCGAACCTCATCGGGAACCTCGGGGCGCTCGACTACCCGGCGCACCTGCTCGAGGTGCTGATCCTCGTGGAGGAGGACGACACCGAGACCCGGGCGGCC
This sequence comes from Cellulomonas hominis, assembly GCF_014201095.1. Taxonomy (NCBI): domain Bacteria; kingdom Bacillati; phylum Actinomycetota; class Actinomycetes; order Micrococcales; family Cellulomonadaceae; genus Cellulomonas; species Cellulomonas hominis. The sequence goes on along the minus strand of NZ_JACHDN010000001.1, from coordinate 4,130,415 downwards.
GCCGAGGCCGCGCACCCGCCGGCGCACTTCCGGTTCATCACCGTGCCCGCGGGCGCCCCGCAGACCAAGCCGAAGGCGTGCAACGTCGGGCTGGAGTTCGCCACGGGGGAGTACCTCGTGATCTTCGACGCCGAGGACAAGCCGGAGCCCGACCAGCTCAAGAAGGCCGTCCTGGCGTTCCGCGACGCCGGCGAGGACCTGGTCTGCGTGCAGGCGGCGCTGAACTACTTCAACGCCGAGGAGAACGCCCTCACCCGGATGTTCACCCTCGAGTACTCGTTCTGGTTCGACTACATGCTGCCGGGCCTGGAGTACAACCGGCTCGCGATCCCGCTCGGGGGCACGTCGAACCACTTCCGGGTCAGCGGGCTGCGCCGGCTCGGCGGGTGGGACCCGTACAACGTCACCGAGGACGCCGACCTCGGCATCCGCGCGTCCGCCGAGGGGATGCGGGTCGGGGTGATCGACTCCACCACGTACGAGGAGGCGAACACCTCGTACCCGAACTTCGTCCGGCAGCGGTCCCGGTGGATCAAGGGCTACATGCAGACCACGCTCGTGCACCTGCGGCACCCGTTCCGGCTGGTCCGCGTCGCGGGGCTGCGGCAGACGCTGTCGTTCCTGTTCCTGGTCGGCGGCACGCCCGCCACCTTCCTCGCGGTGCCGCTGCTGTACGCCGTGTTCCTGGCGTCCCTGCTGCTGGAGCCGGAGCAGCTGTCGTTCCTGTTCCCCGGGTGGGTGCTCTGGCTGTCCCTGTTCAACCTGGGCGTCGGCAGCGCCCTGATGATCTACGTCTCGATGATGGGCGCGTTCAAGCGCCGCCGGTACGGCCTGGTCCTGTGGGGGATCGCGAACCCGGCGTACTGGCTGCTGCACTCCGTCGCCGCGTACAAGGCGCTCTGGCAGCTCGTCACGAAGCCGCACTACTGGGAGAAGACCGCACATGGCCTCACTGGTCTCGCCGCTGCCCCGCACCCGGTCCCGGCGGGCCGCGGCTGACGTCTGGCCGGTGCACCCGGCGGCCCGGTGGCTGACCCGGGCCGCGTTCGCGCTGCCGTACGTGCTCGTCGCCCTGGTGTCGCAGGGCTCGCCGTGGACGGCCACCGCGAACGAGGCGCTGGCCGCGCGGGGCGACCTCGTGCAGTGGGGCGACACGTCGCTCGGCTGGACGGCCGAGGTCTTCCCGCCGCTGTCGGCGGCCCTGTCCTCGCTGCTCGGCGGCAGCCCGTTCCTCATGAACCTGCTCGCCGCGGCCGTGCTGGGCTTCACGCTGCAGCGGCTCGCCGGCGTCCTGGTGCGCGAGGGCCTGGGGGCGTGGGCCACCGCCGCGGTGATGGGCATCTTCGTGCTCGCCCCGCCGCTGTACTACCTCGCGGCCAACGACCTGGAGTCCCTGCTCGGCATCGCGCTGCTCGTGCTGGCGCTCGACGGCATCGCGTCCTTCGTCGAGCAGCGGTCCACCGAGGCCGGGTTCCGCGCCGGCCTCGCGCTCGGCGTCGCCGTCATGGTCGACCCCGGGGCCTGGCTGTACGCGCTCACGCTGGGCGCCGCGGCACCGTTCTTCGCGCGCCGCGCCGGGCAGGAGGGACGGGGCGCGCACAGCGCGACGGTGGCGGTGCTGCTGTTCCCCGCGGTCGCGGCCGTGCTGTTCTGGCTGTACGTGTCGTGGTGGTTCGCCGCCGACCCGCTGGGCGGGCTGGGGCACGCGGCGGCCGACGGCTGGTTCCCGGGCGGGGTGGCCGCGTCCGCGGTCGCCGCGGCGCAGCAGGTGTCCCTCGCGCTGCTGGTGAGCCCGCTGGTGCTGATCGCGTGCGTGCTGCGCGCCGTCCGGGACCCGTGGTCGCTCATCGCCCCCGGCATCGCCCTGGTCGGTCTGTACCTCTCGCTGTGGCTCGGGCTCCGCGAGGCCGCCGGCCAGACCTACGTCGTGCTCGCCGCGCTGTACGTCCTGCTGCTGGCGCCCCGGGCGCCGAGCGCGCGCCGGCGGGCGCTCGTGGTCGGAGCCGCGCTGCTCCAGCTCGCGCTCGGGTGGGCCGCGGTCCTCACCGTCCCGTCGGCGCTCGGGGAGTGGGCGCGGACGCTCGCCGGCGGGTGACCGCGCCGGGGCGCCCTCCCGGGTGGTCGGGGCCGCGGGATCGGGGTACAACCGGGACTATGACCACCCGCCCCCGGAACCTCACCTCCGACCCCGCCGCCGAGCACCTCGCCGAGCCCCGCGCCTCCGAGGCCGAGCTCCGCGCCCAGGACGCCCGCTCCGGCGGCGACCCCACCGGCGCGCCCCGGTCGCTGCGGGACAGCGAGCTGCTGCCCGACGACGAGGCCATCGCCGCCTCCGACGACTGGGACGAGCCCGAGCGGCTCTGAGCCGGCCGCCCGCGCCGCCCGCGCACAGCACGAGGCCCCGGTCACCCCCTGGTGACCGGGGCCTCGGCGTCTCGCGGCCGAGCCTCGCGGCTCAGCGGTCCTCGGCCTGCTTCGCGGCCTTGCCGGCGCTGCGGGCGGCGGCCTTCTCGGTGGTGGCGCCGTGGGTGCTCAGCTCGCCGCCGGCCGACTCCAGGTGCGCCCGGACGAACCAGTGGAACAGCTCGAGCTCGTGCAGGTGCCCGATGAGCAGGTCGTTCGTGACCGTGTCCAGGTCCTCGGTGTCGTCCGCGGCCTTGCGGTGGTCCTCGATGACGCCGACGTAGACCTCGTCGAGAGCGCCCAGGTGCTCGATGGCACCTGCCCGGCCGATGGAGTAGTCGTCCCAGGTGCGGTCCGCGACCAGCGCGCCCGGCGTGCCCACCGGCGCGACGCCGAGGGTGGCGATGCGCTCGGCGATCGCGTCGACCATCGCGCGCACCGCGTCCACCTGCGGGTCGATCATCTCGTGCACCGCGATGAAGTGCGGGCCGGTGACGTTCCAGTGGATGTGCTTGAGGGTGAGGGCCAGGTCGTTCAGGGCGTTCAGCCGCTTCTGCAGGACCGCGGCCACCGCCGCGCCGTCCTCGACCGTGAGCGACGGGACGGTGTACTTCGGCAGTTCCGTGCGGCGAGCCATGGCATGTCCTCCTCGTGACGTCCTCGGCGTCCGGCGACGCCGTCCGCCCTCCACGCTGCCGCAACCCGCGCGGGTCCGCAATCGCAGGTGAGGCGCCCGCTCAGGCCCCGCCGGCGCGCGCGAAAGGGTCGCCGTCGGCGTCGAGGCGCGCGAGCACCTCGGCGGGGGAGAGCTGGCTCAGGTCCGGCCCGATCTCGTCCCACGACCGCGGCGCCGCCACCGCCGGGCGCTCCCGGCCGCGCAGCGAGTACGGCGTGATCGTGGTCTTCGCCGGGTGGTTCTGCGACCAGTCCACCAGCACCCGCCCCCCGCGCGCGTCCTTGCGCTGCACGGCCACCACGAGGTCGGGGTGCGCCGCGGCGAGCTCGTACGCCAGGTCCCGCGCGTACTGCCGGACCTCCATCGCGGTGCGGCGGCCGTCCAGCGGCGCGTAGAGCTGCAGGCCCTTGCTGCCGGAGGTCACCGGGACCGTCGTCGTCAGCCCGTCGGCGCGCAGCCGGTCCGCGACCAGGTGCGCCACCCGCGCGCACTCCGCGAGCCCGGCCGGCGCGCCCGGGTCCAGGTCGACCACGAACCGGTCGGGGTTCCGGACGCCGCCGCGCGGCCCGACCCGCCACTGGGGCGTGTGCAGCTCGAGCGCGCCGCCGTTGGTCGCCCACACCAGCCCCGCGACGTCGTCCAGGAACGGCAGGTCGAGCTCCTTGCCCTCGTCCTCGGCTCCCGGGGCTGCGCGCAGCGTCTGCCGCCGCAGCCAGGACGGGGCGCCCCGCGGGGTGTTCTTCTCGAAGAACCGCTCGCCGCCGACGCCCTCGGGGAACCGGATCCGGGTGACCGGGCGGTCCTTCAGCTGCGCCAGCAGCGCGGGCGCCGCGCGCACCACGTAGTCCACGGCCTCGGCCTTGGTCGTGCCGGTCGCCGGGTACAGCACCCGGTCCAGGTGCGTCAGGCGGACGTCCCGGTCGCCCACCCGGACGGACTGCGGCTGCTCGGTCACGGGGCCTCCCACGGGTCGGGGCCGACGTCGGTCCGCCGGCCGCGGATCACCGGCTGCCGGAGCCGGCCGGACGGGGTGCGGGTCAGGTACCGCACGTCGAGCACGACCTCGGGCCGCACCCACACGCTGCCGCGGACGTCCACCGGCTCGAGGCGCTCGGCGAACGGGGACGCGTCCGCCGTCAGCGGCGCCAGCACGGCGGCCAGGTCCCGGGCGGCCGCGCCCGCGAGGCCGCTGCCCGCCCGGCACAGGAAGCGCAGCCCGCCGTCCGCGTCCGGCGCGCCGAGCAGCACCGCGCCCAGCCGGCCGCTGCCGGTGCTCTCCGGCCGCCAGCCGCCGACCAGCGCGGCGCGGGTGCGGTGGTGCACGGCCTTGACCCAGTCCGCCGACCGGCGCCCCGCCTGGTAGGTCGAGGTCGCGCGCTTCGCCACGACGCCCTCCAGGCCCTGCGCCCGGGTGGCCGCCCAGATCAGCGGGCCGTCGTCGTACACGGGCGACAGCCGGGCGGGCTCCGGGAGGTCGAGGGTCTCGAGCGCCGCGCGGCGCTCGGCGAACGGCCGCCGGGTCAGGTCGGTGCCCGCGAGCGCCGGCACGTCGAACACGAGGTACGACACCGGCACCCGCCGTGCCAGCGCCGCCGCCCGGGCCGGGTCCCGCACGTGCATCCGCTCGGCCAGCGCCACGAACGACGGCACGCCGTCGCGCAGGGCCAGCACCTCGCCGTCGAGCACCGTGCCCGGCGGGAGGGCCGCCGCGAGCGCCTCCAGCTCGGGGTACGCGGCGGTCGCGTCGCGGCCGTTCCGGCCGACGAGCCGCAGCCCGTCGCCGGTGTGCTCGGCCAGGATGCGGACCCCGTCCCACTTCACCTCGAACCGCCACTCCGGGCCGTACGGGAGCCGCGCGGCGCCGCCGACCTGGGCCGCAGGGGTGGCGAGCATGGGCTGCACGGGTCCATCCTGCCCAGGACACGACGTTTCGTCGCGGGGGAGCCGCCCCGCCGGGGAGGGTGGTCGCTGATGCGCGCGATCTGGAAGGGTGCCGTCGCGTTCGGGCTGGTCAACGTGCCCGTCAAGCTCTACGCCGCCACGGGGGAGCACGAGGTCCCGCTGCACCAGGTGCACAAGAAGGACGGCGGGCGGATCCGGTACAAGAAGTTCTGCAGCATCGAGGACGAGCAGGTCGAGTACGCGGACATCGCGAAGGGGTACGAGACCGACGACGGCCAGCTCGTCGTCCTCACCGACGAGGACCTGGACCGGCTGCCCCTCGCCACGGAGCGGGAGATCGAGGTCATCGAGTTCGTCCCCGGCGACCAGGTCGACCCGATCCTGCTGGCCAAGACCTACTACCTGGAGCCGGACCGCACCGCCGCGAAGCCGTACGCCCTGCTGCGCGAGGCCCTGACCAGCACCGACCGGATGGCCGTCGTGAAGGTCGCGCTGCGGCAGCGGGAGTCGATGGCGGTGCTGCGGGTGCGGGACGACGTCATCTGCCTGCAGACGCTCCTGTGGCCGGACGAGGTGCGGGAGGCGGACTTCCCGATCATCGACCAGGACGTCACGGTCAAGCCCCAGGAGCTCGCGATGGCGTCCTCCCTCGTGGAGTCGCTGGCCGGGGACTTCGACCCGTCGGGGTTCGAGGACCGGTACCGCGCCGCGCTGGAGGAGGTCATCGAGCAGAAGGTGTCCTCCGGCCGGACGCAGGCCGTGCCGCAGCCGGAGGAGGTCGGCGAGGGCGGGCAGCAGACCGGCGAGGTCGTGGACCTGCTGGCCGCGCTGCAGCGGTCGGTGGAGAAGGCCCGCGCCGGGCGGGGGGAGGGGGCTGCCGAGGCCGCGGAGCCCGCCGGGTCGGCCGAGGAGGAGGCCACCGGGACGAGCGGGCGGAAGGCACCGGCACGGTCGTCGCGGAAGAAGAAGGCCGACGACGAGCCCGCGAAGCCCGCCCGGTCCTCGCGCGCGAAGGCGTCCGGCACCGGGACCGCCGCCGCGAAGAAGGCCGAGGAGCCGCCGGAGGACAAGCCCGCCCGGCCCCGCCGCAAGCGGGCGTCCTGAGGCGTGGCCGGCACGGGCGCGGACGCCGCGCAGGTCCGGTCCGACGTGGTCGCCGCGCTGCGGCGCGCCGCGTACCTGCTCGAGCGCGGCGGCGCGACGTCGTACCGGGCGGACGCGTTCCGCGCCGCGGTGCGGTCCCTGGAGCGGCTCGACGCCGGTGAGCTCGCCGCGCGCCTGGCGGCGGGCACCCTCACCGACCTGCCCGGCGTCGGCGCACGCACCGCGGAGGTCGCCGACGCGGCGGCCGCCGGGGGACCGGTGCCGTACCTCGTCGACCTCGAGCAGAAGTACCCCGCCGCCGAGGCCACCGGCGCCGGCGCGGACCTGCGGGCGGTCCTGCGCGGGGACCTGCACGCCCACACCGAGGCGAGCGACGGGTCCACCACCGCGCAGGAGATGGTGCTGGCCGCGATGGAGCTCGGGCACGAGTACCTCGCGATCACGGACCACTCGCCGCGGCTGACGGTGGCGAACGGCCTGTCGCCCGCGCGGCTGCGCGCCCAGCTCGACGCCCTGGACGCCCTCAACCGGGCCATCGCGCCGTTCCGGGTGCTCACCGGCATCGAGGTCGACGTCCTGGACGACGGGGCCCTCGACCAGGAGCCGGAGCTGCTGGACCGGCTCGACGTCGTCGTCGCGTCGGTGCACTCCAAGCTCCGGATGGACCGCGCCGCGATGACCCGCCGGATGCGCGCCGCCGTCGCGAACCCCCTGGTGGACGTGCTGGGGCACTGCACCGGGCGCCAGCTGACCGGCAAGCGGCAGCGCCCGCAGAGCGAGTTCGACGCGGAGGCCGTCTTCGCCGACTGCGCGGAGCACGGCGTGGCGGTCGAGATCAACTGCCGGCCCGACCGCCTGGACCCTCCGCACGCGCTGCTGGACGTCGCCGTGGACGCCGGCTGCCTGTTCACGATCGACACCGACGCGCACGCGCCCGGGCAGCTGTCCTGGCAGCCGGTGGGGTGCGACCGGGCCGCCGCCCACGGCATCGGGCCGGACCGGGTGCTCGACGCGTGGCCCCTGGACCGCCTCCTGGGGCACCTCGAGGGCCGCCGGGCGACCCCCGTCTGAGGGGTCCGGGACACGCCTGACCCGCGTGGTTGTGCGGGAAGGGTGCCATGTGCCGTTAAGGTCGTCCGCGTCGGTCCGCCGGGATCAGCGCCCCGCGGGGCAGCCGCACGGACCGCACACCCCGTTCGATCCACAAGGAGCACATCCGTGAGCGTGAACCGCACCGAGCTCGTCCAGGCCATCGCCGCCAAGGCCGGGCTCACCAACACCGCTGCCGACGCCGCCCTCAAGGCCTTCCAGGAGGTCCTGGTCGAGCAGCTCAGCGCCGGCGAGAGCGTGACCATCCCCGGCCTGCTCGCGGTGTCCCGCGCCGACCGCGCCGCCCGCACCGGCATCAACCCGCAGACCGGCGAGAAGCTGGACATCCCGGCCGGCTACCGCGTGAAGCTGACCGCCGGCAGCGCCCTCAAGCGCGCCGTCGCCAACTGAGCGACCCCGCACCGCACCGCGAGCCGGGGGTCCCGTCGGGGCCCCCGGCTCGCGGCGTCCCGGGGGCGGTCCGGGACTGCCCGGGCCGCCGCCGGTGTTGAGTATGATTGTCAACCGCCCGACGGGGGCGGAGCGGGAAGGAGCAGGCACGATGGCCGTCATGCAGCGCAACACCAAGCAGCGCGCGGAGATCCTCACGCTGCTCGACGACCTCGACGAGTTCCGCAGCGCCCAGCAGCTGCACGACCTGCTCAAGGGCCAGGGCTCCACCACGGGCCTGGCCACCGTCTACCGCGCCGTCCAGACGCTCGCCGACGCCGGCGAGGTGGACGTGCTGCGCTCCCCGGAGGGGGAGGCCGTCTACCGGCGCTGCGTGCGGCGCAGCCACCACCACCACCTGGTCTGCCGCTACTGCGGCAAGGCCGTGGAGATCGACGGTCCCGGTGCCGAGGCCTGGGCCGAGCAGGTGGCCGGCGCCCACGACTTCTCCGACGTCGAGCACACCATCGAGCTCGTCGGCACCTGCGCCGAGTGCCGGGCGGCGCGCGCGGGGCAGCCCTGACGCTGCGGCAGGATGGTCGGGTGGACAGACTGCACGACCCCGACCGACGCGAGCTCGGCTCCGACAACTACGCCGGGGTGCACCCCGAGATCCTGGCCGCCCTGGCCGCCGCCAACGAGGGGCACGTCCCCGGCTACGGTGCCGACCCGTACACCGCGCACCTGCAGGAGGTGCTCCGCGGGCTGTTCGGCCCGGACGCCACGGCGTACCCGGTGTTCAACGGGACCGGCGCGAACGTCCTCGCGCTCCAGACCATGCTGCCCCGCTGGGGCGCCGTGATCTGCGCGGAGACCGCGCACATCAACACCGACGAGAACGCCGCGCCCGAGCGGGTCGGTGGCCTCAAGCTCCTCACCGTGCCGACCCCCGACGGCAAGCTCACCCCGGAGCTCGTGGCGACCCGGGCCCACGGCTTCGGCGACGAGCACCGCGCCCAGCCCGGCGTGGTCTCGATCACCCAGGCCACGGAGCTCGGCACGGTGTACACGCCCGACGAGATCCGGGCGGTCGCCGAGCACGCGCACGCCCTCGGCCTGCGGGTGCACCTGGACGGCTCGCGGCTGGTCAACGCGGCCGCCGCCCTCGACGTCCCCCTGCGCGCGCTCACCACCGACGTGGGCGTCGACGTCATCTCGCTCGGCGGGACCAAGAACGGCGCGCTGTTCGGGGAGGCCGTCGTCGAGCTCACCCCCGGGTCGACGCCCGGCATCGCCTACCAGCGCAAGGTCGACATGCAGCTCGCGTCCAAGATGCGGTTCGTGTCGGCGCAGCTCATCGCCCTGTTCGAGGGCGACCTGTGGCTCCGGTCCGCCCGGCACGCGAACGCCATGGCGGCGCGGCTCAGCGCCGGGGTGTCCCAGGTCCCCGGCGTGCGGGTCACGCAGCCGACCGAGGCGAACGCGGTGTTCGCGGCCCTCCCCGCAGGCTGCGCCGACGCGCTGCGCGAGGTCCGGCGGTTCTACGACTGGAACGCCGCGACCGGCGAGGTGCGGTGGATGTGCGCCTTCGACACCCGCGAGCAGGACGTCGACGCGTTCGTCGCGGCCGTCCGCGAGGTCGTCACCGCCGCGGCCTGACCCGCCCCGGGACGACGTCCCCGCCCGCGCGCCGGCCGTACCTCGGCACACAGCGGACGCCGAGATCGGTCGCCCGCGCCGAGATCGGTCGGTGCGGCGACCGATCTCGGTCGGGAGCGCCGATCTCGGCGAGCCCGGCGCCCGACCCGGTCCCGCTCCGGGGGCCGCGCCGGCGGGGCGAGCCATCGGCGCGCGGGGGGAACGGGGCGGGCGCGGCCCTCGCGGCGGGTCAGCGCGGGGCGGACGTCCGGCGGGGGCGGGCGTCGCGGTCGCGGTCCCGGTCGCGCGGGGTGTGGTGCGCCGGGCCGCGGGAGGCGCCGCGCTCCGGGCGGGCGCCGCCGCGCGGGCCCTCGTCCACGCGGATGCGCAGCGGGCGGCCGGCGACGCGGGCGCGCCCGATGCGGTCGAACGCCTCGGGCGAGAGGCCGCCCGGGATCTCTACGAGCGAGAACGTCGAGAAGATGTCGATCTTCCCGAGGTCCTTGCCGTGCAGGCCGCCCTCGTTCGTCAGCGCACCGACGATCGCGCCGGGCTGCGCGCCGTGCTGGTGCCCGACGGACACGCGGTACCGCAGGCCGCCGGTCGGGCGCGCGGGGTTCCGGCGCCGCTCGCCCTCGGGGCCGCCGTCCCGGCCGCGGGGGGCGCCGCGCTCGGGCGCGAGCCGGGCCCGGGACAGGGCGTCGTCCAGGTCGTCGCCCTCGGTCGCGCGGGGCGCGGGGCCCTCGTCGCCGACGGCGAGCGCCGCGAGGACGGCCACGAGCTCGGCGGTGTCCACCTCGGGGTGCGCGGCGAGGAACTCCCCGGCCGCGGTGCGGTACAGGTCCAGGCGGCCGGCGTCGCGGCGCGCGGGCACCCGCTGGAGCAGCTTCGCGACCCGGTGCGCGGAGACGTCCGCGGGGGACGGGATGTCGATCTGCTCGAGCCGCTGGCGCGTGGTGCGCTCGATGGCGCGCAGCCGGCCCTGCTCGTTCGGGGTGACGAAGGTCAGCGCCTCGCCGGTGCGGCCCGCGCGGCCGGTGCGGCCGATGCGGTGCACGTAGGCCTCGGGCTCGCCGGGGACGTCGAAGTTGACGACCAGGCCGATGCGCTCGATGTCCAGGCCGCGCGCGGCGACGTCGGTGGCGACCAGGACGTTGATCGCCCCGGTGCGCACGCGCTCGACGATCTTCTCCCGGTCGGCCTGCGCGACGTCGCCGGAGATGTAGGCCGCCGCCACGCCGCGCTCCACGAGGGAGACCGCGACGTCCTCGGCCGCGCTGCGGGTGCGGACGAACACGATCGCCGCGTCGGCGTCCGTCACCGCGAGCACGCGGGCGAGCGCGCCGGCCTTGTGCCGGAACGGCACGACCGCGTACGTCTGCTTGACGCTGGTCACGGTGGACGACTGCCGGGACACGGTGATCTCGACGGGGTTCGTCAGGTGCTGCGCGGCCACGCGGCGGATCGCCTGCGGCATGGTCGCGGAGAACAGGGCGACCTGGCGCTCGGCCGGGGCGGCGGACGCGATGCGGTCCACGTCCTCGGCGAAGCCCATGCGGAGCATCTCGTCGGCCTCGTCCAGCACGAGGAAGCGCACGGCGTCGAGGACCAGGCTGCCGCGGTCCAGGTGGTCGATCACGCGGCCGGGCGTGCCGACGACGACCTGCGCGCCGCCCTTGAGCGCGCGCTGCTGCGGCAGGTACGGCGCGCCGCCGTACACCGGGACGACCTCGAGTCCGGGCAGGTGCGAGGCGAACGACTCGAGCGCCTCCGCGACCTGCATGGCGAGCTCGCGGGTCGGCGCGAGCACCACGGCCTGCACCTCGCGGCGCTCCGGGTCGACGGCGGCGAGCAGCGGCAGGCCGAACGCGGCGGTCTTGCCGGTGCCGGTCTGGGCGACGCCGGTGATGTCCCGGCCGGACAGCAGCGCGGGGATGGCCTCCGCCTGGATGGCGGTCGGCGTGGTGAAGCCGAGCTCGGTCACGGCGGCGCGCAGGGGCGCGGGCAGGTCGAGGTCGGCGAAGGTGACGGCGGGCGCCTCGGGGGCGTCGTCCGCGGGCAGGGCAGGGTCGAGCACAGACGTCATCGGGTCAGGCACCGTTCGTGTCGCTGGGGGGAGCTGCGTCATCCGGCCCGGTCGGCCGGTCGTCGAGTCGCGCTCCCACACCCACACATCACGAGGCCCTGGGCCTCGGCACGCACATCACGGGAACCTGCGACTCACTCCGAGATGCCCCAATCGTACCGGGCGGGCCCCCGCCACCGCCGGACGGGGCGCGGTGACCTCGGGCACAGCGGCCCGCGCCGCCCGGCCCGGACCCCTCAGCCCAGGCCCAGCCGCCGGCCCTCGATCGCCGGGCACGCGTCCATCACCACGTCGAGCCCCGCCGCTGCGGCCCGCGCCGCCGCGTCCTCGTCCACGACGCCGAGCTGCAGCCACACCGCCCCCGCCCCCGCGGCGACGGCCTGGTCCACGACGTCCCCGGCGAGCGCGGAGTTGACGAACACGTCCACCACGTCGACGCGCCCGGCCGCCGCGACCGCCTCGGCGACGGTCCTCACGCCGGCTGCCCCGTGCACCGTCTCGGCGCGCGGGTGCACCGGCACGACCGCCTGCCCGAGGTCCTGCAGGTACGCCGCCACGCCGTACGCGGCACGGGCGCGGTTGGTCGACAGCCCGACGACCGCCCAGGTGCCGCGCGAGGTGAGCAGGCGGCGGATCACGGCGGGGTCGTTGACGTGGGCCATGCCGCCCAGCGAACCACACCGGCCCCGAGCGGGTGGCTGACGTGGCCCTGGGGGTGGGGGACCGGTGCGTAGGATGGGGCGTTGATCAGGAACGACAGGCAGGAGCGGGCGTGGCCGAGCGCGACGTGGTGAGCGACCGCGTCCTGACCGTGCCCAACGTGATCAGCCTGGTCCGGCTGCTGATGGTGCCGGTCTTCGCGGTGCTGATCGCGGCGGGCCACGACGGCTGGGCGCTGGTCGTGCTGGCGGTGTCCGGCGCGAGCGACTGGCTGGACGGCGTGCTGGCGCGCCGGCTGGGGCAGGTGTCCCGGCTCGGCCAGGTGCTCGACCCCGCGGCCGACCGCCTGTTCATCCTCGTGACCCTCCTCGGCCTGGCGGCGCGCGACGTCGTCCCGTGGTGGCTGGTCGCGGTGCTGCTGGCGCGCGAGGCGATGCTGCTCGTCATGCTGATCGTGCTCGCCCGGCACGGCTACGGCCCGCTGCAGGTGCACCTCGCGGGCAAGGCCGGCACGTTCGCCCTGCTGTACGCCTTCCCGCTGCTGCTGCTCGCGCACTGGGGCACCTGGGTGGGCGACGTCGCGTCGGTGCTCGGCTGGGCCTGCGCCTGGTGGGGCGTCGCGCTCTACTGGTTCGCCGGCCTGCTGTACGTCCGGCAGGCGTGGACGCTCGTGGGCCGCCGGGGCGGCGCGGACGCGGGCGAGCCCCGCACGGTGGCCGTGTGACCCCACGCGACGGCGCCGCCGCACCCGGCCCCGCGCGCACGACGGGCCCCGGACCGGGCGCCCGCCGCCCGGACGCCTCGATGTCCCTGCTGACCGAGGTGATCCGCAACCCGCTCGACCCGGAGTACCGGGACGCCGCCGAGCGCCGCGCCCGCCAGGGCAAGACCCGGCGGCGCGGGGGTGTGGGGACCGCCGCGGTCGTCGTGCTCGCCGTGGCACTCGGCACGGCGACGACCTGGTCGGTGCTCGCGCTGCGCGCCCCGCAGCCGTCGGCGCTCGCCGCGCGCGAGGTGCTGGCCGGGCAGATCGAGGAGCGCAGCGCGGAGGTGGAGCGGCTGCGCGACCGCAGCGCCGCCCTCGCGGAGGAGATCGGCACGCTGCAGCAGGGCGCGCTGTCGGCGGCCGAGTCGCCGCTGCTCGACCAGCTCGCGGCCGACTCGATCACGTCGGGCGCCGCGGCGGTCGGCGGCGAGGGGCTGCGGATCACGCTCGAGGACGCGGACCAGGCGGTCGGGGCGGACGACCCGGACTCCCGCGTGCGGGACAGCGACCTGCAGATCGTCGTCAACGGCCTCTGGGCGTCCGGCGCGGAGGCGATCGCGGTGAACGGCGAGCGGCTCGCCACGACCACCGCGATCCGCACCGCCGGGGACGCCATCCTCGTGGACGTCGTGCCGCTGGTCGGCCCGTACACGATCGAGGCGGTCGGCGACCCGCAGGAGATGCAGACCCGGCTCACCCGGACGTCGGGCGGGCAGCTGCTGGCGGTCCTGCAGTCGACGTACGGCATCCGCACGCAGGTGTCGTCGCAGCGCGAGCTCGCGCTTCCGGCGGCGGGGACGGTGACGCTGCGGTCGGCCCGGCTGCCCGAGGGCGTCGCGGTCGTCCCCGGCGGGGACCGGAGTCCGTCCGGGACCGCCCAGCCGTCGGGCACACTGTCCACGGGGCCGGAGCCGCGGGCGGCGGCCGGCGACGCGCACGACAGCGAGGGGGACCTGTGATCGCGGTCATCGGACTGGTCATCGGCGTGGTGGCGGGCCTGGTGCTGGAGCCGACCGTCCCGGCGGTGCTGCAGCCCTACCTGCCGATCGCGGTGGTCGCGGCGCTGGACGCGCTGTTCGGCGGCCTGCGCGCCGTGCTGGACGGCCTGTTCGACGACCGGGTGTTCCTCGTGTCGTTCCTGTCGAACGTCGTCGTGGCCGCGCTGATCGTGTTCCTCGGCGACCAGCTCGGCGTCGGCTCGCAGCTGTCCACCGGCGTGGTGGTCGTGCTCGGCATCCGGATCTTCTCGAACGTGGCGGCGATCCGCCGGCACGTGTTCAAGGCATGACGGTGCCCGACGACGCCGCACCGGCACGCGACCCGCAGCCCGTCGTCGGCTGGCGGGCCCTCGGCCGGGCCCTGCGGCCCCGCGCGACCCGCGCGCAGGCGCTCACCGGCGTGCTGTGCGTCCTGCTCGGCTTCGCGATCGCGGTGCAGGTGCGCCAGACGGACGCGGAGAGCCTCACGACGATGCGCGAGTCCGAGCTCGTCTCGCTGCTGGACCAGACGACCCGCCAGGCCGACGAGCTGCAGGACCAGGTCTCCGAGCTCGAGCGCACGCACCAGGAGCTGCAGTCCGGGTCGACCAGCCGGGAGGCCGCCCTGGACGCGGCCACCCGCAGCGCGGCCGCCCAGGGCATCCTGTCCGGGCGGCTGCCCGCGGAGGGCCCGGGCGTGACGATCACCGTCCGGGACCCGGAGCAGCAGGTCTCGGCCCTCACGCTGCTGAACGTGCTCGAGGAGCTCCGGAACGCCGGCGCGGAGGCCGTGCAGCTCAACGACCAGCGCCTCACGGCGTCGTCCTACGTCCTCGGCACGGACGACGGCGTCGAGGTGGACGGCACCCTGATCTCGCCGCCGTACCGCTGGGTCGCGATCGGCGACCCGGACACCATCGCGACGGCCCTGGCGATCCCCGGCGGCGCGCTCGCCAAGGTGCAGATCGACGGCGGCACGGCCGGGGTCGAGTCCCACGACCTGGTCGAGGTGACCGCGACGCGCACGGTGCCGGACCCGCAGTTCGCGACGCCGCGCTCGGCCGACGACTGAGCGGCCGCGCCGCGCGGCGCACGTCACCCAGGAGGCGGGCTGTGCTCACCGGGCCCGGGACCTTTAGGCTGTCGGGGACCCCGGTGCAGGTCGGGGCAGGTGTTGCAGCAGGTCTGGAGGCTGGCATGAGCGACGAGCAGCAGGTGCCGGGTGGCGCGACGCCCCCGACGGCGCCGGACGGGGCGACGGCGCCCGCCACCCCCGACACGACGATCAGCTTCGGGTCGCTCGGCGGGCTCGACCTCGAGTCCGCCGGGCCGGTCGGGCTCACCGCGGAGCAGGCCGCGGCCGTCCAGGCGCTGCCGCGCACGTCGGCGCTCCTCGTGATGCAGCGCGGCCCGAGCTCGGGCGCCCGGTTCCTGCTCGACGCCGAGCGCACGGTCGCGGGCCGCAGCCCGAACGCCGACATCTTCCTGGACGACGTGACGGTGTCCCGCAAGCACGCGGAGTTCGTCCGGGAGCTCGACGACTTCGTCGTGCGGGACGTCGGCTCGCTCAACGGCACGTACGTGAACCGGGAGCGGATCGACTCCGCGGTGCTCCGCGCCGGCGACGAGGTGCAGATCGGCAAGTTCCGCATGACGTTCCACCCGAGCCCCGCGGCCCGGCCGGGCGGCCAGCCGGCCGGTCCCGCGCAGTGAGCCCGGCGCGCCCCGCCCGCCGTCCCGAGCCCGCGCCGGTCCCGGCGGACCGCCCCGAGGCGGCCGCCACGCCCGAGGAGGCCCCGGGCCCGTGGCCCCGCGGCCTGTCCCGGCAGGCGACCATGCGGATCTCGGACGTGCTCGCCGCGCTCCGGATCGAGTTCCCGGCGGTGACCAACTCCAAGCTCCGGTTCCTCGAGGAGCAGGGCCTGGTCGACCCGGTGCGGACCCCGGCGGGCTACCGGCAGTACAGCCCCGCCGACCTGGAGCGCCTGCGGTTCGTGCTGCGCGAGCAGCGGGACCGGTACGTGCCGCTCAAGGTGATCGGGGAGCGGCTCGCCGCGCTCGACGCCGGCACCGAGTCGGAACCGCTGTCGCCCGCGCTCATCGTCACGGAGGACGGCGTCCCGCGCTCCGGCCCGGCCGAGGCCCGGTACACGACCGCCGCGCTGGCCCGCGAGGCGGCGGTGGACGAGCAGATCGTCGTCGACCTGGTGCAGGCGGGCGTGCTGCGGCCGACCCCGTCCGGGCACCTGGACGCCTGGGCGAAGGACGTCGTGCTGGCCGCCGCCGCGCTGGCGGAGCACGGGATCGAGGCCCGGCACCTGCGCCCGTTCCGCAGCGCGGCCGACCGGCAGATCGACATGGTGGAGACGGTCGTGGCTCCGTGGCGCGGGCAGTCCTCGCCGTCGGCGCGCGGCCGCGCGAGCACCGTGGCGGCCGAGGTCGGGGAGCTCTGCACCCGGCTGCACACCGCCCTGGTGCGCGCGGGCGTGGCGGACCTCGCGCCGTAGCGGACCCGAGCGGACCCGAGCGGACCCGGCCCGGTCCCCGGACGGTGCGCGGACCGGCGCGCCGACGTAGCGTGGACCGCATGCACGAGGACGACCTGGTCGAGCTCGAGGTCCTCGGCGTACGCCGGCACCCCGGCGACGACGAGCTCGTGGTGCTGCTCCTCGAGCCGGTGGGGGAGCTGATCGTCCCCATCGCGATCGGGCCGACGGAGGCCGGGGCGATCGCGACCGCGCAGGCCGGGGTGGTGCCGCCGCGCCCGATGACGCACGACCTGCTCCGCGACGTGCTGGCGTCCCTGGACGTGCGCGTGCGGCAGGTGGAGATCACCGAGCTGGTCGGCGGCGTGTTCCACGCGGCGCTGGTGCTGGGGGACGGGCCGACCCGGGTGGACGCGCGCGCGTCCGACGCGATCGCGCTGGCGGTGCGGGTGGGCTGCCCGGTGCTGTGCGCGACGGACGTGCTGGCCGAGGTGGGGGTCGAGGCCACGCCGGCGACGCCCGAGGACGAGGAGGCCGACGGCAGCCCCGAGGAGCAGGTCGCGCAGTTCCGGGAGTTCCTCGACCACGTGTCGCCGGACGACTTCGAGCGCGGTGAGCCGGGGGGCCGGTCGCCCTAGGTTCAACCTCAGGTGGAGGGTGAGACACGCCGTGCGCGACACGCCGGGAACCGCGGGCGGCGCGGTCGTTGACCGCCCCCCGCACCGGCCCTAGCGTTGCACCCAGAACAGCACCGATCCGCGACCGCCGCACCGGCGGGTACGGACGCGACGAGCGGAGGACCCCCGTGACCGGCACCGAGCAGACCGCCGAGGCGGCAGGCGGCGTCCCCCAGCGTGCGCAGGGCCTGCTGTTCGGCGACGACCTGCCGGACCTCGACGTCACGACCGGCTACCGCGGGCCGACGGCCTGCCGCGCGGCCGGCATCACGTACCGCCAGCTCGACTACTGGGCCCGCACCGGCCTGGTCGAGCCGTCCGTGCGCCCCGCGACCGGCTCCGGCACCCAGCGGCTGTACTCGTTCCGCGACATCCTCGTGCTCAAGGTCGTCAAGCGCCTGCTCGACACCGGCGTCTCGCTCCAGCAGATCCGCGCGGCCGTCGGCCACCTGCGCGAGCGTGGCGTCGACGACCTCGCGCAGATCACGCTGATGTCGGACGGCGCGAGCGTCTACGAGTGCACCTCCGCCGACGAGGTCATCGACCTCGTGCAGGGCGGCCAGGGCGTGTTCGGCATCGCGGTCGGGCGCGTCTGGCGCGAGGTCGAGGGCACGCTCGCGGAGCTGCCGACCGAGCGCGCGGAGGACGAGTCCCCGGTGGCGCACGCGCACGACGAGCTCGCCGCGCGCCGCGCCGCCCGCAACGCGGGCTGACTCAGCCGAGCCGCCGAGGCGTCCGGGCCCCGCCGGGCTCAGGTCCGCGGCGCCCGCAGCGCGCGGTCCAGCAGCTCGTCGAACGCACCCGCGAGCTCGCGCGCCCCCGGCCCGGGCCAGGCGTGCACCGGCTGTGCGGCGCCCTGCGCCTGCTGGAGGGCGGCGCGCTCGGGCACGAACGGCGTGAGGACCAGCGGCCCGTACAGCCCCCGCAGCTCCTCGAGCCGGAACGCCTGCTCCACCGACCGGGCCTTCACCCGGTTCACGACGACCCCGAGCGGCTGCAGCTGGCCCGCCGGTCCGCGCCGCAGGTCGTCGATCGTCCGCATGGCCCGCCCGACGGCGGTGACGGAGAACAGCCCAGGCTCGGTGACGACCACAGCCCGGTCGCAGGCGGTCAGCCCGGTCCGGGTCAGGCCGCCGAGCGAGGGCGGGCAGTCCACCAGCACGAGGTCGTAGTCGTGCACCCAGGCGAGCGCGAACCGCAGGCGGTCGACATCCGCGGCCTGGCCGTCGTAGGCGTCGTGCCGGGAGGACGCCGCCGAGCCGACCAGCACGTCCAGGCCCGCCTCGGCCCACGCGCTCGGCGCGGTGGCGGCGGCGAGGGACTCGGCCGACGGGGAGTCCAGCACCGCGGCGACGTCGGCCTCTGCCGGCGCCGTGGCCAGCGCGAGCGTGCTGTCGCCCTGCGGGTCCAGGTCCACCACGAGGGTGCGCAGCCCGCGCTCGAGCGCCGCCGAGGCGAGCCCGAGCGTCACCGAGGTCTTCCCCACGCCGCCCTTGAGCGAGCACACTCCCAGCACCAGCACGAGCCACACGGTAGCCCGCCACCAGCGCCGACGCGGAATCCGCCGGGCCCGCGGACCTCACTCCACCCGGGTGAGGCCCCCGGACGGTCGCCCCGGGCATCATCGGAGCGTGGAGGCCCCCCACCCCGTCCTCGGGGCGGACCCGTCGACGCTGCACTCCCGGGCGTACGTGCGCCTGCTGGTGCTCAGCGCCGTGCTGGGCGTGCCCGTGTCCGCCGCGGCGTGGGGGTTCCTGCACCTGGTGAGCGAGGGCACCGAGCTGGTGTACGACGACCTGCCGTCGGCACTCGGCATGGACGGCACGCCGGCCTGGTGGGGCGTGCCGTGGGTCGGGCTGGGCGGGCTGCTGGTCGGCCTGTGCATCCGGTACCTGCCGGGGCGGGGCGGGCACGTGCCGGTGAACGGGTTCTCGACCGGGGCCCCGCCCCCCGCGCCGCGGGAGATCGCCGGCGTCGCGCTCGCCGCGCTGGCCGGGCTGACGCTCGGGGCGGTCATCGGGCCGGAGGCGCCGCTCATCGCCCTCGGGGCCGGGGCGACCGCCTGGGCGGCCCGGCTGCTGCGCCGGGACCTGCCGGAGCGCGCCGTGCTGCTGCTCGGGGCCGCGGGCAGCTTCGCCGCGATCAGCCTGCTGATCGGCAACCCGCTCGTCGGCGCGTTCCTGCTCATGGAGGCGTCGGCGCTCGGCGGCGCCGCGCTCGGGCTGGTGCTGCTGCCCGGGCTGCTCGCCGCCGGCATCGGCGCGCTGGTCATGGTGGGGCTCGGGTCGGTCACCGGGCTGGGGGTGGTGGCGCTGACCATCCCGGACCTGCCGACGCCGGCGCGGCCGGACCTGGCGCAGCTCGGCTGGGCCGTCGCGATCGGGCTGGTGGCGCCGCTGCTCGGCTGGGTGATCGTCCGGGTCGGGCGGGCCGTCGCGGGCCGGGCCGCGGTCCGGCCGGTCGCGGTGGCGGTCGTGGTCGGCCTGGCGGTCGGCGCGCTCGCGTGGCTGTACGCGGGGACGACCGGCCACGACGTGTCCGAGGTGCTGCTCTCCGGGCAGGAGGCGCTGGGGCCGCTGCTGCTGTCCGCGGATGACCACACGGTCGGCGCCCTGCTGCTGCTCCTGCTCTGCAAGGGCGCGGGCTACGGGCTGTCCCTCGGGGCGCTGCGCGGCGGGCCGGTGTTCCCGGCGATGTTCCTCGGCGCCGCCGGCGGCCTCGCGCTCTCCCACCTGCCGGGCCTGCCGGCGCTCGCCGGGGCGGCCATGGGCATCGGGGCGATGTCGGTCGTCATGCTGCGGCTGCCGCTGACGTCCGTGCTGCTGGCGACGCTGCTCCTCGGGTCCGGTCTGACGCTCATGCCGCTGGTGATCGTCGCGGTGGTCGTCGCGCACGTCGGGACCGCGTGGCTGCGCCGCGGGTCGGAGCAGCCCGCGCCGGCCCCCGCGGCGCCGGCCTGACCGGCCCGGCTCGACGCGCCCCCGGCCGCGCACGATGCTGAGGGCATGAGCACCACGATCACCCACTGGGGCCACGCCTGCGTCCGCCTCGAGCGCGACGGTCGCCGCCTGGTCCTCGACCCCGGCGCCTTCGGCGACCCCGCCGTCCTGGACGACGCCGACGCGGTCCTGGTCACCCACGAGCACATCGACCACGTCGACCCGGCGCGGCTGGTCGCGGCCCTCGCCGCCCGCCCGCACCTGGAGGTGTGGGCGCCCGCGGTCGTGGTCGACCTGCTGGCGGAGGCCGGCGCGCCCCGGGAACGGCTGCACGCGGCGGCCGACGGCGACGCGTTCACCGCCGCCGGGTTCGCCGTCCGGGCGCTGGGGGAGCAGCACGCGGTCGTGCACCCCGACCTGCCCGGGGCCGCGAACGTCGCCTACCTGGTGGACGACGCGGTGCTGCACCCCGGCGACTCGCTCACCCCGCCGCCCGCGGGCACGTCCGTCGACCTGCTGCTCGTGCCCGTCGCCGGGCCGTGGCTGAAGCTGTCCGAGGCCATCGACTACGTGCGGGCCGTCCGGCCGCGCGTCGCCGCGCCGGTGCACGACGCGATCCTCTCGGACCGCGGCCGGGCGCTGGCCGACCGCCTGGTCGGCGGGCTCGGCGGCGCGGGGGAGTACCGGCGGATCGTCGCCGGTGAGCCGTACACGCTCAGCCGCTGACCCGGGCGACCAGGGCGGCACCGTCCGCGGCGAGCGTCACGTCCGCCGCGCCACCGCCGGCCTCGACGCGGTAGTCCCCGAGGAACCCGTCCAGCACGATCCTGCCGCCGGCGTCGGTTCGCACCGGCGTCGGCGGCAGCCACCACGCGCCCTTCACCAGGGCGTGCAGCGCGTCGTACGCGGGCTTCGGGGTGCCGTCGGCGCGCAGCAGCCCCGCAGGCGCGCCCAGCCAGGCACCCACGTCGCCGAGGCCCCAGTAGGTCACCGCGGCGACCGCCGGGTGCTCCAGCAGGGTCGTGTAGTGCCGGACCACCTCGTCCGCCTGCCGCGCCTCGCCCTCCGGGGTGGACGGCCAGGACGGCACCTGCCAGTCGTTGAGGTCCACGATCTCGGGCGGCATGAGGTCGCCGGACAGCAGCGTCGTCTCGGTGAGGTGCAGCGGCAGGCCGAACCGCGCGAACCGGTCGAGCATCCCGCGCGTCCACTCCTCGCCCCGGTAGCCCTGGTGCATGTGGGTCTGGAGGCCGATCGCGTCGATCGCCACGCCCGCGGCCAGGCAGTCCTCGATCAGGCGCTCGTAGTCGGCGGACAGGTCGAAGTCGTTGAGCAGCAGGGTCGCGCCCGGGTCGGCGGCGCGCGCCGCCTCGAACGCCAGCCGGGCGGTCGCCACCCGGCCGTCGCGCGCCGCGAGCCGGGTCAGGCCGTTGGGCTCCTTGTCGAACACCGGCATGATGACGACCTCGTTGATCGCGTCCCACGTGCCGACGAGCCCGCGGAAGTCCGTGACGTCCCGGGTGATCCGGCCCCGGACCGCCGCGGCCACCTCGTCCTCCGGCAGGTCCCGCAGCCAGGCGGGGGCGAGCGTGTGCCAGGCGAGCGGGTGGCCCTTCACCGCGACGCCGCGGTCCGCGAGCCAGCGCGCCGCGCGCGTCAGCCGCCCGGTCGCGGGCCGGCCGCGCTCCGGCTCGAACTGCGCCCAGTAGAACGGCAGGGTCGCGACGTTGAACAGGTCGAGCCAGCGGTCCAGCTGGCCCGCGGGCGCCTCGGGCTCCTCGCCGCTCGCCACCGGCAGCACCTCGAACGCCGTGCAGCCGAAGCCGAACGCGTGCCGGGTCTGGGCGACGGTGACGTCGGCGTCCGCGAGCGGGGTGCCGTCGCGGCCGAGCACGGTCACCTCGGCGCGGGCGGCGCGGTGCGCGAGGGCGGCGGGGCGGGTCATGGCACTCCTTCGTGCGGGCGGTGCGGGGGGCTCGGATCGGGCTCAGGGGGCGGCGGGCGCGGCGGTGGTGCCGCGGCGCACGAGCGAGGTGGGCAGCCGGACGTGCGGGTCGGAGGTGTCCCCGCCGTCGAGCAGCGCGGTGAGCATCCCGATCGCCGCCGCACCGAGCGCCTGGATCGGCTGGTGCACGGTGGTCAGCGGCGGGTCGGTCTGCGCGGACTCCGGGATGTCGTCGAAGCCGATCACCGACAGGTCGCGCGGCACGGCGAGCCCGAGCTCGTGGGCCACGTCGATGGTGGCCATCGCCGAGAGGTCGTTCGCGGCGAACACCGCGGTGGGGCGGTCGTCGCGGGCCAGCAGCTCGCGGGCCGGCTCGACCGTGGACTCCTTGCGGTAGTCGCCGGCCCGGACCAGCCGCTCGTCCACGTCGACGCCCGCGGCGGCCATCGCCTGCCGGAAGCCCTGCTCGCGCAGCCGGGAGGACTCGAGGTCCGGGCGTCCGCCGACGAACGCGATCCGCCGGTGCCCGAGCCCGAGCAGGTGCTCCGTGCCGAGGACGGCGCCGCCGAGGTTGTCGGAGTCCACCGTGGGCAGGCCGGTCGGGCCGGTGTGCGGGTCGATCGCGACCACCGGCACGCCGGCGTCCGCGTCCACCACGGTCGGCGTGACCAGCACGGCGCCGTCGATCAGGGTGCCGCTGAGCCGGGACAGGTACCGGCGCTCCCACCCGGCGCCCCTGCCGTGCAGGCCGCCGGTGTAGGCGAGCAGCTCGTACCCGGTGTCGGCGAGCGCGCCGGCGGCGCCCTTGAGGATCTCCGCGGAGAACGGCTCGAACTCCGCGACGAGGATGCCGATCACGTGCGTCCGGTGCGAGCGCAGGCTGCGGGCGACGAGGCTGGACTCGTAGCCGAGGCTGTCGATGACCTCCATGACCCGGGTGGTCGTCGCCTGCGCGACGCCGTACCGGCCGTTGATCACCTTCGAGACCGTCGCCACCGACACGCCCGCGGTCCGCGCGACGTCGGTGATGGTCACTCGCTGCCCCATGACGGGGGATCCTAGCCCCTGGAAAACGGTATCGATAACGATTGACACGCCCGCCCGCGCCGCGGGAGACTGCCGCCGTGCCGCACCCCGACGACGAAGTCTGCCCGACGGCGACCCCCGGCGACAGCCCGACGGACGTGCCGGTCGAGACGGCGCGGGGCAGCGGGCGCGTCGTGGCCCTCACGTTCGACGACGGGCCCGAGCCCGGGCCGACCGACGCGTTGCTCGACGTCCTCGCCGCGGCGGGGGTCCGGGCGACGTTCTGCGTGGTCGGTGAGCGCGTCCGCGCGCCCGGCGGGGCCGCGCTGCTGCGCCGGACCGCCGCCGAGGGCCACGTGATCGCCAACCACGGCAGCAGCTACGCGGACCTGGGCGACGCGCCGTCCGCCCTGGTCCGCGCCGACCTGCTCGCCACGCTGCGGGACATCCGCGAGGCGCTCGGCGACGACGCCGCCCCCGTGCCGTACTACCGGCCCGCGAACGGCTCGTGGGGCTGCACGGCGCGCGTCGCCGCCGACCTCGGGATGCAGCCGCTCGGCCTGGGCACCGTCATCGGGGACTGGCTCACCCAGGACGCGCCGGTGCTCGCCGCCCGGCTGCGCGCAGCCGTCCGGCCCGGGGCCGTCGTCCTCGCCCACGATGGCGGCGGCGACCGGTGGGGCACGGTCGCGGCGGTCCGCGAGGTGCTGCCCGGGCTGGTCGCCGACGGCTGGCGGTTCGTGCCGCCGGCCGCCCCGGGTGCGGGCGCGCCGGCCCCGACCTAGCGTCGAGGGTCCGAGGCCGGTCCGGGCGTGCAGCACCTCGCGCCGGGCGCCGCCGGCCCCGCCACCCCCGGGAGTGCGCGATGGAGCTGCACGCGACCACGACCGTCCGGCGTCCGCCGGGCGACGTCTACGACTTCTGGCACCGGTTCGCCGACCTGCCGACGTTCATGAGCCACCTCGACGAGGTGACGGTGCTGCCGGACGGCGGCACGCGCTGGCGGGCCACCGCGCCCTTCGGCCGCACCGTCGAGTGGGAGGCCGACACCACCGCCGACGTGCCCGGCGAGCGCATCGCCTGGGCGTCCCGGAAGGGCTCCGCCGTCGGCACCGAGGGGGACGTGCGGTTCGTCCCCGCCCCGGGCGACCAGGGCACCGAGATCCGCGTCCGGATGGCCTACACCGTCCCGGGCGGCCCGCTCGGCGAGGCCGTCGCGCGGTTCTTCGGCGAGTCCCCGCACCAGGCGCTCGACGACGACCTGCGCCGGGCCAAGCAGGTGCTCGAGACCGGCGAGGTCGTGCGGTCCGACGGCGCGCCCGGCGGCAAGCGGGCCCGCCAGGAGTTCCCGCAGCACGCCGCGCAGCCGCTGACGGCCGAGGAGCGGGCGGAGGCGCTGGCATGAGGGCCGTCACGTGGACGGGGCGGAACTCCGTCGAGGTCGCCGACGTGCCGGACCCCGGCATCCTCAACGCGCGGGACGCGATCGTGCGGGTCACCTCCACCGCGGTGTGCGGGTCGGACCTGCACCTCGTGGACGGCTACGTGCCCACCATGCAGAAGGGCGACGTCCTCGGGCACGAGTTCATGGGCGAGGTCGTCGAGGTCGGCCCCGGGGTCGCGCCGGACCGGCTGCGCGTGGGCGACCGGGTCGTCGTCCCGTTCCCGATCGCCTGCGGGGCGTGCACCGCGTGCGTGCGGGGGCTGTGGTCGTGCTGCGAGAACTCCAACCCGAACGCCGGCGCGTCCGAGAAGATGTTCGGGCACCCGGTCTCCGGGATCTTCGGGTACTCGCACCTCACCGGCGGGTTCGCCGGCGGCCAGGCGCAGTACGTCCGCGTCCCGTTCGCCGACGTGGGCCCGCTGCGCGTCCCGCCCGGCCTCACCGACGAGCAGGTCCTGTTCCTGTCGGACATCCTGCCCACCGGCTACATGGGTGCCGAGATGTGCGACATCCAGCCCGGGCAGGTCGTCGCCGTCTGGGGCGGCGGGCCGGTCGGCCAGTTCGCCGCCGACTCCGCCCGCCTGCTCGGGGCCGAGCGCGTCGTCGTCATCGAGCCCGAGGGCTACCGGCGCGCGCACGCCGAGGCCGCCGGGCACGAGACGCTCGACCCGTCCGACCTCGACATCCGCTCGGCGCTGCTCGAGCTCACGGGCGGCCGGGGCCCGGACGCGTGCGTCGACGCCGTCGGCATGGAGGCGACGCACGGCGCCCTGCACGTCGAGGCCTACGACCGGGCCAAGCAGGCGGTCCGGTCCGAGACCGAGCGCCCGCACGCTCTGCGGCAGGCGATCCTGTCCTGCCGGAGCGGCGGCGTCGTCTCGGTGATCGGGGTCTACGGAGGGCTCCTCGACAAGTTCCCCGCCGGGGCCTGGATGAACCGCTCGCTCACGCTGCGGACCGGGCAGTGCCACGTGCACCGCTACCTCGAGCCGCTGCTCGGGCACATCGAGCGCGGCGCGCTCGACCCCGCCCGGATCATCACGCACCGCCTGCCGCTCGAGGAGGCGGCGCACGGCTACGAGATCTTCAAGACCAAGCAGGACGACTGCGAGAAGGTCGTGCTCACGCCCTGAGGGAGCGGTCCGTCCCCGGGTCCAGCGCGATCCGCAGCGCCGCGTCCAGCGGCAGCCGGGTGCGCACCCGCCGCCGGCGCGCGAGCACCTCCGCGCGCCGGCGGGCGCGGGCGTCGGTGAGCCGGGGGTCGCTGGTCTGGGCCATGGCACCCAGCCTGCCGCGCCACCCCGGGGACGGCATCGGCCCCGGGGTGGAGACCGGGGTACGCCGAACGGTGGACGTCCCCGGTCGCGGACCGTCCCGGGGGCCCGTAGCGTCCCAGGACGGCCAGGGCCGGCACGGCACGAGCGGAGGGCGGATGCGGATGTTCGGACGACGACGGGGGCCCGGGCCGGGGGCGCCCGCGCCGCGGACGGTGGTCGCGCCGCCCCGGGTGCGGACCGGGCCGACGGTCGCGAGCCTGTGGGCGGACGGCTTCGGCCGGATCGGCACCCGCTCGGTGCAGCTGCTCGCGCTCATCGCGGTGGTCGCCGTCGTCGCCTTCGGCATCACCCGGCTGACGCTCGTCGTCATCCCCGTGCTCATCGCTCTCGTGCTCGCCGCCGCCATGCACCCGCTCGTCTCCTGGCTGCGGCGGCGCGGGTTCCCGTCGATGCTCGCGACCTGGGTGGCCCTGGTCCTCGTGGTGGCCGTGCTCGCCGGGGTGCTGTGGGCCGTCGTGCGGGCCGTCGTCGACCAGTGGGACGAGCTCGCCGACCAGGCCGTCGAGGGCTTCGGCCAGCTGCAGGACGGGCTGACGGCGCTGCCGGTGCAGATCTCCGAGGAGCAGCTCGCCGACGCCCGGGAGACGGTCACCGGGTTCCTCACGTCGTCGTCGTTCGGGGCGAGCGCCGCCGCGGGGTTCTCGGCCACCGCGAACTTCCTCACCGGCTTCTTCCTCATGGTCGTGGTGCTGTTCTTCTTCCTCAAGGACGGGCCGAAGATCTGGGAGTTCCTGCTCCGGCCCTTCGAGGGCGAGCACTACGCCCGCGCCAAGCGGGTCGGCGACCGCACCGTGACCACGCTCGGCGGCTACGTGCGCGGCACGGCGATCGTGGCCGCGGTGGACGCGATCGGCATCGGGATCGGCCTCGCCGTCGTCGGGGTCCCGCTGGCGATCCCGCTGTCCGTGCTGGTGTTCCTGCTGGCGTTCATCCCGCTGGTCGGGGCCACGCTCGCCGGCATCCTCGCCGCGCTGGTCACGCTCGTCGCGAACGGCTGGGTGGACGCGCTGATCGTCGTGGCGATCGTCGTCGCGGTGAACCAGCTCGAGGGCGACCTGCTCCAGCCCGTCGTCATGGGCCGCTCGCTGCGCCTGCACCCGCTCGTCATCCTGGTCGCGCTGACCGTCGGCACGGTGCTCGCCGGCATCACCGGCGCCGTCCTGGCCGTGCCGATCGCCGCGTCCATCTGGGGTGCCGTCCAGGTGTGGAACGGCGAGGACGAACCCGCGCGGCCCGCGAAGCAGAAACGCCCCGAGACCGTGGCCGGGCGGTAGCGCCGCCCGCCGGGTCCCCGCGTGCCAGAGTGGACCCACCTCAGCCGCCGACGACGACGGAAGGACGCCGCATGGACACCCACCAGCTCGCCCAGGACCAGATCGCGCTCGCCCACGAGGACCCGCACGGCCGGTCCGCCCAGCTCGTGGTGCACGACGGGCCGCTGCGGCAGACCGTCATCGCGCTGACCAAGGGCACCCGGCTCGCGGACCACAACTCGCCGCCCGCGGGGAGCATCCTCGTCCTGCGCGGCACCGTGGGGGTCTCCACGGCCGACCGCGTGGACACCCTGCCGGCCGGCTACCTCGTGACCCTCACCCACGACCGGCACGGGGTGGAGGCCCTGAGCGACGCGGCGATCCTGCTGACCACGGTCACGGGCACCGGGGAGCCCTCGCACGGCTGACCCGTGCGGGTCCCGTGCGCGGTCGACGAACCCGCGCCACGAGGGCGATCCAACCGGGGTGCGTGGTCACCCGGCGGTCCACCTCGCGGGTCACGGCGCGGCGAGCAGGGCTTCGGTCGCGCCCTCGACCCACGCCGCGTCCGCGGTGTACGCGTCCGCGTGCGCCCGCAGCTCCGGGGAGCCGGCCGCGCGGGCGCGCGTGTGGTCCGCCAGCGCCCGGAGCCGCCCGGGGACCGCCACGAGCACGTCCCGCTCCCGCACGCCCCGGCCGTACGCGGCGCACAGGAGCGCCAGCCGCCGCGCGCGCTCGACCAGCGGCACGTCCTCGGGATCCGCCGCCGCGGGGCCGAGCGGCGCCAGGCGGTACGCGAGGTACGCCAGGTCCCAGACCCGCGGGCCGGGCGCGGCCGTGTCCCAGTCGATGAGCCCGACCACGTGCCCGTCGGCGAACACGAGGTTGTACGGCGCCGCGTCGCTGTGGCACACCACCTCCGCGGGCTCGCGCGCGGGCAGCCGCCACACCAGCCCCGCCGTGTCCAGGTCGGCGGACGCGTCGTGCACCCGGCGCAGCAGCGCGGCGGCCTCGGCGATCACGTGGTCGGCCCAGGCCCACGCGGGCATCGGGTAGGCCGGAACCGTCCCGGGCACGAACGCCGTGACGTCCCGGCCCCGGTCGTCGACCCCGCGCGGCTCGGGGACCTCGGTCACGCCGCGCGCCCGCAGGTGCGCCAGCAGCAGCTGGACCGCCGGGGTCCACGGTCCCGCCGGGCGGCGGACCGAGTCGCCCACCCGCACGGCGCCGCCCGTGTTGCCGCCCGGAAGGCGCTCCTCGGCGTCCGGGGTCTGGGTGTCCTGGGTGTCCTGGTGCGGCACGCACCCGATCATCGCCGGGCCGGGAACCGCTGGTCCAGCGCGATCCGGCGATGCTCGAGGAGAGCGCGACGCAGGTCCTGCTCGGCTGACACGCGCGGCGCTCACGCCGGGAGGCGGCCCGCGACGAGCAGGTGGCTGCCCGCACCGAGCAGCGCGGGCTCCCGCTCGGTCGCCCGGATCACCCCGAGCAGCCGCGCGCGGGTCGCCGGGTCGCCGAGCAGCGCGTCGGGGTCGGGGGACATCCGGCCGATCCCCTCGACGGCGACCGGCCCGTCCGCCGCGAACCCGGCGGCGACCACCTCGGCGACCAGGTCCTCGGGCCGGTGGAAGTAGGCGGTCGTGAACCAGCCGGGCCGGCCGGTCGCGTTCCGGTGCACGCCGTCGGCCAGGTCCCCGGCGACGATGTCGCCGAACTCCGTCTCGCGCAGGTACCCCGCCACGACGCCGTCGATCGCCGACGCCCACCGGCTGATCCCTGCCGCGACGACCACGCCGCCCGGTCGCAGCACGCGCGCCGCCTCGCGAAGGGCCCGCACCCGGTCGGCGCGCTCGGTGAGGTGGTACAGGGGCCCGAGCAGGAGCACCGCGTCCGCGCTCGCGTCGGCCACCGGCAGCGCCCGAGCGTCCCCGGCCCGGACGGAGGCGAGCGGCCGCCGCGCCGACCGGCTCGCCGCCTCGGCCTGGCGCAGGTGCAGCGGCGCCGGATCGATCAGGTGCACGGCGTACCCCGCGTCCGCGAGCGGCAGCGCGTACCGGCCGGCGGCACCGCCGACGTCCAGCACCTCCGCGGGCGCCGCCGGCAGCCAGCGGTCGAGCAGCTCGCGGGTGCGCACCGCCTCGAGCAGCCCGTAGCCGCGCTCCAGGCGCTGCTCCTCGCGCCCCAGCGCGTAGTACGCCTGGACCTCGTCGGGGACCTCCGGTGCGTCCATCCGGCGACGGTACCCACGCGGCGGGGTGGGGGCAGCCTGTTTTCGCGGCGCCGCGCCGCGGCGCAGTGACCTGTGTCACAGTGGGCCCGACGGCCGGCACGATGCGACGGAGGCGACCATGCCGCGGTACCTGATCTCGTTCGACGACGGCGCGATGGCGCACCTGTCCCCGGACGACCTGGCCGGCGCCGGAGTCGACTCGCACCGCGTCGTCGCGGACGCCCGGGCCGCCGGGGTCTGGGTGACGGGAGGCGGCATCCCCGGCGCCCCGGCGAGCGTGGTCGCCCCCGACGGGTCGGTGTCGACGCGCCCGTACCCGGACCCGAAGGCCGGCGTCGGCGGGTTCTCGATCCTCGAGGTCGGCTCGAAGGACGAGGCGCTGCACTGGGCCGGGCGCATCGCGGAGGCGTGCCGGTGCCCGCAGGAGGTCCGCGAGATCGGGGACGACCCGGACGCGTAGCCCCTCGCGCGCCGGCGCCGGCGGGCCCTACCGTTCTGGCAGCCGACCGACGACGAAGGGGCCGACCGCGATGCCGCTCGACACCGACCTGCACCCGAGCCTCCGGCGCCTCGACGCCCTCGCGGAGCACCTGACCGCCGACCCCGCCGTGGTCGCGGTCGTCGGCGTCGGATCGGCGGGGACCGAGACCGCCCGGTTCGACGACCACTCGGATCTCGACTTCTACGTCGTCGTCGAGGACCGGGCGGCCAAGGACCGCTACGTCGCGTCGACGGCGTGGCTCGCGGGCCTCGGCGGCCGGGTGGCGTTCGCGTTCCCGAACACGCACGACGGGTGGAAGGTGCTGCTCGCGGACGGGCTGTTCCTCGAGTTCGCGACGTTCACCGCGGACGAGCTCCCCGGCATCCCGCTCGCTGGGGAGCGCGTGGTCCGGGGTCGCCCGGGGTTCGCGCCGCCGCCGCGCCCGGTGCCGGCCCGCGACGCGCGCGACACCGTGGCGCACCACCTCGACGAGGTGCTGACCAACCTGTTCGTCGGCCTGCACCGCGAGCTGCGGGGCGAGCGGCTGGCCGCGCACCGGTTCGTCCAGGTCTACGCCGTCGACCACGTGCTCGCGCTCCTGCGGCTGGACGAGGCGACGGAGCAGCCGTTCCCCGACGTGTTCGAGGCCACCCGCCGCGTCGAGCAGGCGCGCACCGACCGGCAGCCCGACTGGGCCGCGCTGGTCCGGGGGTACCCCGGCAACGCCGCGTCGGCCCGGGCGGTCCTCGACTGGGTGGAGCGCTGGTACGACCCGAGCCCGGCGATGGTGGCGGCGATCCGGGGGCTCCTCGCGCGCTGACCCGCGAGCCACCCGGACGCGCCCGCGGCGCATGCTCGACCCGCCGGGGCGCGAGTGGACGTTCGCGACGTACGAGCCGGGCGTCGCGTGGTGAGCGGGCACCATTTCGCTACGCGCCCGTAGCGTAGAGTGCCGGGCATGCCCCGGACCCCACGCGCCGACCTGCGCGTCCCGCCGCCGCCCGCCCCGGGTGCCCCCGGACGCTTCCCGGGAGCCGGCGCGTGACCGGCACGGTCGTCGTGACGGGCGCGGGCGGCAACGTCGGCGGCGCGGTGGTGCGGTCGCTGCTGGGCCGGGGGACGGCGGTGCGGGCGGCCGGAACCGACCCGCGGCGCCTGGCCCGGCTCCACCCCGAGGCCGCGGCGGTGCACCTCGACCTGCACGACCCGGCGACGTTCGGTCCTGCGGTGGCCGGGGCGCACGCCCTGTTCCTCGTCCGGCCGCCGGCGATCGCGACGGTCGGGCCGACGCTCAACGCGCTCGTCGACGCGGCGGTGGCCGCCGGGGTGGCGCACGTGGTGTTCTCCTCGGTCACCGGGGCGGACACCAACCGGGTCGTCCCGCACCACCGCGTCGAGACGCACCTGCGGTCCTCGGGCGCGGGGTGGACGATCCTGCGGCCCGGGTTCTTCGCGCAGAACCTCGCCGACGCCTACCGCACCGACATCGTCGGCGACTCGCGCATCCTGCTGCCCGCGGGCACCGGCCGCGCCGCGTTCATCGACGTGCGCGACCTGGGCGACGTCGCCGCGGCCGTGCTCGCCGACCCGGCCGCGCACCGCGGGGCCGGCTACACCCTCACCGGTCCGCAGGCCCTGGACTTCCAGGGGGTCGCCGCGGTCCTCACCCGCGAGCTCGGACGCCCGGTGCGCTACGAGCCGACGTCCGCGGTGCGGTACGTGCGCCACGTGCACGCGCAGGGCCGGCCCCGGACCCAGGCCGTCGTGCAGACCGTCCTGCACACCGGCCTGCGCCGCGGGCAGGCCGAGACCGTCGACCCCACGCTCGAGCGCCTGCTCGGCCGGCCCGGCCGCACCCTGGCGCAGTACGTGCACGACCACCGCGGCCTGTGGGCGCCGGCGCCGTGACCGCCCACCGGCCCCGCCCCACCGACCCGCGCGTCGTGCGCTCCCGCGCCGCCGTGCTCGCCGCGACGCTCGAGCTGCTCGCCGAGCGCGGCGTCGCGGGCGCCACCGTCGAGGCGGTCAGCGCGCGGTCGGGGGTCGCGAAGACCACGATCTACCGGCAGTGGCCCGACCAGGCCGCGCTGGTGCGCGACGCGTTCGACGGCGCGCTCACCGCCCCTCCGCACCCCGACACCGGCACGCTGCGCGGCGACCTCACCGAGCTCGTCACCGGCCTGGCGGACGCCGTGACCTCCGGCCCCGCGGCGGCGATCATGGCAGGGCTCGTCGACGCCGCCGAACGCGACCCCGCGTTCGCCGAGGTGCACCGCGCCCAGGCCGCCGCCCGCCACCACGTCGTGCACGACGTCCTCGCACGCGCGGCGAGCCGCGGGGAGATCCCACCGGACACCGACCCGGCGGTCGTGCTCGACCTGCTCGCCGGGCCCGTCTTCCACCGCCGCTGGGTCACCCGCCGGCCGCTCGACCCCGCCTTCACCGCGGCCGTCGTCACCGCGGCCCTCGCCGCGCTCGAGCCCCGCACGCCCCGCGACGCAGGGCGGGGCGGACCCGCCGGCCCGCACACGACGTGACGTCCGCGAGGTCCGTGTCGCACCGGGGGAGTCGTCACCCCGCGGGCGGGACGGGGCCGGCCCCGCGGCCGCCGGGGCCGATGGGGACGATGGTCCCGGGATCGCGCCGCGGCGCCGCCCATGCTTCCGCTGTGACCGCCGACCCCGACCCCGACCCCGCCCCCGCGCACGATCCGGCCGAGGCACAGGCCCGCGGCGCCGCCGCCGCCCACGACGTCGCCAAGCGCCGCGCCTGGGCCGGGACGGCCGCGGCGTACGCCGAGACGTTCGCGACGCTGTGCGCGCACGCTGTGCCGGCCCTGCTCGGCGCCGCCGGGGCGCGGCCGGGCGACCGCGTGCTGGACGTCGGGACCGGCCCCGGGACGGTCGCCCTCGCCGCGGCGGCCCGCGGGTGCACGGTGACCGGCGTCGACCCCGACCCGGAGATGGTCGGCCTCGCGCGGGCGGCGGTCCCCGGCGCGCGGCTGCTCGTCGGGGCGCTGCCCGACCTGCCGGCCGAGGTCGGCGGGGGCTACGACGTCGTCGCGGCGAACTTCGTGCTCAACCACGTGGGCGACCCGCTCGCCGCGGCCGCCGCCCTCGCCCGCGCGGCGCGGCCGGGCGGCCGGGTCGCCGTCTCGGTGTGGCCGGTGCCCCCGGGGCCCGCCCAGCAGCTCTGGGCCGATGTGCTCGCGCGCGCCGGCGTCCGCCCCGCGTCAGCGACGGTCCCCGCCGCCCGGGACTTCCCCCGCACGCCGGGCGGGCTGGCGTCGCTGCTGAGCGGCGCGGGGCTGGGCGCGGTGGACGCGGGGGAGATCGGCTTCGAGCACGTCGTGGACCCCGACCTGTGGTGGAGCGCGGTCGAGCGCGGCGTCGCGAGCATCGGCGCCGCCTACCGGGGCCAGACGGCGGCCGGGCGGTGTGCCCTGCGCGAGGCGTTCGTCGAGCTCGCCGCCGGGCACACCGGCCCGGACGGGCGGCTCCACCTGCCCGCCCGGGCGATCGTCGGCGCGGGGCGCGCGACCGCCTGAGCCGTCGGGCCTAGCCTGGGCGGGTGAACCTGGACCAGGCGCGGGACGAGGGGCCGTTCTTCCACGGCACGAAGGCCGATCTGCGGGCGGGTGACCTGCTCACCGCGGGCTTCCGGTCGAACTACCGGCCCGAGATCACCATGAACCACGTCTACTTCACGGCCCTGGTCGACGGCGCGGGCCTCGCCGCCGAGCTCGCGGCCGGCGACGCCGCGCCCCGGGTCTACGAGGTGGAGCCGACCGGGCCGTACGAGGACGACCCGAACGTCACCGACAAGAAGCTCCCCGGCAACCCCACGCGGTCGTACCGGAGCAGCGCGCCGATCCGGGTCGTCCGCGAGGTCGCCGACTGGCCGCGGCTGACCCCCGAGGCGCTGGCGGCGTGGCGCGCGCGGCTGGCGGCGCTGCTGGCGGACGAGCGGGGCGAGATCATCAACTGAGTGCGGGGGAGCCCGGCACGTCGACCTCCGCCGCGACGGGTGGCCGCGGAAGCGCGCGCGCGAGGGCCGCACCCACGACCGCGAGCCCGACGAGGACCACCCCCACCCGGTGGAACGAGGTGAGCGCCGCGGACCCGTCGGCCCCCGTCGCGACGATCGAGCCGAGGACGCTCACGCCGACCGCCCCGCCGAGCCGCTGGGTGATGTTGTACAGCGTGTTGCCGTCGGCGAGCTCCCCCTCCGCGAGCGGTGCGAGGAACGCGGCGAGCAGGGGGGTGGTGACGAAACCCGCGGCGAGCGCGCGGCCGCAGAGCATGAGCGCGGTGACCCACAGCGGCGTGCCGGGCGTGAGCAGCAGCAGGACCGTGCTCGACGCGGCCAGCACCGCGAACCCGAGCGTGACGAGGGCCCGGAGCGGCAGGCGGGCCGACATGCGCTGGCCGAGCGCGGTGCCCAGCCCCATGACGACGCCCTGAGGGAGCAGCGCCAGGCCGGTGGCCAGCGGGCTGTGCCCCTGCACCTGCTGGGTGAACACCGGCATGAGGAACACGGTGCCGAACGCGATGACCGACGCGAGGACCTGCAGCACGAGGGCGAGCAGCGACGGACCGCCGCGCACGACGTCGAGCCGCACCGCGGGGGACTCCCGCCGCCCGGCCCACCGCACGTACGCGGTGAGCAGGAGGGCCCCGGCGACGAGCAGGGTCAGGGGAACGGGCCGGCCCCACCCGTCCGCGGCCCCGCGGGTCGCCCCGAGCAACGTCGCCACCAGGCCGCCCGCGAGGAGGACGAAGCCGACGGGGTCGAACCGCGTCCCCGGGCGGGCGCGCTCGCCGACGTCCTGCAGGCCGAGCGCGAGCAGCAGCCCGACGGCACCGACCGGCACGTTGACCAGGAACACCCACCGCCACCCGCCGGCGCCGATGAGCAGGCCGCCGAGCGAAGGTCCGAGGGCGGGCGCGAGGAACAGGACCACCGCGGCGGACACCGGGATCGTGCCGCCGCCTCCCACGCCGCTCCGGCCGAGCAGCACGCTCAGCGCGAGCGGGACCAGGGGCGCCCCGACGAACCCCTGCACGACCCGCGCCGCGACCAGCAGCTCGACCGTCGGGGCGAGGGCGCACACCGCCGACGCGGCGACGAACAGGCCCATGCTCACCAGGTACACGCGCATGGTGCCGAAGCGGCGCGAGGCGTAGGCGGTCAGGGCGAGCCCCACCGCGAGCGACAGCAGGTACCCCGAGACGACCCACTGCACGGAGCCCAGCCCGGCGGCCAGGTCACGGGCGACGTCCGGGACCGCGACGTTGACGATGCTCGAGTCGAGCATGCTCAGCGCGGGGCCGATGAGCAGCCCGTAGCGCGCGGCGACGCCGAGCGGCCGGGAGGTGGTGCGCGCGTCCTCCTCGTCGACCGTCACGGCCGTGCGGCCTCGGTGCGGAGCTCGTCGAGCCAGCGCAGCTCCTGCGTGAGGCGGTCGACGAGCTGCTCCTGCGCGCGGCGACGCCACGTCCGAGCGGGCCCGGGCGTGCCACCCGAGGGCGGCTCGGCGAGCAGGCCCCGCACCTGGGCGAGCGCCTGCTCCACGACCTCGCGGCGGGTGGCCAGGACGCCGAGCCGCGCCGGGACATTGAGGTCGTCGAAGAAGCTCACCCGCAGGAGGAACTCCTCGTCGTCGCTGGCGAGCTCGCGGGGGAGGGACGACACCAGGTCCCGCAGCAGGCGACGCCCGGACTCCGTGATCGCGTAGACGTTGCGGGCCGGTCGACCCTCCTGCTGCTCGACCGTCTTGGTCACGGCGCCGTCGCGCTCCAGCCGCTTGAGCGCCGGGTACAGCGAGTTGTTGTTGAAGCGCCACGACCACCGGGCGCGACCACCGGATCACGACGCGCCCTGCCACGAGGACTCACCGCGACGTGGCACCCGCCCCGCGGGCCGTCCTGGAGTGCGAGGACGTCAACGTCTACCACGGCTCCTTCCGTGCCGTCACCGACGTGTCCTTGAGTTTCGGGCACAACGAGATCACCGCGATGATCAGCCCGTCCGGATGTGGGAAGTCCACGCTGCTGCGCTCGTTGAACCGGATGAACGATCTGGTGGACTCCGCCCGGGTCGAGGGGGCGGTGCGGTACTGGGGCCAGGACATGTACGCCCCCGGCGTCGACCCCATCGAGGTCCGGCGCCGCGTCGGCATGGTGTTCCAGAAGCCGAACCCGTTCCCGAAGTCCATCTACGACAACATCGCCTACGGCCCCCGCGTGACGGGAATGAAGGTCGGCTCGATGGACGACCACGTCGAGCAAGCGCTGCGCCGCGCGGCGTTGTGGGACGAGGTCAAGGACAAGCTCGCGCAGAACGCCTACGGACTCTCCGGTGGCCAGCAGCAGCGGCTGTGCATCGCCCGCACCATCGCGGTCGAGCCGGACGTCATCCTCATGGACGAGCCGTGCTCCTCCCTGGACCCGGTCGCCACCATGCGCATCGAGGAGCTCATGTCCCAGCTGCGCGACCAGTACACGATCGTCATCGTCACCCACAACATGCAGCAGGCCGCCCGCGTCGCGGACCGTACGGCCTTCTTCACCGCAGACGTCAACGAGCAGACCGGGGAACGCACCGGGGTGCTAGTGGAGTTCAACGACACCACGAAGATCTTCGAGGCTCCGGACGACTCCCGCACCGAGGACTACATCACGGGCCGCTTCGGCTGATCGGGGATGTGATGACCGCCGTGTCCGCCGGCCCCTTGAGCCGGGCCGTCACCGTGCGCCACCAGGACGTGGCGCGCGGGTGGGGACGGCGTGCCCGGGTCCGGTCCGTGCTTTTCCTCGATCCGGAGCTCGAAACCGACTGCATGCTGCTGTGCCAGCTGCGGGCCATGGGCATCGGGGCGTCGGTCCACGCCGACGCGTTCGGGGCTGTCCTCGAGGTCGGCGAGCACCGCCCAGACGCGTTGGTGCTGTCCGCACGGACCCCGGTCGGGGACGCGGTGCGCACGGTGGCGATCCTGCGTGCGGAGTTCGCTCTGCCGATCCTGCTGGCGATGGCACCGGAGGAGACCGAGGCCGCGGCACCGGTCATCGTCGCCGGGGCCCGGCCCCTGCTCGAACTTCCGTACCGGCTGGAATCCGTCCTTGCCGCGCTCGGTGAGATTGCACCTGACCGATCCCGGGTGGAACCGGTGCAGGTCGGTGCACTCGTGCTCGACCCGGCCGCCCTCGATGGCCGGTACAACGGTCGGCACCTGAACCTCAAATGTCGTCGATGATCGACTCGACGACCGCGTCGGTCTGGCCCGTGGGGTCCTTAACGTCCCAGTCGAGATAGCGCCGTCCGGGGTAGAGCGGGCAGGCGTCTCCGCAACCCATGGTGATGACGTAGTCCGAGGCGCGTACCACCTCGTCGGTCAGCGGCTTTGGGAACTCGGCGACCACGCCGATGCCTCGTCGGTCCAGCAGACGCGCTACCTGCGGGTTGATGCGAGCTGCCGGGCCTGAGCCGGCGGTGCGGACCTGCACCCGTTCCGGGGCCAGGTGACGCAGGACCGCGGCGGCGATCTGGGACCGACCGGCGTTGTGCACGCAAACGAACAGGACGTCTGTGCCGTCGCGGACTGTCCGGCCCTCGGCACGGGATAGCGCACCGAGCCGGTCGGCGGCGAACCGGGCGGTCAGCACCGGCAGGTACGTCCGTACCTTCGCACGGGCGGCGAGGAGGTCGTAGCTGTCGAAGACGTATCGCTCGACCGTCTCGGCTCCGAAGACTCCACGAAAGTCCTCGGCGAGGGTTTCCACGACCCGCGACAAGAGGCGCTCGTGCTCGCTGCGCGGCCGCTCCGTCACGGTGGCGTCGAGGTCGAGGACCAGCGCGCCGAAGCGCACGAGCGCGTCATGGGAGGGTGAGTAGATCTCGGCACCGTCGGGAGCGGTGTGCCGGTCGAGGAGCTGGACGTCGGACATGGCGGCCAGGTGCTCACGGATGCTCTCCGGGTCCATGCCGGGGCCGGCCAGCCGCTGGACAGTGACGTCCCAGGCGGGATCGCTCAGGATCAGGGCAAGCAGCTGGATCCGCGCCGGGTCAGCCATCACGGCCAGCTGCCTGGAGTGCTGGATGTCCGTCACGACAAGTACCACGCGCGGGCCGGACCGGGTGCTAGCGCAGCAGGTCGCCGATCGCAGCGAGCCGGTCGGGCAGGATCGAGCACCACACCTGACGTCCGCGAGGCTCGCGCGTGACCACGCCTGCGTCGGCGAGCACCTTCAGGTGGTAGGTCACCGTGGGCTGGCGAAACCCCAACGCTCGGGCGAGGTCGCTCACGCAGGCCTCGCCGTTCTCGCTGTGGTGCATCAGGCTGAGCAGCTGCAGACGGGTGGGGTCGGAGACGACACGCAGCAGGCTCGCCGTGCTCTCCGCCTGCTCGCGGCTGAGCGCCGTGTGCAGGGGAGTGGGCGCGGGTGACCCCACGCTCGGCGGGGCGCCGGCAGCGGCAGATGACGTATCCATACGCGTCTATCATATCGGCCCCTTCGTCAGGTCTGGCCCCGGCGGTCGAGGTGACAGGACGCCCTGCCACCTCCACCCGTTTCAGGCTCGAGGCAAGATCTCGGAGAGCAGCCGGTGCACACGGGCGTCGATCTCGTCGCGGATCCGTCGGGCCTCATCCAGGGATGCGTCGGCGGGATCATCGAGCTCCCAGTCCTCGTACCGCTTACCGGGATAGATCGGGCAGGCGTCTCCGCAGCCCATGGTGACCACGACGTCCGCGGCGCGGACGACATCGTCGGTCAGGGGCTTGGGGAAGGCCTGGGAGAGGTCGACCCCGGCCTCGGCCATCGCCTCGGCCGCCCGCGGGTGGATCGACTCGATCGGGGAGGAGCCGGCGGAGCGCACGTGCACCCTGCCCTGGGCGTGGTGGTCGAGCAGGGCGGCGGCCATCTGCGAGCGGCCGGCGTTCTGGACGCACACGAAGAGCACCTCGGGCACGTCGTGCGGGGCGGCGCCCTTGGTCTGGGCGAGGGCGGTGAGCCGGTCACGGGCGAATCTCGCGGTCAGCACCGGCAGGTGGGTGGTGACCTTCGCGGTGCGGGCCAGGGCAGTGTAAGACTCGAAGACGTAGCGCTCGACGGTCTCGGCGGCGAAGACGCCGTGGAACCGCTGAGCCAGGTCCGCGGCGATGGTGTGCAGCTCGTGGTCGGGGGTGAGCAGCCCCGGCAGGCCCTTGGACGTCATTGTTCCTCCTGGTGCTCCGGCGGGCGGCGCGCGGAGCGCCGCCCGCGGCGGTGGTCGCGCTACAGGTATTCGGCGAGCTCGTCGAGGAACTGCTTCTTGGTCTGGGCGCCGACGAGGCTCTTCACGACCTCGCCGCCGGCGTAGAGGTTGAAGGTCGGGATGGACACGACGCCGTACTTCGTGACGGTCTCGGTGTTCGCGTCGGCGTCGAGCTTGACGAACTTGATCTTGTCGCCGTGCTGGGCGGCGAGCTCCTCGATGATGGGCTCGGTGCGGCGGCACGGGGCGCACCAGGTGGCCCAGATGTCTACGAGGACGGGGCCTTCGGCCTGGAGGACCTCGGTGTCGAAGGTGGCGTCGGTGACGGCGGGGACGTTGCTCATGCGGTTCTCTCCTTCGGGTGTCTCGTCAGGCGAGGACGGCGCTCTGCGGCGCCTGGGCGGCATCGGTGACCGGGTCGCCGGAGTCGTCGAGAGCGGCGAGGTAGCGCTCGGCGTCCAGGGCTGCGGCGCAGCCGGTGCCGGCGGCGGTGATGGCCTGGCGGTAGATGTGGTCGACGGCGTCGCCGCAGGCGAACACGCCGGGGATGTTGGTGGCGGTGTGGGGGCGGGCGACCTGGATGTAGCCGGCCTCGTCGAGGTGGACCTGGCCCCTGAGGATGTCCGTGCGGGGCCGGTGGCCGATGGCGACGAAGATGCCGGTGGCATCGATGTCGCGTTCCTCCCCGGTGACGGTGTCGCGCAGGCGGGCGCCGGTGACCTTGCCGTTCCCGTGGATCGCGGCGACCTCGCTGTTGAAGGCGAACTCGATCTGCTCGTGCGCCATCGCCCGGGCGGCCATGATCTTCGACGCACGCAGCTCGTCGCGGCGGTGCACCACGGTGACTTTCTCGGCGAAACGGGTGAGGAAGGTGGCCTCCTCCATCGCGGAGTCCCCGCCCCCGACGACCAGGACATGCTGGTTGCGGAAGAAGAACCCGTCGCAGGTGGCGCACCAGGAGACACCGTGGCCCGAGAAGGTCTTCTCCTCGGGAAGGCCGAGCTCCTTGTACTCCGAGCCGTTGGCCAGGATGACCGCGCGGGCGGAAAACGTCTCGCCGTCGTCGGTGGTAACGGTCTTGACGACACCGGTCAGGTCGACCGCGACGACGTCCTCGTAGCGGACCTCGGCGCCGAAGCGCTCGGCCTGCTTCTGCATGTTCTCCATCAGCTCCGGGCCGAGGATGCCGTCGGGGAAGCCGGGGAAGTTCTCCACCTCGGTGGTGTTCATCAGCGCGCCGCCGGCGGTGATCGCGCCGGCAAAGACCAGCGGGCGCAGGTTGGCCCTGGCGGCGTAGATGGCCGCGGTGTATCCGGCCGGGCCGGAGCCGACGATGATGACGTCCCGGACCTCGGTACCGGTGGCCTGCTGACTCATCTGCGGTTCCTCTCAGGCCTGGGCGGGGAGCAGCTCGCCGAGGAGCGCCTCGACGCGGCCGCGGATGTCGTCGCGCACGCGCCGGACGGTCTCGATGTCCTTGCCGGCCGGGTCCTCGAGCTCCCAGTCCTCGTAGCGCACGCCGGGGAAGAACGGGCAGGCGTCGCCGCAGCCCATGGTGATGACCACGTCGGAGGCCTGGACGGCGTCCGGGGTGAGGATCTTCGGCTTCTGGTCGGTGATGTCGATGCCGAGCTCGGCCATCGCCTCGACGGCAACGGGGTTGATCGAGTCGGCGGGCGCCGAGCCGGCCGAGCGGACCTCGACCTTGCCGCCGGACAGGGCGGTCATTAAGCCAGCGGCCATCTGGGACCGGCCGGCGTTGTGGACGCAGACGAACATGGCGCTGGGACGCTCAGACATGGGGTTCTCCTCGATCAGCGGGTCGCGGCGGGCGCGAGGTTGGTGGGGTTGGTGAGCAGGGACAGACGTGGGGCGAGGTTGCCGACGCGGCGGCCGAGCTCCTCGAGGGCGTGGTCGAACGACTCGGGGGTGCCGGCCAGGATCGGGTCCGGGATGGACCAGTGGACGTCGACGGGGAAGGCCAGCTCCTCGTGCGCGCGGTCGCAGACCGTGACGACGAGGTCGCCTTCGGCGCGCACGCCGTCGACGTGCTGGGGCCGGACCTGGGGCAGCTTCAGGTCGTGGCGGCGGGCGCTCTCGAGGGCGCCCGCCGCGATCGCCTCGGCCGGATGGGTGCCGGCCGAGACGGCAGGGATCGCGCTGGCCTGACGCCACAGGGCGGCGGCCAGGTGTGAGCGGGCGGAGTTGGCGGTGCACACGAACAGCACCCGCGGCACCGGCCGAACCGCATCGGCGGTGAGGTCGTCGAGCCCGCCCGGAACGAGGTGGACGTAGGAGCGGCGCCTGTCACCCTCGGACCGGGTGCGCCCGACGACGCCCTCCCGCTCGAGCACCTTCAGGTGATGGGCCAGCAGGTTCGACGGCATGCCCAGGGCCTCGGCCAGCTCCGACGGCGCGGCGTCGCCCAGGCTCAGGGTGTCCACGATCTGCAGTCGGGCCGGGTCGGCCAGGGCCGCGTGCAGGGCTGCCCGCCGGAGCAACTGGGCCGTTCGCTCATCGTTCATTGCCTCAATGGTGACTGAGCGGGCTGAATGCTGTCAACAGAAGTCCGGGTCGCTCGCGGGAAGCGGCCCGCCTCATGGGTGAAGACCGGCCGCTCGAGGGTCAGGCGCCCAGGAGCGTCAGCCATCCAGCCAGCGCGAGCAGGGTGATCGCGAGGACGGGCACGGTCAGGACGATGCCGACGCGGAAGTAGGTGCCCCAGCCGATGTGCATGCCCTTGCGGTCAAGCACGCTCAGCCACAGCAAGGTTGCGAGGCTGCCGATGGGCGTGATCTTCGGGCCGAGATCGGCGCCGATGATGCTGGCGTAGGCCATCATCTGCTCGGTCAGCCCGCCGGCGCCGGCCGCGTCGATGCCGAGTGCGGAGATCAGGGCGGTGGGCATGTTGTTCATCACCGAGGACATGGCGGCCACGAGGAAGCCGGTGCCGGTCGCGGTGGCGACGTTGCCGTGCTCGGCGATACCGGCGAGGACCTGGCCGAGCTGGTCGGTCAGCCCCTGGTTCCGCAGCCCGTAGACGACCAGGTACATGCCCAGGCTGAACAGCACGATCTGCCACGGCGCGGACTTCACGACCGACCACACGTCGATGAGCGACCCTCCGGTGCCACCACTACCGCCGCCCCGGACGCCCGCTGCGTCACCGGCACCCGACCGCTTTGACGACGTGGCGTGCTGGCCGACCAGGACCGCGTCGGATGCCGGAGCGATGCGACGGAAGACACTTCGCGGCTGGCGCGCCGCGACGAGGGAAATGGCCAGGGCGCACACGGCCGCGACCGCGGCGACCGGGATCCCGAGAGGATCGGCGACGAAGTACCCGACCAGCAGGACGGCCAGCACAACCACTCCGGCGCGGAAGGTCAGACGGTCCCGCACCGCGTCCGCCGGCGCACCGAGGGCGGCGACGTCGTAGGGCCCGGGAATGGACCGGCGGAAGAACAGTCGCAGCACGACGAGGCTGGCGACGAGGGAGACCAGGGCTACGGGCGCCATGACGAGGGCGTAGCGGGCGAAACCGATGCCGAAGTAGTCAGCGATGACGATGTTGACCAGGTTGGAGACGATGAACGGCAGGCTCGTGGTGTCCGCGATGAACCCGGTCGCCATGACCAGGGCGAAGGCCGCCTTGGGGGAGAACTTCAGCGCGACGATCATCTGGAAGACGATCGGGGTCAGCGTGAGCGCGGCGCCGTCGTTGGCGAAGACCGCAGCGATCGCGGCACCCAGCACGACGATGAGGTTGAAGAGCTTGCTGCCGTTCCCCCGGCCCCAACGGGCCACGTGCAGGGCGGCCCACTCGAAGAACCCGGCCTCATCGAGGATGGAACAGATGATAATGACCGCGACGAAGGTCAGCGTGGCGTTCCACACCAGGTCCCACACGATCGGAACGTCGGAGAGGTGGACGACGCCGGTGGCCAGGGCGACGCCGGCACCGGCCAGCGCGCTCCAGCCGATACCGAGCCCCTTGGGCTGCCAGATCACCAGGACCAGCGTGGCGACGAAGATGGCGAGGGCGAGCAGCACGGTCAGACCCCCGTCACGCAGGTAGCGCCGGTCGACGACGGCCCGAACGTGACCGCAACCTCACGCGACGGTATTGCTGTGAGTCTCACGAGCTCTTCCTTTCTCGGCGCGCCCGGCGACGCCGCCCCATCACCTGGACACAGCACGACGCCCGCCACACGTGGTGACGGGCGTCGCTGCCGCTGTCGGTTGTCGGAGCCGGTGCCGGCACAAGAGCCGGCGCGTCTGAGCGCCAGCGCAATCCCGGCACAGCGCTGTATCGAACATTGTCGATATGGAGACTAGTGGGTCCATATCGACCACTGTCAAAGTGACATCCAGGTCGCTCGCCTCAGGCGAGAGGGCGGCTCAGTGGTCAGCGACCGCCAGCACGCCCGAGATCCGGTCCAGGACCTCAGGAACGATGCGGTAGTGCACCCACGTCCCGCGCCGCTCGCTCGTGACCAGACCCGCCTCCCGCAGCACCTTGAGGTGGTGGGAGATCGTCGGCTGCGTCAGGTCCAGCGGCTCGGTCAGATCGCACACGCACGCGTCCCCGCCCTCGTGGGCGGCGATCAGGGACAGCAGCCGCAGCCGGGTCGGGTCGCCCAGCGCCTTGAACGTCCGGCTCAGCTCGACCGCATGCTCGGGGGGTAGCGGTTCGCGGACCAGCGGCGTGCTGCACACAGGGAGTCCGGTAAGCGGCAGCGTGAGGGTGGACATGGCTCCAGTATGGGACCTTGGTTTGACATCCGTCGAAACAGACGCCGTACGCTGAAGATATATCGACCGATGTCGATTCACACACTACGGAGGTTCCACCATGAGCACCATCGAGGTATACGAGCCGGCCATGTGCTGCAGCACCGGGGTCTGTGGCCCGGACGTCCCTCAGGAGCTCGTCACGTTCTCCGCCGATCTCGACTGGCTGAGGTCCCAGGGCGGTAACATCCAGCGGTTCAACCTCGCGAGCGAACCAACCGCGTTCGCCGGCCGCCCGGCCGTCGTGCAGTTCCTCCAGCTCTCCGGCTCCGAGGGACTGCCGCTGGTGCTCGTGGACGGCACCGTGGCCATGACCGGCCGCTACCCCGACCGCGACCAGCTCGCCCGGTGGGCCGGCCTAACCCCGGTGCCCGCCGGTCGCCCCGAGCTGGGCCTGGCCCAGGAGCCCGGTGCCTGCTGCGGCGGCTCCGGCTGCTGCTGAAAGGGATCGACAGTGATTCCCACATTCCTCGCCGACGCCCCGCGTTACGTCTTTCTGACGGGCAAGGGCGGCGTCGGCAAGACCTCCGTCGCCTGTGCCACGGCGATCCACCTGGCCCGCCAGGGCCGCAAGGTCCTGCTGGTAAGCACCGACCCCGCCTCCAACGTCGGCCAGGTCTTCGGACTGGGCATCGGCAACACCATCACCGAGGTGCCGGCCGTGCCCGGGCTCTCGGCGCTGGAGATCAACCCTGACCAGGCGGCCGAGGCCTACCGGGAACGGATTGTAGGCCCGGTCCGCGGCCTGCTGCCAGCGACCGAGGTCAACGTCATCGAGGAGCAGCTCTCCGGGGCCTGCACCACGGAGATCGCCTCCTTCAACGAGTTCACGGGTCTGCTCACCGGTGAGGAGGCCGTCGCCGGTTTCGACCATGTCGTCTTCGACACCGCGCCGACGGGCCACACGATCCGGCTGCTCCAGCTGCCCGGGTCCTGGACCGACTTCCTGAACGAGGGCAAGGGGGACGCGTCCTGCCTCGGCCCGCTCGCCGGCCTCGACCGTCAGCGCGCCGT
The DNA here is from genome assembly GCF_014201095.1 of Cellulomonas hominis. Classification (NCBI taxonomy): domain Bacteria; kingdom Bacillati; phylum Actinomycetota; class Actinomycetes; order Micrococcales; family Cellulomonadaceae; genus Cellulomonas; species Cellulomonas hominis. The sequence goes on along the minus strand of NZ_JACHDN010000001.1, from coordinate 4,085,843 downwards.
CTACGCCGAGGCCGTCGCCGCGCTCGGTGACCCGGCCCGCACCCGCCTCGTGCTCGTCACCCGCGCCCAGCGCGCCGCCGTCGCCGAGATCGAGCGCACCCACGCCGAGCTCGCTGCCCTCGGCCTGCGCGAGCAGCACGTCGTCGTCAACGCCGTCATGCCCCCACCGGAGGCTGATGAGCTCGCGACGGCGCTCTACGAGCGGGAGCAGGCGGTCCTGGCGGACCTGCCGCCCGCGCTGCGTGGCCTGCCGACCGACGTCCTGGCCCTCAAGGGCGACAACATGGTCGGCCTGGACGCCCTGGGCAGCCTGTTCGAGCCGGGCGTCCAGCTCCCGGGGGAGCAGCCCGAACCGCTCGACCTGCCCGCCGCCACCGAGCCGCTCGACGCGCTGGTCGAGGAGCTCGCCACCCAGGGCCACGGCCTGGTGATGCTGATGGGCAAGGGCGGCGTCGGCAAGACCACGGTCGCAGCCGCGGTCGCTGTCGCCCTGGCCGAGCGGGGGCTGGACGTGCACCTGACCACCACCGACCCCGCCGCGCACCTGACCGAGACACTAGACGGCACGATGCCCGGGCTCGAGGTCTCCCGGATCGACCCCGTGGCCGCCACCGAGCGATACCGCGCGACGGTGCTGCGGACGAAGGGGGCGGCCCTGGACGACGCGGGACGGGCAGCCCTGGAGGAGGACCTGCGTTCCCCGTGCACCGAGGAGATCGCGGTCTTCCAGGCCTTCTCCCAGGCCGTCCACGAGGCGAAGCGACGCTTCGTGGTCATGGACACCGCCCCGACCGGTCACACCCTGCTGCTGCTCGACGCCACCGGCTCCTACCACCGCGACGTCGTGCGCCAGATGGGGGAGGGAAGTTCGTCGTACACCACGCCGATGATGCGGCTGCAGGACCCCGACTACACCAAGGTCGTCGTCGTCACCCTCCCCGAGACCACCCCGGTGCTGGAGGCCCAAACCCTGCAGGCGGACCTGCGCCGCGCCGGCATCGAGCCATGGGCTTGGGTCATGAACAACTCCCTCGCCGCCGCCGGGACGACTGACCCGCTGCTGCGGCGCCGCGCGGTCAACGAGCACGGTGAGATCGAGCGGGTCCTGACCGACGCTGAGCGCTGCGCCGTCCTGCCGATGCTCGCCCGGGAACCGGTCGGGGTGCCAGCGTTACGCGCCCTCACCGCGCGCGAGCCCTCCGTCGTCGCCTGAGCCGCAGCGACGGCACAGGCCCCCGCAACCAAGGATCGCGGGGGCCTGCGTTCCTTCCCGGCTACTCTCCCGAGCGGCCGTGCAGCAGGCCGGTGGGGAAGCCGATGAGCGCCGGCTCAGGGGCGGGGCCACAGCACCCGCCGCCGGCGGGGTCAACCAGAGCGGTGCCGTCGGCATCGAGGACGGGCAAGCTCGTCGAGCACACACCCGTCTCGGGAAGGTCGAGCTTGAGTTCGCGGGCGGCTTGCTCGTCGCCGGCGAGGTGGGCGGCGATGCTGCGGACCTGCTCGTAGCCGGTGGCGAGCAGGAACGTCGGTGCGCGGCCGTAGGACTTCATCCCGACGACGAAGAACCCGGGCTCGGGCTGGGCCAGCGTCTCGGCGCCGTGCGCGGGCACGGTGCCGCAGGAGTGGAACTGTGGGTCGATCAGCGGTGCCAGGGCTCGCGGGGCCTCCAGGCCGGGGTCGAGGTCCAGGCGTAGCTCGCGCAGCATCGAGAGGTCCGGGCGGAAGCCGGTCGCCCCGGCGACCGCGTCCACCGTCAGCTCCCGGCGGCCGGCGGCGGTGTCCAGGGTCACGGTGACCCGGTCCCCGGCGTTCTCGAACCCGGTGATGGTCGTCGAGGTGAGCAGCCCGATCTTTCCGGCCTCGACGGCCTCGCGAAGGCTGGAGCCGAGCTGGCCGCGGGCGGGCAGTCCGTCGGCGTCCCCGCCGCCGTAGGTGCGGGTCACCGACGCGCCACGCACCGCCCAGGTGATCCGCGTGCCCGGCTCGAGATCCGCAAGCTCGACGAGGTTCAGCAGCGTGTTGGTCGCGGAGTGCCCGGCTCCCACGACGAGCACGTGCCGGCCGGCGACGCGGTCGCGGTCGGTCCCGAGCACGTCGGGCAGCGGGCCGAGCAGGAACGGTGCCGCCTCGTCCTCACCGGGGGCCGGCAGGCCGGCCACGCCGAGCGGGTTGTGCTGCGACCAGGTCCCCGAGGCGTCGAGCACCGCCCGCGCGTGGTGGTCGACCACCCGCCCGTCGACGACGGTGCGGACCAGGAACGGGCGCTCCTCCCGGCCCACCCCATGGGTCTTGTCCAGGCCGATGCGGCTGACCGCCACCACCCGTGCGCCCGTGAGGATCCGGTCCCGCAGCTGCGGCGTCGCCGCCAACGGCTCCAGGTAGTCCGCCACCAGGTCCCCGCCGGTCGGCAGCCGGACCCCGGCCGGGGCGACCCAGCCGGTGGGCTCCAGGAGCCGGCGGGCCGCGGCGTCGACGTCGTACTCCCACGGCGAGAACAGCCGGATGTGCGCCCACTCCCGGACCGCCGCCCCGACCGCCGGGCCGGCCTCCAGCACCAGCGGGTCCAGGCCCCGCTCGAGCAGATGCGCGGCGGCCGCCAGGCCCACCGGGCCCGCGCCGATGACGACGACGGGAAGAGAGTCCAAGGATGGGGCCGGGAACTGCGACATGAGTTCCTCCAGGAGTCTGCGGACCGAAGTCCGATTGATGAGTGTCAATACGCTCGGGTTGGAGCATGGCGCAACGTATCGACGTGTGTCAATCGGTCGTGCATACTGGGGCCATGACCGCTCTGCCGCTCACCGACGTCACCGCCGTGGCCGCGTGCTGCGCCCCGCTCACCCGCGAGCCGGTCACCGCCGACGAGGCGGAGAAGCTGGCGGGGATCTTCAAGGCGGTCGCCGACCCGGCACGGCTGCGCCTGCTGTCGATCATCGCCAGCCACGACGGCGGGGAGGCGTGCGTGTGCGACCTGACCGAGCCGCTCGAGCTGTCCCAGCCCACCGTCTCCCACCACCTCAAGGTGCTCGTCGAGGCCGGGCTCGTCACCCGCGACAAACGGGGCAGGTGGGCCTACTTCGCCGTCGTCCCCGACGCGCTGGACGCCCTGGGCAAGGTCCTGACCACCCGGCACAACCCCGGAAGCGGCAAGGCAGGTGGTTGCTGCTGATGAGCGCGACGCTGACCCTCGCCCGGATGGAGGCGGCGCACTGGCCCGAGGTCGAGGCGATCTACGCCGCCGGCATCGCCACCGGGCACGCCACCTTCGAGGCCACCACCCCCAGCTGGGAGGCGTTCGACGCCGGTCACCTCGCCCACCACCGCCACGTCTGCCTCGACCACGACGGGAGCGTCCTCGGCTGGGCCGCCGTCAGTCCCGTCTCCGCCCGCGCCGTCTACGCCGGGGTGGTCGAGCACTCCCTCTACGTCGCGCCGGCCGCCCGCCGCCGCGGCGTCGGCCGGATGCTGCTCGCCGAGCTCGTCCACTCCACCGAGGCCGCCGGGATCTGGACCATCCAGTCCAGCGTCTTCCCCGAGAACACCGCCAGCCTCGCCCTGCACCGCGCCACCGGCTTCCGCCAGATTGGCACCCGCCGGCGCATCGCCCGCATGAGCACCGGACCCCTGGCCGGACAGTGGCGCGACACCGTCCTCCTCGAACGCCGCAGCGCGACCGTCGCGGGCTGACGGCCACGCCGCCGCACCCCGCCGCACCGACCGAGCGGCGCGCCTGGCACGTCGTCACCGCCCTGGCGATCTCCTCCCTGGTCACCTACGGCGCCCTCACCTACGCCTTCGCCGTCCTCCTCGTGCCGGTCGCCGCCGCGCTCGACGCGACGCTCGCCACCGTGACCGGCGCCTTCTCCGTCGCGCTGCTCGTCAGCGCCGCCGCCGCCGTGCCCGTCGGACGCGCCCTCGACCGGTTCGGCGGCCGACCCGTTCTGGTGATCGGCACGACGCTCGGCGCCCTGACCCTGCTGACCTGGTCGTACGTGCAGACCGTGACCGGCCTCTACGCCACCTTCGTGCTGATGGGACTGGCATGGGCGGGCGCGCACTACGAGCCCGCCTTCGTCATCATCAACCGCTGGTTCGGGGCCGACCGTGCCCGGCCCCTGTTCGCCGTCACCGTGGTCGCCGGGTTCGCCGCCACCGTCGCGATGCCCGCCACGCGGGCACTCCTCGACGTCGGCGGGTGGCGCTGGGCCCTGCGGGTGCTCGCGGCCGTGCTGGCCGCCTGCGTCGTGGTGCAGCTCGGCGTCGTCCGCAGCGCCCCGCTCCCCGCGGAGCCCGCCGGTTCGGGGACACGGCCGCGTCCCTGGCCATCTGCGGAGAGCCGTGCCGCGCGCACGGCTGCCGCACCCAGGCCGGGCGTGGAGGTCGCCTGGCTCACCCTCGCGGCGGCCGCCGCGGCCGCGGCAGTCTCGATCGTCACCGTGCACCTGGTCGCCTACCTGACCGGCCGCGGCACCGACCCCCTGACCGCCGCCGTAGCCGCCGGCTCCCTCGGCATCATGTCCGTCACCGGGCGCATCCTGTTCACCGCCGCGGCTGCCCGTCTCGGCGTCGCCAGGACCAGTGCCACCATGGTCGCGCTCCAGGCCGCAGGGGTCGCCGCACTCCTCTGGCTCCCGGGCACGGCCGGGCTAGTTGTACTGACCCGGACCGTTGTTGACGTGAGGAGAGACCTCCGGGTCGAGTGGGAGCTGTCTGACGGCTCTCTCGAGCACACGGAGGTCTCTCGTGTCCCACGCTAACGCCCGGCTGACTCCTGCCGGCAGGTTGACCATGGTCCAGCGGATCGGTGCGGGTCGTCCGGTCGCGCATGTCGCCGCGGAGATGGGTGTCTCGCGCACCACGGCGTGGCGGTGGTGGCGCCGGTTCCAGGCTGAGGGCCGCGCCGGCCTGATCGACCGCCCGAGCGTGGCCCACACCCACCCGCGCCGTACGAGCCCTTGCGCCGAGACCCGGGTGCGGATCGCGCGGATGCTGACCCGTCGCGGACCTGTGACGATCGGGCGTCTGGTCGGGTTGCCGGCCTCGACCGTCGGGCGGGTCCTGGCCCGGCACCGGGTTCCGCGGCTGGCGGACTGCGACCCGGTCACAGGGGGCCTGACCCCGGTTCTTGGACACGCTGAATCCAGCAACGCGCTGGGGAAGCGAGATGATCCAGTTCATGGCCAGGAAGAGCTACTCCGAGGAGTTCCGTCGTCAGGCCGTCGACTTGTATGAGTCCACTCCGGGCGCCACGGTGCGCGGGATCGCCGCGGACCTGGGCATCGTGCGCGGCACGCTGCGCCACTGGCTCGAGGTCTACGGCACGGGCGCCAAGACGGCCGTCGACGGGTCGGCGACGCCCAGCCCGTTGCGGTCCAAGAGCGCTGCGGCGAGCTCGACGGCGCCTGTCGGCGAGTCGCCGCAGGAGCGGATCGCCCGGCTCGAGGCCCGGGTCCGCGAGCTCGAGGTCGAGACGACCAAGCTGTCCACCGAGCGGGCGATCTTGCAGCAGGCGGCGAAGTATTTCGCCGGGGAGACGCGCTGGTGAGTCGCTTCCAGTTCGTCGCCGACAACTCCGCCACCTACCCGGTGAAGCGACTGTGCGAGCTCGTGCAGGTCGAGCGCTCGTCCTACTACGCGTGGAAGGCTGGCGCGCCGGCGCGGGCCGAGCGCGCCGCGGCGGACGCTCGGCTCGAGGCACGGATCCGCAAGGTCCACGCCGCGGACAGCACGCTCGGCGCGCCGCGGGTCACGGCCGAGCTCAACGACGACGCGCCCGCCGGTGAGCAGGTCAACCACAAGCGCGTCGCCCGGGTGATGCGCGCGGCGGGTATCGCGGGCTACGTCAAGAAGCGTCGAGTGCGGACCACGATCCCCGAGCCGTCGGGCCGCAAGCACCCCGACCTGCTCAAGCGGGACTTCACCGCGCCGGCACCGAACCGGCGCTACGTCGGCGACATCACCTACCTGCCGATCGCCGACGGCACGAACCTCTACCTCGCCACGGTCATCGACTGCCACTCCCGCCGGCTCGTCGGGTGGGCAGTCGCCGACCACATGCGCACCGAGCTCGTCGAAGACGCGCTCAAGGCCGCCGCCGCGACCCGCGGCACCCTGGCCGGGGCGCTGTTCCACTCCGACCACGGGTCGGTCTACTGCTCGAAGGACTACGCCAGGGTCTGCGCGAGGCTCGGCGTGACCCAGTCGATGGGCGCCGTCGGGTCCTCGGCCGACAACGCGATGGCCGAGTCGTTCAACGCCACCCTCAAGCGCGAGGTCCTGCAAGACGACGCCTGCTGGCCCGACGAGCCAACCTGCCGCCGGCAGGTCTTCCGCTGGCTGACCCGCTACAACACCCGCCGCCGCCACTCCTGGTGCGGCTACCTGTCCCCGACCGCCTACGAGGCCCGCCGGGCCGCTACGCTGCCGATCGCCGCGTAATCACACCCCGTGTCCAAGAACCGGGGGTAGGGCCCCCGGGCAGGTCATCCGCGCCATGCGCCGCACGGCGGTCCGCTACGAGCACCCGCACCCTGGGTCGCTGGTCCACATCGACGTCAAGAAGCTCGGGCGGATCCCTGACGGCGGCGGTTGGCGAGCACACGGCCGGGCGTCCACGGTCGATCACCGGCACAAGAAGGTCCCGACCGGATACGACTACGTCCACACCGCGATCGACGACCACTCCCGCCTCGCCTACGCCGAGATCCACACCGACGAGAAAGGCGTCACTGCCGCCGGGTTCCTGGCCCGCGCGACGGCGTTCTACGCCGATCACGGCATCCAGGTCGAGCGGGTGATCAGCGACAACGCGTTCGCCTACCGCAACTCCGCCGTCTTCCGGCAAACCGCGGCCGACCTGGGCATCGTCCAGAAGTTCATCCGACCGCACTGCCCCTGGACCAACGGCAAGGTGGAGAGGCTGAACCGAACTCTGGCCACCGAGTGGGCCTACTCCCGCATCTGGTCATCGAACGCCGACCGCGCGGCGGCCTTGGCCGCCTGGCTCGAGCACTACAACATGGACCGACCCCACCTCGGCATCGGCGGCCTCACACCCATCGACCGCGTCAACAACGCAGCGAGTCAGTACAGCTAGTCACCTTCGTCGCCCTCTTCGGCGCCGGCTTCGGCGTCATGACCATCGCCCGACCAACACTGCTCGGCGACTACGTGCCGGCCACCATCTTCGGCCGAGCCTCCGGGCGGCAGACCCTCGCCATGAACCTGGCCCGCGCCGCCGCACCCTGGGTCGCCGCACTCACCGTCGAGGCGACCGGAAACTACGCGGTCCTGTTCGCCGCAGTGACGACCCTCGCCCTAGTGGCGGCCGCCGCGCTGCTCAAGGCGGGGAGAATCCGCGACCGCCGCACATGACGCCGGCTGACGCCCGCCGCCTGGCGTCCACAGCGCGCCGGGGGAGCGTGCGCACCGCCCGGTGAAACGTTTGAACCCGATCTGACTTGCTGACAAGCGGGCGCTACTGGCACCTCTGCATATCAGGATTGGTCGTACTCCTGGACGCGGGAATCTAGCGGCGGCGTACGAGCAGGCAGCGGGCCTGTCCCGATGAGACTGCGCCGTTCGGCTCGTTCGGTGGCAGCGCTGCTACGGTGGTCTTGGCGATGGATCCCGCCGAGACCTTCCCGGTCTGAACCGCCTCCAGGGCTGATGGTTCCTGCCCCTTCGTCGTCGACGGGCAGGTGCGTCATGTGTTCCAGCGTTCGGAGCTCCACGAAGGGGCCGGCGCGCCCCGAGCCGGACCGTCTGCTCCTCGCGGAGCTTCACCGCCGACCACCCGGCGAGTTGCACCCCTCCGCCCACGCCCTGCGCACCGGGGCGACGCACGAGCTTCCCGCGTCGACCGCGAGACACCGACCTCCCCACCGGGGCCACGTCACCGCTCGGCTCGGGGCGTCCACGCGCCCGACCCGCGCGTCGCCGTCTGTGTGCGTCGACCTGGACGTCGGGCGCCGCAGACGGCCGGACTACCGGCCCCGGTGGGGAGCCCACTGCCCGCTGCGGCCATCCGAACTGCCCGCTGATCACCCAGTCAAGGAGGATGCACGATGAGTACCGCTTTCACCCCGACCGGCCTGTCCGCGCTGGAGGTCCTGGACTCGCGGGGCAACCCGACGCTCCAGGTCAGCGTGACGCTCGACGACGGACGCACGTCGGTCGCGGGGGTTCCGTCCGGCGCCTCGACCGGATCGCGGGAGGCGGTCGAACTGCGAGACGGTGACCCCGACCGTTACGCGGGCAAGGGAGTGCTGACCGCGGTCGGCCACGTCAACGGCGAGATCGCCGAGCTGCTGACGGGTCGCCGGTTCGAGGACCTGGCCCAGGTGGACCAGGCGATGATCGACGCCGACGGGACCCCGACCAAGGCCAGGCTCGGCGCCAACGCGATCGTCGGGGTCTCCATGGCGCTCGCCCGCGCCCTGAGCGGCGACGCCCCTTTGTGGCAGTCGCTGGCGCCGGCCGGGGTGTCCCCGCGGTTGCCGGTCCCGCACTTCAACGTCCTGAACGGGGGCGCCCACGCCGCGAACGACCTGGACTTCCAGGAGTTCATGATCGCGCCGGTCGGTGCGCCCTCGTTCACCGAGGCCGTTCGCGCCGGGGCCGCGGTGTACGCGCGGCTGCGCGGGCTGCTGCGCGAGGCCGGGCACGCCACCGGGCTGGGCGACGAGGGCGGTTTCGCCCCCGACATCGCGGCGCCCGAGGACGTCCTCAGGCTCCTGGTGCAGGCGATCACCGACGCCGGGTACACCCCCGGACGCGAGGGCGTCGCGATCGCCCTGGACCCCGCGGCGAGCGAGTTCTACCGAGACGGCGCCTACCGCGTGAACGGCGAGAGTCTGAGCAGCGACGACATGATCGAGCGATACGCCACGATGGTCCGCGAGTTCCCGGTGTGGTCGATCGAGGACGGCCTGGCCGAAGGCGACTGGGACGGCTGGCAGCGGATGACCGACCGCATGGGGGAGAGCACCCAGCTCGTCGGGGACGACATCTTCGTGACCAACCCGGCGATCATCACCGAGGCCGTGGAGCGTCGCGTGGCGAACTCGGCCCTGATCAAGCTCAACCAGATCGGCTCGGTGACAGAGACCCTCGCCGCGATGGCGGTGTGCCGCCAGGCCGGCTACACCCAGATGGTGTCCCACCGGTCCGGGGAGACCCCCGACACGTTCATCGCGGACCTGACCGTGGCCACCGGCTGCGGCCAGCTGAAGTCCGAGGCGCCGGCTCGCGGCGAGCGCGTCGCGAAGTACAACCGGCTGCTGGAGATCGACGCCGCAGCGGGTCTGCCGTTCGGCCTGACCCCCTGACACCGACTGCCCCGGGCCGGCGACCCCTGGCCGGTCCGGGGCACCCCGCGCGCCCGGGTGCGGTCGAGCAGGACCCGCCCGGGCGCGCCTCACCGCCCGTCCCCGCCACAGACAGGAGCAGTCCCGTGAGGCACGTCCCGCAACCCGCCGTGGACCGCATGGTCGACTTCAGCGCGCGCCCGCTGGTCGTGGGCGTCGTCCCGGACCTGCCGCAGCTCGTCGCGCTGACCGCCCTGTCCCTGGCACGCGCCGCCCAAGCACCGGCCCTGCACTTCGCCTACGCCGACCCGACCCGGTACGTGGTGACCGAACGACCCGACGGGTCCGTCGTGCACGCAGCCCTCGACCCCGACGACGCCGGCGACACCTGGCAGCAGACGCAGACGGACATCGAACGGCAGGTCGCCGCGACGCTCCGCGGAGCCGAGGTCCCCTGGCAGGTGCACTACCTCGCGGGTCGACCCGACCGCGCCCTGACCCACCTGGCCCGCGCCGTGGACGCCGCCGCGATCGTCGTCGGTACCCGCGCACCGGGAGCCGCAGCACGCATGCACGAGCTCCTGGAGGGATCGGTCGCGGTGCACCTGGCCCACCACCAGCACCGCCCGGTCCTGACCGTTCCCCTGAGCGTCGTCGACTGGAAGGACCTCAAGGCCCCGTGGAAGCAGTGAACGCTCGACGACCGCCGCTGTGGCGAATGGCCGTACTCGTCGCCGCCGGGGCGACCCTCGGCACCACAGCCCGCGCGACCCTCGAGTCGACGTTCGCCCCCACCACCGGGGCCGTGCCCTGGGTGACCTTCGGCATCAACATCACCGGGTCGTTCCTGCTCGGAGCACTCCTGCAGCTCCTGACCTACGCAGGGCCGGACACCGGCTGGCGGCGAACCGTACGTCTCGGGTGCGGCACCGGGGTCATCGGCGGATTCACCACCTACAGCACCTTCATCCTCGAGATCGACCAGCTCGCCCGCGGCGGCAACCTCGGCGCCGCGACCGGCTACATGTTCGCCAGCGTGTCCGCCGGGCTCGCGGCGGCCCTCGTGGCTATCGCCTTCGTCAACCGCGTCGCGGGACGACGTTCGGTGGTGACGGCATGACCGCGCTCTGGCTCGCCCTGGCCGGTGGCCTCGGCGCGGCAGCACGGTTCCTGCTCGACACGGTCATCGCCCGGCACAACCGGCTCTCCACCCCGATCGGCACCATCGTGGTGAACGTGACCGCCTGCATGCTGCTCGGCCTGCTCACCGGGTGGGCGGTCGGCGACCCCGCCCGTGGAGACCTGAAGACGATCCTCGGTGTCGGTTTCCTCGGGGGGTACTCGACGTTCTCCACCGCCAGCGTCGAGGGCGCCCGCCTAGTGGTCCAGGGACGGAGATGGACTGCCCTCGGCCACGCCGGCTCGATGCTGGTTCTGAGCATCCTCGGCTCCAGCCTCGGTCTCTACCTCGGTGGCATCGCGCAGCAGTCCTGGTGAGCACGACGCTGCGCCGGCACGAGGGTGCAGTTCGAGGTCCGATGTCGCGAAGCGGCGACCCCGATCGGTCTGCGATCACTGCACCTCGGGTGCCGTAGCGCGCCCTAGCGTGCCCGAACTCACAGCCGCGCGGTTTGAAATGTATACCCCCCGGGGTATAGGTTCGTCGCCATGGCCAACGTGTCCGACCCCACCACCGCGCACCCTCCCCGTCGCATCGTGATCGTGGGCGGCGTGGCCGGCGGCATGAGCGCCGCCGCCCGCGCTCGCCGCCTGGACGAGCGCGCCGAGATCGTCGTCCTCGAGCAGTCCGAGCACGTGTCGTTCGCGAACTGCGGGCTCCCGTACCACCTGTCCGGCGAGATCGGGCGGCGCGAGGACCTGCTGCTGCACACGCCGGAGTCGCTGCGCGCCGCGCTGCGGCTCGACGTGCGCACGGGCACCCGGGTGACCGCGATCGACCGCGCCGCGCGCACCGTCTCGGTCACCGCGGCCACCGGCGACGACCGGATCGGGTACGACGCGCTGCTCCTGGCCCCCGGGGCGGTCGCGGTCCGCCCGCCGGTCGACGGCCTCGACCACCCCGCGGTGCACACCCTGCGGACGATCCCCGATCTCGACGCGCTGACCGCCCGGGTCGCCGCGCTGCCCGCCGGCGGTCCGCGCCGTGCCGTCGTGGTCGGGGCCGGGTTCATCGGCCTGGAGGCCGTGGAGGCCCTGGCCGCGCGCGGCCTGGACGTCGCCTTGGTGGAGCTCGCGGACCACGTGCTGCCGCCGCTCGACGCGGAGCTCGCGCCGCTCCTCGCGGACGAGCTGCTCGCGCACGGCGTCGGCCTCCACCTCGGGGTCTCGGCGACCGCGATCACCGAGGCCGAGGACGGCGCCGCGCTGGTCACCCTGTCCGACGGCACACGGCTGCCCGCCGAGGTCGTCGTGGTGAACGTCGGCGTGCGGCCCGCGAGCGAGCTCGCACGGGACGCCGGTCTCGACCTCGGCGCCCGCGGTGCGATCCGGGTGGACGGCGACCAGCGGACCTCCGACCCGCACATCTGGGCCGTCGGCGACGCCGTCGAGGTCGTCCAGGCCGTCACGGGAGACCTCGGGCCGGTGCCGCTCGCCGGGCCGGCCAACCGCCAGGGCCGGCGCGCCGCGGACGCGATGCTCGGGCGGCGCACGACCCGCCAGGCACCGGTCCTCGGCACGGCGGTCGTCCGGGTGTTCGGGTTGACGGCGGCCGTCACCGGCGCGAGCCGCGCGGCGCTGCGGCGCGCCGGCATCGCGCACGAGACCGTCCGGGTCCACCCGGGCCACCACGCCGGGTACTTCCCGGGGGCGGAGCAGGTCCACGTCCTCGCGAGCTTCGCGCCCGACGGCCGGCTGCTCGGCGCGCAGGCCGTGGGCCGCGCCGGCGTCGACAAGCGGATCGACGTCCTCGCCACCGCGCTGCGGGCCGGGATGGGCGCCGACGACCTCGCCGAGCTCGAGCTCGCCTACGCACCGCCGTACGGCTCCGCCAAGGACCCGGTCAACATGCTGGGCTTCGTCGCGCAGAACGTCCTGGACGGGACCATGCCGCAGTGGCAGCCCGACGACGCCGACGACGTCCTGGCCGGCAGCCTGGTCCTGGACGTCCGCACGCGTGCCGAGTACGACCGGGGCCACCTCGACGGCGCGGTGCACATCCCGCACACCGAGCTGCGCGACCGGATCGACGAGGTCGGGCCCTACCCCCGGTTCTTGGACACGGGGTGTGATTACGCGGCGATCGGCAGCGTAGCGGCCCGGCGGGCCTCGTAGGCGGTCGGGGACAGGTAGCCGCACCAGGAGTGGCGGCGGCGGGTGTTGTAGCGGGTCAGCCAGCGGAAGACCTGCCGGCGGCAGGTTGGCTCGTCGGGCCAGCAGGCGTCGTCTTGCAGGACCTCGCGCTTGAGGGTGGCGTTGAACGACTCGGCCATCGCGTTGTCGGCCGAGGACCCGACGGCGCCCATCGACTGGGTCACGCCGAGCCTCGCGCAGACCCTGGCGTAGTCCTTCGAGCAGTAGACCGACCCGTGGTCGGAGTGGAACAGCGCCCCGGCCAGGGTGCCGCGGGTCGCGGCGGCGGCCTTGAGCGCGTCTTCGACGAGCTCGGTGCGCATGTGGTCGGCGACTGCCCACCCGACGAGCCGGCGGGAGTGGCAGTCGATGACCGTGGCGAGGTAGAGGTTCGTGCCGTCGGCGATCGGCAGGTAGGTGATGTCGCCGACGTAGCGCCGGTTCGGTGCCGGCGCGGTGAAGTCCCGCTTGAGCAGGTCGGGGTGCTTGCGGCCCGACGGCTCGGGGATCGTGGTCCGCACTCGACGCTTCTTGACGTAGCCCGCGATACCCGCCGCGCGCATCACCCGGGCGACGCGCTTGTGGTTGACCTGCTCACCGGCGGGCGCGTCGTCGTTGAGCTCGGCCGTGACCCGCGGCGCGCCGAGCGTGCTGTCCGCGGCGTGGACCTTGCGGATCCGTGCCTCGAGCCGAGCGTCCGCCGCGGCGCGCTCGGCCCGCGCCGGCGCGCCAGCCTTCCACGCGTAGTAGGACGAGCGCTCGACCTGCACGAGCTCGCACAGTCGCTTCACCGGGTAGGTGGCGGAGTTGTCGGCGACGAACTGGAAGCGACTCACCAGCGCGTCTCCCCGGCGAAATACTTCGCCGCCTGCTGCAAGATCGCCCGCTCGGTGGACAGCTTGGTCGTCTCGACCTCGAGCTCGCGGACCCGGGCCTCGAGCCGGGCGATCCGCTCCTGCGGCGACTCGCCGACAGGCGCCGTCGAGCTCGCCGCAGCGCTCTTGGACCGCAACGGGCTGGGCGTCGCCGACCCGTCGACGGCCGTCTTGGCGCCCGTGCCGTAGACCTCGAGCCAGTGGCGCAGCGTGCCGCGCACGATGCCCAGGTCCGCGGCGATCCCGCGCACCGTGGCGCCCGGAGTGGACTCGTACAAGTCGACGGCCTGACGACGGAACTCCTCGGAGTAGCTCTTCCTGGCCATGAACTGGATCATCTCGCTTCCCCAGCGCGTTGCTGGATTCAGCGTGTCCAAGAACCGGGGTCAGGCCCCGTCCACGCGGCGGCGGACGGTCGCCCGGTGGCGGTGCACTGCGCCAGCGGGGTCCGGTCCCACATCGCCACGCGCGTGCTGCTGCAGGCCGGGTTCGACGCCCGCAACCTGTCCGGCGGCTGGATCAGCCTCGACCTGGCCCGACCCGACCTGACCCGCACCGCCGAGCGGGTCGCCGCATGACCGGCACCGGTCCCGGTGCCCCCGCCTCACCCCGTCCGATCATCCCGAGCAAGGAGAGCTGAACCATGTGCAGCCCCACCCCGTGCCGCTCGTGCGGCAAGACGACCTGGACCGGATGCGGCATGCACGTCGATGCCGTCATGGCGGACGTGCCCCGTGACCAGCAGTGCACCTGCCACTGAGAGCGAACCCATGACGACGGTCAATCTGACATCCGAGACCTTCTTCCCGACAGTGCGCAGCGACGGCATCGTGCTGGTGGACTTCTGGGCCTCCTGGTGCGGACCGTGCCGGATGTTCGCCCCGGTGTTCGAACAGGCCTCGTCGACGCACGCGGACATCGTGTTCGCGAAGGTCGACACCCAAGCCGAGCAGGATCTCGCCGCGCAGGCTGCGATCACCTCGATCCCCACGCTCATGGCCTTCCGCGACGGCGTTCTCGTCTTCGCGCAGGCCGGCGCGCTGCCCGCAGCCGAGCTCGACAAGGTCATCGCGGCCGTGCGCGACCTGGACATGGACGAAGTCAGCGCCCAGCTCTCAGAGCAGGACCGGGAGGTGGCCCGGTGAAGGACACCATCGCCGTCACCGTCGAGCACCCGTTCCACGCGGCGGTCGCCGCGGTGCGCGAGGCGCTGGCCGTGCAAGGTTTCGGCGTCCTGACCGAGGTCGACCTGGCCGGCACCCTGCACTCGAAGCTCGGTGTCGACCTACCCGCGCAGACGATCCTGGGCGCATGCAATCCGCCGCTGGCGCTGCGTGCGCTGCAGGCCGAGGAGTCGATCGGGGTCCTGCTGCCGTGCAACATCACCATCCGAGCGATCGCGGCGGACCGAACCTTGATCGAGACACTGGATCCCATGGCGATGGTCGCGGTCACAGACAACGAGCGCCTCCGCCCCGTCGCCGACGAAGCAGCCACACGGCTGCGAGCCGCCCTCACCGCTGTCACCAGGGCGTAAGACCCAGCCACAGCCACCGAGGCAGGTGCACCCACGCGCGTCCTGCCCGGAGGAACTCAAGGAGAGAACACATGGACCTCGACCCCAGCGAGATGAGCAAGGTCGTCAACCGCCTCAAGCGGGCGCAGGGCCAGCTCGCAGCCGTGGTGCGCATGCTCGAAGAAGGCCAGGACTGCGAACCCGTCGTGACCCAGCTCTCCGCGGTCTCCAAGGCCCTGGACCGCGCCGGATTCGCGATCATCGCCTCCGGCATGAAGCAGTGCCTCAGCGACCCCGACAACGTCGACACTCTCGACGTCGACAAGCTCCAGAAGCTCTTCCTGTCACTCGCCTGAACCACGACCGACACCCCTCGCACCACAGCGCCCCAGGACGCAACCCACACACGCAATCGACACCCCGCGGTGTCCGGAAGGAGCCGGCCATGTGCCGTGCCGTGACGTGCCGCAAGTGCGGCAAGACCACCTGGGCCGGATGCGGCCAGCACGTCGACCAGGTCCTCCGAGGTGTACCCAGGTCCGAGCGCTGCCCCGGACACGAGAACGAGCCGTCCACGGGATTCCTTGCCAGGCTGTTCGGGCGGAATTGAGCCGCTACCGCGCGCCACATCGGGACGGTGGGTGACCACGGTCGCCCGCACCTCGAGGTTCCCCCCTCACCCGGCGGCCGCGACACTCGGGTAACGCGACCGTGCAGGTCGCCGTCGAGAGTGCGCACCTCGGGCGCACCCTGCAGACACGCGATCACGGCGGCGGAGCCGCCCAAGTCGCAGTGGCGTCCCGCAGAGTGGTGTGCGAGCCCGGCCTTGATCGGGCATCGTCGTAGACGTGTAGGCGGTCACCGCGTGATTCTTCGAGAGACCTACCAAGTCGACTCGAGAGAAGGACCCGCGATGACCGCTGGACCCAGTCTGGACCCTGCCCGCTTCCTGCACGAGCACCTGAGCACGGCCAGCCCCGACCTGCTGCGCGAGCTGCTGGGCGTGTTCATCGACACCCTGATGGGCGCCGAAGCCGACGCGATCTGCGGCGCTGACTACGGCTCCCGCTCTGCGGAGCGGACCAACGTGCGCAACGGCTACCGGCACCGCGACTTCGACACCCGGGTCGGCACGATGGACGTGGCGATCCCCAAGCTGCGCGCCGGCACCTACTTCCCCGACTGGTTGCTGGAGCGCCGCCGGCGCGCGGAGGCGGCGCTGACTAGCGTCGTTGCAACCTGCTACCTCCTGGGCGTCTCGACCCGGCGGATGGACAAGCTCGTCGAGTCGCTCGGGATCACCAGGCTGTCGAAGTCCCAGGTCTCGCGGATGGCCGCGGACCTGGACGAGCAGGTCGCCGCGTTCCGCACCCGTCCGCTGGACGCCGGCCCCTACACGTTCGTGGCGGCCGATGCCCTGAGCGTGAAGGTCCGTGAGGGCGGACGGGTGGTCAACATCGCGGTCATGGTCGCGACCGGGGTCAACGCCGACGGGCACCGAGAGATCCTGGGCATCGACGTGTCCACCGCGGAGGACGGGGCCGGGTGGTTGACGTTCTTCCGAGACCTGACCGCCCGCGGCCTGACCGGGGTCAAGCTGGTGACCTCTGACGCGCACTCCGGGCTGGTCGCCGCGATCGGCGCGACCCTGCCCGGCGCGACCTGGCAGAGGTGCCGCACCCACTACGCGGCGAACCTGATGTCGACCTGCCCGAAGTCCTCCTGGCCGTGGGTCAAGACGCTGCTGCACAGCGTCTACGACCAGCCCGACACCGACGCGGTCCACGCCCAGTTCGACCGGCTGCTGGACGCCGTCGCCGACAAGCTCCCGGCCGTCGCGGACCACCTCGAAGCGGCCCGGGCCGACGTCCTGGCGTTCACGTCCTTCCCGAAGGAGGTCTGGCGCCAGATCTGGTCCAACAACCCGAACGAGCGTCTCAACCGCGAGATCTGAACCGCCCCGGCTTCCGTAGAGGCTCTCAATCCACGGAGGATGAGAGTCATGGCAGCACCGAGGAAGTACCCGGAGGAGCTTCGGGAGCGAGCGATCAGGATGGCCGTCGATGCGCGGCGTGACCCCGCGACGCGGGTCGGGGCGCTGCGCCGGATCGGTGACCAGCTCGGGATCAATCCCGAGACGTTGCGGAACTGGGTCACCCAGGCCGAGGTCGACGCCGGCGATCGACCCGGGACGAGCACGTCGGACGCGCAGCGGCTGGCCGAGCTCGAGCGGGAGAACCGTGAGCTGCGCCGATCCAACGCGATCTTGAGGTCGGCGTCGGCTTTCTTCGCGGCGGAGCTCGACCGCCCACAACGGTGATCGTGGAGTACATCGACGGCCACAAGGGCCAGTTCGGGGTCGAGCCGATCTGCAGGGAGCTGCAGGTCGCCCCGAGCACCTACTACGCGGCCAAGACACGTCCAGCCTCGGCGCGGTCTGTCGGCGACGCCGAGCTGACCGAGGTGATCACCGCTGAGCACGCGGGGAACTACGGGGTCTACGGGGCGCGCAAGATGTGGAAGCACCTGCACCGCCTGGGCCACCCGATCGGGCGCTGCCGGGTCGAACGCTTGATGCGCGCCGCTGACCTGCACGGAGCCGTCCGCGGCCGGGCCAGGCGCACCACGATCCCGGGCAAGGACGGTTGCCGCGCCGGGGACCTGGTCAACCGCGCGTTCACCGCGACCGCCCCGAACCAGCTGTGGGTCGCGGACTTCACCTACGTCCGGACGTGGGCCGGCTTCAGCTACGTCGCGTTCATCATCGACGTCTACTCACGCATGATCGTCGGCTGGAAGGCCGACACCACGATGCGCGCCGACCTGGTCACCGACACCCTGGAGATGGCCGTGTGGTCTCGCGGCCGCGCCGGCGTTACCGACCTGACCGGGCTCATCCATCACACCGATGCAGGGTCGCAATACGTCAGCCTGGCGCTGACCGAGCGGCTCGCCGCGCTCGGCATGCGGGCCTCGATCGGGACCGTCGGCGACGCCTACGACAACGCCCTGGCCGAGTCCACCATCGGCCTGTTCAAGACCGAGCTCATCCGTCGCCGGGGGCCCTGGCGGACGCTGGATGACGTCGAGATCGCGACCCTGGAGTGGGTCGACTGGTTCAACAACCGGCGCCTGCACACCGAGCTCGGCGACATCCCACCGAGCGAGCACGAGGCCGCCCACTACCGTCAGATCACGGCGTCCACGACGCTGGAAACCAAAGAACCGAGCCTCCACTGAACCCGGGGCGGTTCAATCCGCCGCCGCACCGACGTCGTGGGGATCTTCCCCGACCGCACCTCGATCATCCGCCTGGTCGGAGCCGTGCTCGCGGAGCAGCACGACGAATGGGCCGAAGGACGCCGCTACCTCGCCCTGGACGTTCTTGGCCGATCCCGGCTCACTGCCCTGCCAGACCCGCCGGAGGTGACCACGCCCCAACTCCCGGCGCTCAGCGCCTGAACCCGAAGATCACGCGGAAGCCGTCACACACCACGCCCGGGGACTTGACCCAAGTCGCTACCGCTCCAGAACCACCTCGGACCGGAGACCACCCCTGTCAGACCCGGCTCGCGCACCCGATGGGACAGCGTCATCGCAGGTCACAGTGACACGCAGACTACGACTGGCAGCCCTGGATATCACGGTTGGTCGTACTCGGTTGATCCCGTGCGGCGGGGGCGGGGTACGCGCAGCATCGGTAGGCAGACCGCGGACCGTCGAGCCAGTGCGTCGCCGATCGGGTCGTCAGCGCGGCAGAACCTCGCTGACCGCAACCGCCGAGTCGACGCACCGTGAGGTGTTGCGGCCGACGGTGGCGCGATCTCCGGCTCGAGCGTTTTAGAGCCGCGGGACGCTCGGGGCTGATCGGTCACGCGCTGGTCTTGGCTTCGATCAGCCGCACGAGCTCGCCGACGTTCTGGATCGAGCCCATCTCGGTGTCCGCGAATCGGATCCCGAACGCGGACTCGAGGGAGAACAGGATGCTGATGTGGGCCAGTGAGTCCCAGCCTTCGACGTCCCCTGCGGTGGTGGTGTCGGTGAGCTGGAGGTCCGGCTGGAGCAGGACGTCGCGGATGACGTCGTGGACCTGGTCCTGGGTGCTGGGCACGTGCGTGGTGTTCCTTCGTGTCAGGTGCTGGAGGTCTGGCGGTCGCTCGGGAGAGCGACGGTGATGTACTCGGGGCGGTGGGGTTCGCGGTCGGTGGTGAGCTCCCAGGTCTGGGTGGGGCCGTGCCCGTGCTCGTCGACTGCGCCCGGGGTGTCGATGCGGCTGAACCCGGTGGTGGGCAGGATCGGCTCGGCGGGTGCGTTGCGTCCGGACGGCACGAGGTGGCCGACGACGCGGGCGAACCCGTGTTCGCGGGCGTGGTCGACGAGGACGGCGAGCAGGGCGTTCTCGGCGGTGCGGCCCAGGACCCGGCAGGACATGACGAACGTGTCGATGACCAGGGCGTCGGCGTCGGGGACGGCGATGAGCGCGGCGACCAGGCCGTGGTCGTCGAACCGGTCGCGCACCCGCATGCCCCAGATGACCGCGCCGGGGGTGGCGGCGAGGGTCTCGACGGCGGTGGCGGTGTGCCGACGGCCGGTGAGGTTGAGCTGGTTCGTCTTGCCGATGAGCTGGACGATGCGCGGCAGGTTGGTCGCGTCGAGGTCCTCCAGGGTGGCGGTCATGTCCAGGCCGGCGAGGAACTCCTCAGGTGTGCTGGCCTGGGTGGCGACGTCCCGGATCTGGGCGCGGGCGCGGTACTGCTCGGTGCGGCGGCCGTCCTCGGCGCTGAGCGCGGTGGTCTGCAGGCCGGGGAACCGGGCCAGCGCGCGGATGTACCCGGAGGGGTCGGTGGGCAGGTCCACGACGGCGACTTGGGGCAGATCGTGGTGCACTCGCTCGCGCTCGAGGGGGTTGTCGTCGACGAACACCAGGGAGTCCAGGCCGAGGTCGAGGTCGTCGGCGATGGCGCGCAGGGCCGATGGCTTGTCGCCCCAGGACGCCTGGAACGACACGAAGTCCTCCAGCCGCAGGACCATCTCGGGGTGCTCGGTGAACGGAGCCCGGGCCTCGTCGGGGTTGTTCTTGGACGACACGGCCAAGACCAGGCCGCGGCTGCACAGCGCGGAGACGTAGCGCTGGAACGCGACGAACGCCTCGCCGGCGGGGCCGCCGCCCAGGGTGATGCCGGCGAGTCCGTCCTCGCCGATGACACCGCCCCACAGGGTGTTGTCCAGGTCGACCACGACGACCTTGCGTGACAGGCCGGCTGCGGCCGCGACGACGTCCATGGCGCGGACGGCGAGCGGCCCGACGGCGCCGAGGCCGATGGCGTGCTTGGAGGTGTACCAGAACCGGTCGTCGAACCACGCGCTGAGTCCGACCTCGGCGGCGACCATCTCGGCGTCGACGAGGTGGGTGCCGCGCGGGAGGTGGTCGGCGAGGGCAGCGTTGACCGCGCGGACCAGGCGGCTGCGACCGGCGGGCAGGACGGCGCCGAGTCCGCCGAGGGCGTCGTCCGGCGCCGGCACGAAGGTCGTCTGGACGATCGTGGCGCCCGTGCGCTCGCGCACGAGGTCCCACAGGCCGGCCCAGCGGGCGACCTCGGCGTCGACGGCGCCGAGGGGGTCATCGGGGGCCTCGGGGAGGCGCAGGTCGCGGTGGTCGATCACGAGCAGGACAACGTCGGGTGCGAAGGCGTACAGCTCCGAGCCCGGGTCGAGCACGGCTTGCTCGTAGGCGCGGTACCCCGTCTCGTAGGTCTCGAGCGCCACGCCGTGCGCGAGTGCAGCGACGCGCAGCGCTGCGGCGAGCTGGCCGCTGGTGTGGCTGGACAGCAGGGCCAGCCGCATCGTCCGCCGGGCCCACGCGGGCGGCGCGCCGTCGCTGCGCAACCGGGTGAGCAGCCGGTCGGCGGTGGCCCAGACGGTGAAGTCCGGCTCGGACCGGGCGACCCGCGCCAGGGCATCGAGCGCGGCGCTGGTGTCCCCGGCGCGGTGGTGGGCGAGGGCCTGGTCGAGGTAGCGCTTCACGCGGCGTCCTCCGGCTGCGCGCGGCGGGGGATGACCCGTGGGGGCGGGGCCAGGACGGTCGCGCCGGGCGGCACGTGCGTCATCACCACGGCGTTGGGTCCGATGGTCGCGCCGTCGCCGACGATCACGCGTCCCACGAGCACACAGCCAGCGCCGAGCGAGACGTCGTGCCCCACCCGCGGAGCCTGGGCGTGGAAGGTGGCGGGATCGCCGCTGCCGGCGCCCAGGGTGACGTTCTGCCGGATCACCGTCCCGTCGCCGATCTGCGCTCCGGGGTGGATGACGATGCCGTGCTGGTGGGCGATCCGCACGCCGCGGCCGAGCTGCACGCTGTTCGGGATCTCGATGCCGGCGACGTTGCGCATGAGGATGCCGGCGAGCCGCTGAGCGGCTGACATCGCCGGTCGCAGCGCCGCGGGGAAGCCGTCGGAGGCGATCCATGCACCCCAGCGCTGCGTGGCCGCGGCGTAGAACCCGGGGGTCCACAGACCCTCGGAGTTGATCTTGTGGTCCTGGCGGATCGCCGCGAGGAAGTCGCGCAGGCTGCCCGGTCCGGGTGTCGGCGGGGTGCATCCGCGATCGGGGATCGTCGAGGTGGTGTGGCTCGTACTCGGTGCGGTCACGGGGGCTCTCTCCTGGCTGTACCGGCGACGCGCCACCGATTCCGGACAAAACGGGCGAAGCGCTCGAACCGACCCTAACGTGAGGTGAGAGTATGTGTCGTCGTCGTCACCCGTTGGACGTGCCCTCGCGAGGGTGAAACTCCGGGCGGGTTGCGGGGGGGGGGGGGGGGGGGGGGGGGGGGGGGGGGGCGAGCCCACCCGGAGGCGCCGTCGGTGGGCGGGTCGGATCGCTATGCTCGGGCGTCGCTGGCGAAGGGAGAGCGTGGTGGACACGCGGCACATGCAGATCGGCGAGGTGGCCGAGCGCACGGGCCTGTCGCTGCGCACGATCCGGTACTACGGGGAGGTCGGCCTGGCCGAGCCGTCCGCGCGTAGCCAGGGCGGGTTCCGCCTGTACACCGAGCTCGACGTCGAGCGTCTGAAGCTCATCATGCGGATGAAGCCGCTGGACTTCTCGCTGGAGGAGATGGGCGATCTGCTCGCGATCCTTGACCGCCTCCCGGAGGCCGGCGGCGACGAGCGCGAGGAGCTGCTCGAGCGGCTGTTGACCTACCGCACCGCGGCGGACGATCGCGCCCGCAAGCTGCGCAAGACCCTCGAGGTCGCCGAGGACTTCCGACGGTTCATGTACGAGCAGTCGGGTCGGGCCGCCGCCGAGCGCGCCTGAGCACGTCGGCGGCGACCGCGGAGGTCAGTGACCGCCGCCGAGGTGGCCGGCGAGCCGGTCGTGGCGACGGGCGCTGTCGGCGTTCAGGCCGACGATCTGCACCTGCTTGCCCTTGGCGTGGTACTTCGTGGTGATCGCGTCCAGTGTCGCGACCGTCGAGGCGTCCCAGACGTGCGCGCCGGACAGGTCGATCACGACGCGCTCGGGGTCGCCGTCGTAGTCGAACTGGTAGACGAGGTCGTTCGAGGAGGCGAAGAACAGCTCCCCGGACACCGCGTACACCCGCTCGCCGTCGTCGTCCGAGTGATCGAGCCGGGTCACGGTGGTCAGGTGCGCGACCCGCCGGGCGAACAGCACCATCGCGGCGATCACGCCGGCGACGACGCCGTAGGCGAGGTTGTGGGTCGCGACGACGACCGCCACGGTCAGCACCATCACCAGGGTCTCGCTCAGGGGCATCCGCCGCAGGGTAGCCGGGCGGATGGAGTGCCAGTCGAACGTCGCGACCGACACGATCACCATCACCGCGACCAGCGCGGCCATCGGGATGATCCCGACCACGTCGCCCAGACCGACGACGAGCACCAGCAAGAACACGCCGGCCAGGAACGTCGAGATCCGGGTGCGGGCACCGGAGGCCTTCACGTTGATCATCGTCTGGCCGATCATCGCGCAGCCCCCCATGCCGCCGAACATGCCCGACAGGACGTTCGCGACGCCCTGGCCCCACGCCTCGCGCGTCTTGTTCGAGTGGGTGTCGGTGACGTCGTCGACGAGCTTGGCCGTCATCAGCGACTCCAGCAGGCCCACCAGCCCCATCGCCAGGGCGTACGGCGCGATGATCCGCAAGGTCTCGAGGTTCAGCGGCACGTCGGGCCACAGCAGCGACGGCAGACTGTCCGGCAGTGCTCCCTCGTCGCGCACCTGCGGCACCTGCAGCGACAGCAGCACGGTCGCGGCGGTCAGCACCACGATCGCGACCAGCGGCGCCGGCACAACGGTGGTCACCCTCGGCAGCAGCACGATCACGGCGATACCTACCGCCACGAGCGGGTAGACCACCCACGGCACGTCGACCAGGTGCGAGACCTGGGCGAGGAAGATCAGGATCGCCAGGGCGTTGACGAACCCGACCATCACCGACCGCGGGATGAACCGCATCAGGCGCGCCACACCGAGCAAGCCGAGGACGACCTGGATCAGCCCGCCGAGGATCACCGTCGCCAGCAGGTAGTCCAAGCCATGGTCGCGAGCCACCGGCGCGATCACCAGGGCGATCGCGCCCGTCGCGGCCGAGATCATCGCCGGTCGGCCGCCCAGGAACGCCAACGACACCGCCATGACGAACGAGCTGAACAGCCCGACTCGGGGATCGACCCCGGCCAGGATCGAGAACGAGATGGCCTCGGGGATCAGGGCCAGGGCGACCACCAGGCCGGCCAGCACCTCGGTCCGCAGGCGGCGCGGTGAACGCAGCGCACCAAGAACCGAGTGAGCTGCGTCGGCTTCGGGCACGACAGGATGAATGGGCCTGGGAGGAGAGGACGTCACGTCAGGTCCGTTCCGGTCGAGGGGGAGACCTCGGTCGGCACGCCGCGCGAGGTCGATGGTGTGCGCGTCGTCGCGCGGGAGTCGACGGCGGGTCGCGCGCCATCGGCGCAGCGCTACCCACCTGATCCCTACCCTAACGTGACAGGAGAGTTGCGTCGACGCACGGGGTGCTGAGATCCGACGGGACGAATAACGGTGTGCTCGAGGTTCCCTCCGGTCGCCCCGGGCGTCGCGTGCCACGAGGGTGGAGACGAGGACGGCGAGGACCGGGGGAGGCGTGCATGTGGTTCGACTCGTGGGGCGACCCGCTGCGGGTGGTGCTGGTCGGCGCCGCGGCGTACGCCGCCCTCATCCTGCTGCTGCGAGTCTCGGGCAAGCGCACCCTGGCCAAGCTGAACGCGTTCGACCTCGTCGTCACCGTCGCACTGGGCTCGACGCTCGCCACGATCCTGCGCAGCGCGGACGTCGCATGGACCGAGGGCGTCACCGCCCTCGTCGTGCTCGTCCTGCTGCAGCTGCTCGTGTCCTGGACGACCTCGCACCTTGGTCCCGGCCGGTCGGTCGTCACCGCGCGACCCACGACGGTGCTGCGCGACGGCATGCTCGACGAGTCCGCCCTCGCGGCGCAGCGGCTGACGCCGGCGGAGGTGCGCCAGGCGGTCCGTAGCAGCGGGGCCGGCGGGTTCGACCAGGTCGCGCGCGTCGTGCTGGAGACCGATGGCACCCTGAGTGTGGTCACCACGTCCCAGCTCGGCGACGGCACCGCGCTCGAGCCCGGCGACCGCTGACCGTCGACCAGCTCCGGCCCGACGCGGCGCCGGTAGCAGGGCCGCACATGCAACGCCGTTGCCCGCCTACGACGGATTGCGCGAAGCTGTGGCGTCGGGCGTCGGTCCAGCGCCCCGGGCGACCCCACAGCGCCCGACCCCGCGCGCCCAAGACCGTCGACGCCTAGCAGCCGCCGCTACGGGTGTTCTTCGGCGCAAGGCCGACACCGATGATCCCGGGCCTGCACCAGCCCCCCGCGCCTGGGCATCGGGGGAGCAATCGAGGACGTCTGCATCGACGGTCACTGTCTCAGCCGGGCCGCTCCGAGCTCCAGGGCGCGTTCGCAGAGCGATATATCCGCAGGTCAGAGCGGTACGCAGGCTACTACTGGCACCCCTGCGTATCAGGATGGGTCGTACTCGTCGTAGTCGGACGCTTCAAGCACGTCGGCGAAATCGACCTCGGGCTCAGGCGGTTCCCAGGTGCCGTCGATGCCCAGCGCCTCGGTCTCCTCCGCGTTCAGCTTGAGGTCACAGACGGGGCACTCGAGCCCCTCAAAGCTGAGTCCCGCGAACGCGACGTAGTAGCCGCCATCGGGGTCCCTTTCGACGTCAACGTCGCTGGTCCATCCGAGCGCCGCACTGTAGCCGCACGCTGGACACGGGTGCTCGACCGTCTCGTCGAAGGCCGGGCGCAGTCGCTCCAGCTGGCGGACGAGCGCATCGCGACCCTCGGGTTGCTCGATGGCGTCGAGGCGAAGCTCGAAGGCCTGCTTCGCCAGGACGACGCGGCGTTTCGCGAGCTTGAGCAGCCGTCGCACCCGCTGTGTCTGGAGCGATAGAGCCTCGTTGGCCTCATCCCGCCAGAACAGAGCAGGAGGGAGCTCGATCGCCTCGACGACGAGGGTGACGTACACGACCATCGCACGGACCGCCTCGGTGAGCCGATCGGGGTCGACCACGGCCAGGTGAACGGCGTCGTTGCGTACGTCCAAGGGCAGCTCGACCGACACGTTGCACTTCGGGTAAAGGCGCGCGACGACGGCCACCGCGACAGAGGCGTCGATCGTCCTCAGACGCCGGCGCTGCCCTCCGGGGACGGGTGCCACGTTGACGCCCGGACGGAACCGAGCCAGCGTGTCCACCATCTCGCCCTTGGTGTTCCCAGCGCTGCTCAGGAGCATGGGCTCTGTCTCGGCTACGGCGGCCTTCGCCGCTAGCTCCACTGCGGCTCCGACATGGAACGCCCCGTCGAGCAGAACGAACTCGTCCTTGCTCGTCACGGCCCGGATCGCTGCCCGCCCATGGTGTGACGCAGCATCCAACAGGTGCTCCACGACCTCATCGACGGGGCGCGTCCTGCTTCCTCTTCTCCAGCCAGTCAGAGGGGCGTCGCTGCTCGTCATCCAGCGATGATCGCGCGGTCGAGTGGGCGTACCCCTACGACACGCTGCCCGGACGACGACGGTCGCATCAGATGAATCATCGTTGCATCGGAGGTAACACCGGACGAAGATCCGCAGGTCACGCCACCGGCGCCATCGCACTGCTCGCGGCCTCCCGCGGCCGCGCATCGCAGGATGCATGGCCGACTCGCGGCGTTTGACCTGGTCAGAGGCCGACTTTGCCCGCGCGTCGGGGAGCGGTAGTGCCGTCGGCGTGTTACATCGAATGCAATACGCAGACTGCTACTGGCACCTCTGCGTATCACGATCGGTCGTACTCGACCCGCACTCGTAGCGCGATGACTAGCGTTTCGGTCATGACGAGCGAGATCGAGCTGCAGGAGCGCCTGGAGCGCCTCGAGTCCGAGTCCGCCATCCGCACGCTCGTGCACGAGTACTGTCATGGAGCCGACAAGCGTGACCGCGCCCGGTTCGCGGCGGTGTGGACCCCTGACGCCGTCTGGCAGGTGGCCCCGACGCAGGAGTTCCGCGGTGTGGAGGCGATCTGCGCCGCCGTCGAGTGGCAGTGGGGTGCGTTCCTGCAGATGCACCACTGGACCTCCAACCTCGTGATCGACCTGGACGGCGATCAGGCGCGCGGTGAGGTCGACGTCAGCGTGACGACCCAGTTCCTCGACGGGACTTGGGCGCGCGGAGGCGGGGTCTATCGCGACTCTTACGTTCGCACTGACGTCGGCTGGCGCATCTCGCGGCGGGAGGCCGAGCACCTGTTCGATCTGGACCCGAGGCCCAACGTCGGCGCTGGCACGGTCGCCGGCGATGCGTCGCTTCCGTCTTGAGTCCAGCGCGCCGGATCAGTAAAGCTGCACGTCAGAGCGATACGCAGACTGCTACTGGCACCTCTGCATATCAGGGTCAGTCGTACTAGAAGGGCCGAGCCGGCATCCGTAGGCGTGACCAGGGCTCAGCTGGAGCAGCCGCCGCACGTCGCGCCGCGATTTCGCGTCATGAGCGCCTGTGCCCAGATCCGGAGATCCGACCGTGCGGTGCAGGGACAGCGACGGTCATCGGCGCCCGGGTGCACGCCGCTGCAGTCGGACGCCTTCGCAAGCGTCGCCGACCGCGAGGGCGGGTCTGCCGTCGACGGGATCACCGGGAGATACGACCAGAGCGACCTCATCGTCTACGGCGCCGAGGACGATGAAAAGATGGACTCAATCCTCGATGCGCTGGAGCGCGCGCCCCCAGCACGTGCCTAAGCCACCCTCGACGCCGCCAAAACCGACGCTCGCCCGGTAGCAGCAGCAGCCCGCTCGCGCGCCCGGGCAAGGGCCCGATCTCCCAGGCCCGGTCAGTCCGACGAGCTACAGCGTCCGTGTGTTGATCTCGAAGCTGCGCAGGTAGTCAGCGTAGAGCCGGGTCGTCTGGAGGGACGGGTCGAGCCGCGCGACAATCTGCTGGTACTCGACGAGGGAGTCGGTGACGATGAACGCGTGCGTCAGGTTGTCGCGCAGAGCGGCCGCAGCGACGAACGCGCCCCACGTGCTCGTGTCGAACAGGACGCCATAGCAGGCGCCTGCTGGGATCGACCAGCCTTCCGTGGCCACCTCATTGATGCGCTCGCCTTGGGCGCCGGCGCGCAGCCAGAGCAGGGGGGCGATCGCCTCGAACCGGCGCCCGAGCGAGATCAGGGTTGGGTCCTCGTAGGTGAGGGTGAAGAACTCGGCGTTTTCGCGGAACCCGTCGGCCATGGGGAACTCGTCGACGAAGCGGTAGTCCCCTGCCACCGCCGATCCAGTCGTCGTGGTGCCGGTGATGGCGGCGCGGATGCGCGGTTTCGTGATGTAGTCGCAGATGCCAAGTGCCTCCCACTCGTCGTCCCCAGGCTTGAGCCCCCGCGCGCGCAACTTCTCCTGTTCGCCAGCGCTGACCTCGTTATTGGTGACGCAGATACTGCGACGGCGACCGCCATCCTGATGATTGAGCCGCATCACGGCGTGAGCCGTGGTACCAGAGCCCGCGAAGAAGTCGACAACGAGCGCCTCTTCCTTGTCGGCGAGGAAGTGACGAAGTGCGTCCTCGACGGCGTAGAGCGACTTGGCGTACGGGAACCTTCGGTCGGGGAGGAAGGTGTCCAGCAAGCCCGTCCCGTGTTGCTGCGCGTTATGCGAGGCACGGTCCCACTGGGTGTGCGGCATCACGGACTTCCTCGTCACGTACTGGGCGACCACCGCACCGCTCGGCTCTTTGCCGGTGACGGTCACGCGCCCGTCCTCGATGTCCTTGACCACGCCACCCAGGAGGTACTGGATGATGTAGGCCTGGGGCTTGCTTGGGGTGGCCTTGCCAGCGCGGACGTACCCCTTGGCCCACCGCTCGTCGAAGGCTGAGTCCGTAAGACTCCAGTTCATCTCGGTTCCGTCATCGCGCATCGGGAACACGGCGATGCACCCCGCCGGTGGCTTGTAGTCCTCGACCCGCGCACTCAGCGGAAGCGGAGCGCCGCGACCAACGATGTGTCCGGTCGCCTCATGTACGTGGATAGCGAAGAACTGGTTGGGTCCGCATGCACCCTTGCCTCGACGGCCACGCGCCCCTTCGATAGACCGTCGACGCATGGTCTCCCAGGCGACGGGCTGTCCTTCGGAGTTCTCGACGCCAGCAGGTGCGATTCGGGTACCGGGCGTCCACAAGAAGAAGATAAACTCATTACTACGGGCGAACTCGTTACCGCGAACGATTCCCCGAGGATTGATCACTGAAGAGACCATTTGCATCTTCCGGTCCGGAAAAATCTGCTCGAGCAGAAGGCCGAGACGCAGGTACTCCTTCTCGTCGATGGTCACGATCAGGACCGAGTCCGCGGGCTTCAGCAGGCGCTTGGCCAGCAGCAGGCGTCGTTCCATGAAGCTGAGCCACATTGAGTGGCGGTACGGATCGATGTCGTCGACGTAGTCGTTGTTGTACTTCCAGTCGCGGGCGCCGGTGTTGTACGGCGGATCGATGTAGATCGCGTCGACCTGGCCCTCGTGTGCGAACAGCAGCGCCTCGAGCGCGTGGTAGTTCTCCGCGTTGATGACCGTGTGGAACGGCCTACCGCCATCGTCGCCGTCCGCGCCACCCCCACGCAGGACGCTGCCGGTGGACACCAGGCCCGGGTAGATGGGGTCCCCGAACTCGCGCGTGGCCACCAGACGTCCGCTGGTGACCCGCCGGGTCTCCCCGTTACCATCGCGCAGCTGGGCGTGCGTCGCTGCGACGTCGGTCACCGTCCAGACGCCGGAGCCGTCGATGTCAGCAAGGTCGTCGGAGCCTTCCGC
Source organism: Cellulomonas hominis (assembly GCF_014201095.1). Lineage (NCBI taxonomy): Bacteria > Bacillati > Actinomycetota > Actinomycetes > Micrococcales > Cellulomonadaceae > Cellulomonas > Cellulomonas hominis. Next base: position 4,056,474 of record NZ_JACHDN010000001.1, on the reverse strand, counting down.
GATGACCTGGACCTTCTCCCCCTCCCGAATCCCGAACCCGGGAAGGACGACCGACTCAGGCAGGTGGCGGTCGAACACCAGGCCCAGGCGCCGGCTCTTGGTGACCTTGTCGTACTCGGCGCGCAGCGCCGTGCGCAGCTGCGGGTCCTTGATGGAGTCGATGAGGTTGTCGATGTGCGCCATGGTCAGTACCTCGTCCCGTACGCGCGGAAGAGGTCACGCGAGTCGGTGCCGTCGAAGGCCGCGATGGCGTCGCGGATCAGCGGGTCCTTATGGTTGAGCAGGAGGTAGTGCTCGTCGACGAGCGCGACGGACTGGATCCGGTGGTACGCGTCGGCGTGGGTGGTGGCGTAGGCGGCGAGCCCCTTGAGCTTGTCGACGGCGTCGGCAAGGTGCGTGCCGTGCGGGTCGACGAGCGAGGCGACCAGCTGGCCGGCGACATGGTCGACGAAGACGAAGTCCGGAGCCAGCCCGTTGATGCCACCGGTGGTCGTGTACGGGATCTGCAGCGAGTGCCGGCCGGTCGACGGGTTGCGGTACCAGGCCACGGCACCGGCGGCGAGCTCGGTGCGCAGCACGTGCTCCTCCCAGCCCTGCAACTCGGTGCGGTACAGCCCGGCGGCGTCGGACAGGATGTGCCGCTCCCACGCAGTGCCGGCGGAGCTCTCGGTCTTGCTGCTGGGCAGGGTGATCGTGGTCAGCAGGGGCCGGTCCGACTCGCGCTTGATGCGGTCGAACCGCTCCTGCTCGGGCGCGGGGAGCCGGGTGATCGCGCCGCCGTAGTCCTTGAACCACTGCTCGACGATGTGCGAGGCGCGGTTCTTCAATGCGGTCGGCAGGCTGGGATCGCCGGCCAGAGCGATGGTGGTCAGCTGCGCCTGGCGGATCTGGTCGTCGCGGTCGGCCAGACGCTTGACGTACGCGTTCGCTAGACCTTGCGGGAGTAGCGCCTCAGCGCGCTTCATCAGGATCTGCACGCCGCGGGCGTCGAGCACGAGCTCGGAGCTGGTGTCGGTACTGACGGAGGTTGGGTTGGCGAAGCCGACGGTGCGCTCGAAGAGCCGGGTGACGCCGGCGCCGCGCACGAGCTCGTCGAGTTCGCCGGAGTCCTCGAGCACCGTCCGGCGCTCGTCGACCACTGAGAGCAGCGCCGCCCGGGCCTTGATCGGCGCCTTCGAGTCGATCGTCACGCCGTCATGCTCGCCGGCGAGCAGGATCGCCATCTGGGTGAGCCGGTCGATGGGCGAGCGCAGCGTGCGCCGCGGAATCGTGTAGGACGGAAGCGCGGCGATCACGTCGAACACCGACGTCGACGCCGCGGCGCTGAGATCGTGCACCGGGGTCGCGTCGGCCGCGAACAGCCCTCCGGCCTCGATCGGCTCGTCGCTGCCCGAGCTCGTCGAGCTCGACACTGCCGGCTGTGCGACCTCGGTCGGTGAGGTGGGGGGCGCGCTCGTCTCGTCGATCGACGCCAGGTCGAAGTCGTCTGACGCCGGAGCCACGGCCGAGGTGGTTCGAGGCGCGGCGTCGTGGGCTGAAGCGGGTGCCGGGGCGAGGTTGGGGTTCCGCCCGAGCTCGACAGCGTCGACGATGACGGCGGTGCCGCTCGCGAGGGTCTCGTCGTCGCCGACGCGGAACCGTTCGGCGATCGCCTCGACGGCGGCCTTGTCGAACTTCGGCAGGATGCAGTGGACGGCGTTGAGGTCCTGGTCGGTGTCGATGCGCCGCGCGAGGGGGGTGCGCACCATGCGCCCCATCACCTGCGTGATGAGGTCGAGGTCGCGGGCCACGCGGAACGAGAGCAGGACCTCGGCGCGCGGGCAGTCCCACCCGGTCGTGATCGCCGTCTTGCACAGCACGACGCGGATCTCGGTGCGGTCCTGGATGTCCTCGGGCGGGCACCAGGGGATCTCGTAGCTGCCTGCGCTCACCGCGGTGTGGTCGGCGAAGGTGTGCACGACGGCCTCGGGGCCGATGCCGGGCCACTCCTCGAGCACCGTGCTGATCAGCGTGCCGAGCTCGGCCGGCGTCGGCTTGTCGGCCACCTGGATGACCAGCGCGGGATGGACGGTCGGCTCACCGGTCGCCGCGGTGTACGCGGCCCACTTCTGGTCGTACAGCCGCACGCGCTGGACGGCGAACCGGACGAGGGCCGGCTCGGCGGCGTCGATGCCCTGGGTGTGGCCCAGGACGATCTGCTCCTTGAGGAGTCCCGAGGCGCGCACGTCCTCGATCTGCACGGTGTGCTGCTTCGTAGTCCGGCCGGCCTCGGCCATCGCGCCGAGAAACCGCCGCGGTGTCGCGGAGATGCCCCACACTACGGGTGCCGCGGGGCGAGCGGTCGCGCCGCCGCCGATGATCTGGCTGACGATCGTCTCGCGGTTGCGGCCGGACGCAGCGGCTGTCGTGGTGCCCCGGTGGGCCTCGTCGACCACGACGACGAAGCCGTGCGGGCGCTGGACGATCGTGTTCGCGATCGTCTCCCACAGCGAGTAGTTGCGCCCGTCGACGCGCGACCTCGACAGCGTCGCGTTGGCGCCCAGTTTCTGGATGTTGAGGAAGTAGACGCGCCCGGGGGCGAAGACCTCCTCATCGAAGTCGCTCTCGATGATCGTTAACCGGTTGAGCTTGATGTCCGAGGAGGAGTCGAGCATCTTCTGCAGCGTCTGCCGGTTCAGCGACGGGTCGTCGGTGACCCACAGGAACGTCGCATCCTCGACTCCCGGGGTCGCCTCGTCCCCGTCCAGAGACGCCTCGATGACCCCGGTCGCGATGACGGTCTTGCCCGCGCCGGTCGGTGCGGCGAGCACGACGGCGGCCCGCTCGTCGGGATCCTCGTCGTGATCGCGGGTTGCGCGGGTGAGGTGCTTGGAGACCGCCGCGACGGCAGTCTCCTGATAATCGAACAGCTCGTACTTCACACCCGCTCCTCCGCTCCGGCCCCCAGCAGCGTAGAGCCCGACAGCGGTTGCCATGGCCAGAGTGGAGTCAGCGACTAGATGATGCTGATCGCAACGCCACCGATGCCGGCGTCGCGCGAGGTGAAGACACGCGGCCCAACACCACTGCGCTACAGGGTGGCTGCCACTTGGGGATAGGCCATCTGAGGGATACCTGCCTGCGCGTGCCCTCTCCAGGTACCTACCCTCGCCTCGAGAGGGGGATGTCCCGTGCCTCTGGTGGCCGAACTCGACGGCGTTCGTGAACCGCCCCGGCTTCCGTAGAGGCTCTCAATCCACGGAGGATGAGAGTCATGGCAGCACCGAGGAAGTACCCGGAGGAGCTTCGGGAGCGAGCGATCAGGATGGCCGTCGATGCGCGGCGTGACCCCGCGACGCGGGTCGGGGCGCTGCGCCGGATCGGTGACCAGCTCGGGATCAATCCCGAGACGTTGCGGAACTGGGTCACCCAGGCCGAGGTCGACGCCGGCGATCGACCCGGGACGAGCACGTCGGACGCGCAGCGGCTGGCCGAGCTCGAGCGGGAGAACCGTGAGCTGCGCCGATCCAACGCGATCTTGAGGTCGGCGTCGGCTTTCTTCGCGGCGGAGCTCGACCGCCCACAACGGTGATCGTGGAGTACATCGACGGCCACAAGGGCCAGTTCGGGGTCGAGCCGATCTGCAGGGAGCTGCAGGTCGCCCCGAGCACCTACTACGCGGCCAAGACACGTCCAGCCTCGGCGCGGTCTGTCGGCGACGCCGAGCTGACCGAGGTGATCACCGCTGAGCACGCGGGGAACTACGGGGTCTACGGGGCGCGCAAGATGTGGAAGCACCTGCACCGCCTGGGCCACCCGATCGGGCGCTGCCGGGTCGAACGCTTGATGCGCGCCGCTGACCTGCACGGAGCCGTCCGCGGCCGGGCCAGGCGCACCACGATCCCGGGCAAGGACGGTTGCCGCGCCGGGGACCTGGTCAACCGCGCGTTCACCGCGACCGCCCCGAACCAGCTGTGGGTCGCGGACTTCACCTACGTCCGGACGTGGGCCGGCTTCAGCTACGTCGCGTTCATCATCGACGTCTACTCACGCATGATCGTCGGCTGGAAGGCCGACACCACGATGCGCGCCGACCTGGTCACCGACACCCTGGAGATGGCCGTGTGGTCTCGCGGCCGCGCCGGCGTTACCGACCTGACCGGGCTCATCCATCACACCGATGCAGGGTCGCAATACGTCAGCCTGGCGCTGACCGAGCGGCTCGCCGCGCTCGGCATGCGGGCCTCGATCGGGACCGTCGGCGACGCCTACGACAACGCCCTGGCCGAGTCCACCATCGGCCTGTTCAAGACCGAGCTCATCCGTCGCCGGGGGCCCTGGCGGACGCTGGATGACGTCGAGATCGCGACCCTGGAGTGGGTCGACTGGTTCAACAACCGGCGCCTGCACACCGAGCTCGGCGACATCCCACCGAGCGAGCACGAGGCCGCCCACTACCGTCAGATCACGGCGTCCACGACGCTGGAAACCAAAGAACCGAGCCTCCACTGAACCCGGGGCGGTTCATTCGCGTCGTGTCGATCGACCTTGACGACGACGAGTGGGATGCGCTGCGGATGAAGTCCCGCGGGGGCGCTCTGCGATTCCGCGACTGCTCCTCCGCCGCGTACTTGCGTACCTCTCACCGAGGACTGCGGCACTTCGCTCACGCGCCTGGCGCGGGCGGCTGCGACGCGCACGCCAACGAGTCCGTGGCGCACATGCAGGTCAAGGCACTCATCATCGTCGCCGCGCGCGCTGCTGGCTGGCAAGCGCAGCCTGAGGTGCCCGGTCCCGGCTACCAAGCCGACGTCCTGGCCACGTCCCCCGCCGGCATGCGACTGAACTTCGAGGTCCAGCTCTCCCGCGAAGAGGACACCGACTACCGAACCCGAAGCACGCGGCGGACAGCGGACGGCTGCCGCGTACTGTGGTTGACCCGCTACCCCCTTGCGCCGCGAAACGAATGGGACCTCGATCCCCTCGCAGTCCCCGACCCGCGCGCGCCGCAAGCCCGACTCACCCAAACGGATCAGCAGCAGTTCACCGTGCAGCTCGACCGGACTTGCACTCTCGGCGAAGCAGTGGCCGATCTTCTCTCGGGAAGGGTCGCGCTGCGGCCGCGCATCGTCGGAGAGCGGACCTCGACGGTCGTCTTGGCACGGCGATCATGCTGGAGCTGCGGCGTTCGGATGACGCTGTGGCGCGCAGTAGGCGAGCAGACGGTCGGCGTATGTGGTCGCTGGGTCGACGCCGCCGCTGAGCGCCCAGTGGATAATGCACAGGCCAAGCCGGAACAGGCGCGCGACATCCGCGCGGCGGTCGCGCATCGCATCAATGCGCTGCGGTGGCCCGCAATGGCGCACCTGTCATCGCGTGTGTCGAAGGAAGCAGGGAGGACATACGTCGCCTTCTCCTGCTGGAGGTGCAGCCGAGTTCAAGGCGACCACTACCTCGCTGAGGTCTGGCATGAGGCCGCTTACAACCCCGATCAGCCCAGAGTGCGCGTCAGCCGCGGTGCGAGCACAGTCGCAGCCGCACACTGGTGCCGCCCGCCGACCGGAGCAGCACCGTGCGGAAGCACGGCAAGTACTGGGTGACGCCGACCCGCGCGCACCGGTGAGTACTGCACGCACGTGCCGGGGGCCTGACCCGCACCATGTCCGGGCGGACACCTATGCCGAGACGTGGAACCAGCCGCCGTCTCGAGGGGGATGCAGATGCCTTGAGCGTGCGGTCCGACCTATGTAGAGTTAGACCTATGAAGGTGACGCACTCGCTCGTGCTCGTGGCGCTCGCGCTCCTAGAGATGGACCGCGAGGACGAAGGACGCGTGTGGGGGTACGCACTCTCCAAGCGCTCGGGCGTGCGATCGGGAGTCCTGTATCCGCAGCTGGATCGGATGATGGGCGAGGGCTGGCTGGACGACCACTGGGAAGAGAGGGTCGAAGGGCAGAAGCGACCGTCGCGCCGCTACTACACCCTTACTGATGATGGACGTAGAGAGCTCGGCGCGGTCGTCGCCCGAGCAGCAAACCAGCCGCGGTTCCGGTCGATGAAGGTGGCGATCGCGTGATCGGGGAGATCATCGGAGCTACAGGCGCGCTCACCGCACTCGCTCTCGCCGTGTTGATCTTTGGGTTCGCGCCAGGGATCGCGCTTGCAGCGATTGTGCGCCTGATCCCGGATATCGATCGCCGGCGGGAACTGCAATCTGAACTCTATGAGGTACCCCGGTGGGAGCGGCCGTTCTGGGTCGCTGAGCAGCTCGAAGTCGCGGTTCGGATCGGGCTGACTCCGCGATTGGAGTGGTACTGGGGGCGCCACGTCTGGCACCGCGCCAAGCTGGAGTCAGGTCTTGAGCGCCATCTGCAGTATCCCGAGTCGTTCGAGGTGCCAGACGGCGAGGCAAAGTCTGACGTCCGTCCGGGTGATCTCGTCAAGCTGATGTGGTCGGTCGACAAGTTCCCTGGCGAGAGGATGTGGGTCAAGGTCACGGAGCGCCGGGGCGATCTGTTGGTCGGCACACTCGAGAACTGGCCGATCTACGTCTACTTGCACCCTGGCGAACGGGTCCCGTTTCACATCGACGACATCATCGACTGCCAGTTCGACGACACCGAGATCGCTATCGAGTCGACGGAGATAACCGCCGGGTAAGCGCACCCGGCGTTTCATGAAGCAGCCCCAGGCTGCCGCAGCAGCGGGCGCAGCGCGCCCTGGCCTGGGACCCGCCACCCTGTCGCCCGTTGACCGGGGGAGGGGGCAGCGTTGCTTAGCTCCGACTGTACTGCGACGCTCGGTGCCCATGGATCCGACCGAGGTCGTGCTGCATCGTGTTCGGGTGGCGCACCTGCGCTGGCGCTTGGCCGCGCTCGACCACGCGCGTGCGGTAGTCGCGGCGCTCGAAGCAGGAGCCGATCTCGCTGAACTGGTCCCGGACGCCGAGGTTCAGCCGGATGCGGAACTCCCTTGGGTGGCTGACGGCGCGGTCAACATCGCGGTCCCGGCGGGGTTCGACGGGGCGTCGGTGCGCGAGCTCGGCGAGCGTTACGCGGTGGGCGAGCTATCTGAGGACCAGTTGTGCTCGCAGCTCACTCATTGGCGTGCCCGGCACGGTGTCGACGCACGAGAACTCCGCCAGGAAGTGGGGCTGCTGTTGGTCGACGAGCTGATCGATGAGCCGCTCTACCGGCGGCTGCAAGAGCCGCGCGTTGAGTGACTCAGATCGTGTACGGCGGTGCCGCACGCGGTGCGACTGCTTGTCGGCCGGCATAGCGAGCCCATGTGCCGCCGGCGGCTTCCTGATGGGCGAATGCGATGGCGTGGCTGTACCCGAGGGCGTCGGCGACGACGGACGGCGGAAGCTCCGTGACGAGCTCGTCCAGGGCTCTGTTGCGAGCCCCCTGCAGGTTGATGCCGAGTTCTCGTAGGCGCGTCATCACTGTCTGGGGGAGCAGGTGGCGGCCGGCGCGAGTGCTAGGGAACATCCACGGGCTCTCGGTGTTGCCGGTGGCGAGGTTGGGTCGGTTGCTGAGGTGCGCGCGGACCAGCCCGGCGAACGGTTCGGGCAGGGGAGTGGGCGGCGTGCCGAGTTCGATGGTCATGCCGGCGGGGGAGTCGTGCACCGCGTCCACGCGCAGCGCGACGACCTTGACGAGGGGTTGTGCGAGCAGAAGCAGCAACATGCCCGCGGTGCGGTAGGGCAGCGACTCGCTGGTGCCGACGAGCAGCTCGCCGATCCAGGCGGTGCGCTGCTCCTGGGTGATGGCGGGCCGTGAGCGCGGCGTCCGGAACGGGACTTCCAGGCGGGCTCAGTCGGTGGCGTCGGGCGAACACCATGAAGGTGCGAATGAAGTATCGGGTGCTCGGGCCAGCCTGCAGGTAAGCGTCGACATCACCTTGTCGGCAGGTGGACAGGGTCCGGCCGTGGGTGGCATCGAGCCAGGTGAGGAACTTGATGGTTTCGGTGATCTCTTGCTTGGAGTGATGCACCGGGCCGCGGAGCGTGCGGTCGTCGGCGGGCATTGCGCGGATGCGTCGCAGGTGGTGCCACGTCGCGAACTGCTCGACGGGCTGGGCGATCGGCGTCGGCAACGGGGCGAGCTTGCGCGCGATCCAGGACTCGAACCGAGCGAGGTACTGCTCACGGTCCGGGAGGATCCCTCGGTTCTGAAGCAGCGCGCGAAGGTGCTCGACGTGCAGTCCGGGCTCGTGGGCGTCCAGCCCCTCGTGGCTAAGGGGCACAGCTCCCGAGGCCAAGCCTGTGAGCAGTGCCTGCACCTTCGCCGACCGTTTCCAGGTGCGGATGCTCTCGGGCCGTCGTGCGGCGCAGAGCGCCTCGGCGATCCGGCTCATGGCCGCTGGGTCCGCCGCGTCGCGGACGATCAGCTCGTCGAGCTCCTGGCGTAGCAGGCACCGTGCGCATAACCGAGCTCGACTCACTTCTCCCTCGACGCCGCAGCCGGCGCAGGTGAAGTCGAAGGGGATCTCGGCGCAGGGCGCGCACAGCCGCGCCCCGTCGGCGCGAAGGCCTGGGAGCAGGCGTTCGGAGCCGCAGCCGGCACAGATGCCGTGAAGGCGAGTCGCTTCGTAGAAGCAGCTGTTGCAGATGCGGCCCTCGGGCCAGGTGGCTCGCACCCGCGCTGCCATCCGCCCACAGCGCGCGCAGGGCACGTTGCCGACTGTCCGGGGGCGGCCGCGGGTGGTGTTCCGCGGCGTGAGGCCCTCGAGCGGTTCACTCATCGTCGATCACGCGCGCGCGTCGTGGCCGGGCCGAGCGGTCGAGCGCGACCACGTTCTCCCCGGCGGTGGCGGCCTTGCGTCGAGCTCGCGCGTCCGCGGCGGTGACCGTGACCAGGTCGCTCACCTCGCACTGGAAGACGTCGCACAGCGCTGCGAGCAGCTGCAGGGACACCCGCTCGGGCCGCTGGTTGACCAGGCGGTAGACCTGCACGCGCGACAGCTCGATCCCGCGCTCGGCGAGCAGGGGGACCAGCTCGGTGGTGTTGTGCAGGCCGCGGGCGGCCATCAGCTCGGGCAGTCGCCAGGTGTAGTCGACGTCGCGCTTCATGGCCGTCCCTCCAGCGCGTCCCGGACGGTCCGATCGAGCGCTTGTCGCAGGGTAGAGGTCCGGAACGAGGAGCTGACGAACGTGTAGATACCGGTGGTCGAGGCGTGCTCGTGGCCCATCTGCGCCTGGACGAACAGCGGATCCCACCCGTCTTCCAGCAGGTGCGTGGCGTAGGACCGGCGCAGGGAGTGCAGGTCCAGCCCGGTGGGGAAGTCCAGGATCTCGCAGTAGCGGCGGAGCCGGCGCAGCAGGGTCGGCTCGGAGACCAGCGCGCCGCTCTCGTTGGGGAACACGTCGAGCGTGTCGTGCGAGCCGCGCCCGTTGCTCAGCCAGTCCTGGATGACCTCGGGGGTCCAGGAGAAGACGGTGAGCACCGCGCGAGGCTTCGGGGGAGAGGCTCGCCGGGACTTGCCGAACCGGACCTTGCAGACGCCGTACTTGCCGAACTCCGGCGCGTGCGGGTTCCGCGCGAAGTCGACCAGCTGGAGGTGGCGCAGCTCGTTGAACCGCAGGCCGAACGAGTACGCGACCTTGAGCATCGTCGCGTCCCGATAGGCGGCCTGCCAGCCGCGAACTCGGGACGTGGCAACGCGCTCGACCTCCCAGTCGGCATAGTCGAACAGCCGCTGCAGCTCGTCGCGCGTGAACGGCCGCTTGGACGGCCCGCCCTCGAACTCCTGGACGTGCGGCGCGGTGTTCCAGTCGAAGAACACCTGCGCAGGGTGCTCACCGAAGAGCCGCTCGCACTCGACGTCCCAGCCGTAGTCAGGGTTGGAGATGTACGACGTGAAGTGCCGCAACGCCGCCTGGTGCGCGCGGATCGTCGCGTTGCTCAGGTGCCGCACCGAACGCAGATCCCCGAAGTACTCCTCGACGAGCAGCGGGGTCCACCGCCAGGGGAACTCGTTGACCGACTCGATGAACCGGCGCACGTAACGCAGCCTCTGGTCGATCGTCGCGAACTGGAGGTTCCGGGACAGCTGCTGGTTGCGCCAGCCGAGCAGCATGTCCTCGACGGCTTGATCCTCTGGATGGAGGGTGTGGACGCTCGTCAGAACCCGCACGCGTCCGGCTTCGTCGACCGCCACGCAACCCTCCCGGAGTGGTTACATCAGATGAATCATCGTTGCATCGGATGTAACACCGTGGCAAGACCTGCAGGTCAGCGCCTTGGCGCCGGCGCGCCGATCGCAGCGCGGTGCCTGCATGCGCTGGGCTCCCGTGGCACTTCCACCGCGTTCGCCCTGGTCAGAAGGCGATTCGGCTCGCGTAACGGGGAGGGGTGGTGCCGGTCGCGTGTTACATCAGATGCAATACACAGACTACGTTTTGTCATAACGTCCATTATCGGCGTTCAAGGAGGGCGAGTACCAACCAGGTGAGAGGCGCGCGTTCTGCGACGAGCGGGGCATCGCCTACACGGAGGCCTCGCTGCTCGAGTCCTACGCGATTGTCGTGCGGCCCCTCAACCGGGTCGGGGCCCTGGCCACAGGCCCGTTCCGGCGCCCGGTCACCGACGAGTTCCGTTCGGCCCGCTGAGCCCTCCGGCTCAGAGACGGCCTTCCCGCCGACACCGCGGCAGCCTCACCCGCCTGCGCGTGCTCGATCCCGCCAGGCATCGCGTCGTCCACCGGCGTGCGCTACGGCCGCGGCCAGGAGCTCCAACCGTCGCGGCCCCACCCGTGTGAGGTCGCCCAGGCGCACAGCCGGCGCCGCGTCGACGTCGGACAGCGACGCGGCGAACAGCAGCACCCGCCGTTCGGAGGGCGACACCAGCCCCATGTACGCGGAGACGGCCGCGAAGTCGATCCACGCACCGGCCGGCCTGTCCTCACGCGCTGGTGCGCGGCACACCCACGGGCGTGCCGGTCCCGCTAGACCCGCACGGATCAACAGTTCGGTCGCGGCCTCGAGAGCATCGATGCCGCGTGCCCATGCACGCAGCAGGGCATCCAGCTCCGCATCCTGCGCAGGCGCCCAGCGCGCAGGGCCGCGGTCACCGCCGGCCGGGGTCGTGGTCACTCGAACGCGATCGCATCGACGAGGTGCTGGACACCGGCAGCCCGGGGCTCCTCGGCCGAGGTCAGGACTCGTGCGCCAGGCTGCCGCTGCGCGCGCTCGGCGTCCAGCCGGTGACCGATGCCCCGCAGCATGACAGCGAGCTCGTGCGCAAGCCCGGAACCCAACTGCTCGACGGACGTACCACCGACCAGCAGTCGCCGGTCTGAGACCGCGAGCGTCACCCACGGGAAGCCGGCCGCAGCGAGCATCCGAGCACTCTGTGGGCTCTCGATCACCGCCCGCTCGTCGGCACTGACCCGACGGGAGAACACTGCAGGCACGGTGTACGACCGCGGAGCTTCCGGCGTTCCGAGCGTGATCGGCAATCCGGCCGCCAGGACCGAGACCAGCCGCAGCGGCGCGGTGCCCAGATCACCGCGCACCGAGGGTGACGCCCCGGCTTCATGGCGCTGCTCCATGGTCCGAGGAAGGATGCGAACGGCAGGCGGGACGGGCATGGCGCCCTCCGAGAAAGATCCGGGACGACATCCGCCAAGAGGTGAGATCGCTGCCGGGCACTCACCATGCTACGCCCGGGTGATCCAGGGCGTGTCTCCTGAGCGTTCAGGCAGAGGAGTACCGCCCGGATGACGGCCGCGCCGCGGTAGACGACGGCGCGCTTGAAGTAGCGAGTGGCCAGTCCGCGGCACTGCTCGAGGTGAGCGAAGGCGCGTTCGACGACGTTGCGACCGCCGGAACCGACCGGGTCGAAAGCCGGCGGCCTGCCGCCAGCCGCCCCACGGCGTCGACGGGTCGCGGACCTGGTCGGATGGTTCGGGGATGACCGCGACGATCCCACGCGAGCGCTGGTCGAGACCGTCGAGATGGAACGGCAGACCGAGGAGAGGGTGACACGCGCAACGTCAGCAACCGGGTCGCCCTGGATCGGCGACGCGCGGCGGCCTGGGGCCGGGAGGCGTAGACTCGGAGCAGCCCGGTGTCGAGGACCTCCCAGTGAGGCGACGACCCGGATCCAGCATCGGAGGGCGTCATGCCCGTCCAGCCAGTCTCCCGCTCTCGCCCGCAGCGTGGCCGTGAGCCGGTGCTGCCCGAGATCCGCGACCCCCAGGACGATGTGCGTCAGCGCGGCTCGGGGACCCGGACGAGCGCCGCGTGGTTCGGCATCGCGGTCGGGGTGCTCATCATGGTCGCGCTGGTCGTGTTCATGCTGCAGAACACCGAATCCGTGACGGTGTCCTTCCTCGGCATGACGGGCACGGCTCCGCTGGCCGTGATCCTGCTGATCGCGGCGTTGGGGGTGGCCCTGGTGGTCCTGCTCGTCGGCGGCCTGCGGATCGGGCAGCTGCGCCGCCGTCTGCGCAACAGCGAGCAGCGTCTCGCGCTCTGAGCACGTCGGCGACGCCGTGCGTTCGCCGCCCAACCACCGGACCGAGGTCCTGCCATGACCGCACTCTCGCCCGTCTCCTCCACCGCCCGGACCGACGACACCGCGGGTGACTTCCTGCGTGTGGTGTCCGTGCTCGAGCCCGGCCTCCCTGTTGAGCTCGGCACGGCCGCCCAGCCCGCCTCGTACACGGTCCCGCTGGTCTTCTCGCGCCGCGTGAGCCCGCACGAACGTCAGCACATCGAGGATCCGCGCACCGCGGCCCGCATCGCCGAGGAGTTCGGCGGGGGCCCCGGTCTGCACCTGGTCGTGTCCGACCGGCGTCTGCTCGTCGAGGGCACCACGCTCGAGCAGCTCCGCGACGGGCTGGCCCGTGCGCTGAACGACATGCTCCAGGAGCTGGGGCGCGAGCTGCGCCGAGTCGGTGACGAACGTGCGGCGGCCGCCGAGGTGCACGTACAGGATGAGCGCCGCCGCACCGCCACGGTGCATGCCGCGGTGTCGGCGATCACGTTCGAGTAGGCCACCGTGGACACCCGCACGTCAGCCCCGACCGGGAGGGCGCCGGTCCGGCCGGCACGGGAGCGGCAGGTCAGCGAGTTCACCGACCTGAGCCGCCAGGTGCAGGAGTCCGGGCTCATGCGCCGCCGCCACGGGTACTACTGGACGCGGTTCCTGGTGCTCACCGCCCTGCTGGCGGCCACGGTCGTGACGTTCGTCGCCGTGGGCCCCTCGTGGTGGCAGCTGGTCACCGCCGCTGTCCTGGCCGCGGTGCTGGGGCAGGTGATGTTCCTGGGGCATGACGCCGCCCACCGCCAGATCTTCGAGTCGGGGCGCTGGAACGACTGGTCGAGCCTGATCATCGCGAACCTGTACGCGGGGATGAGCTACGGCTGGTGGCAGCACAAGCACTCCCGTCATCACGCCAAGCCGAACCAGGTCGCCGCGGACCCCGACATCGCGACCGACGTCATCGTGTTCCACACCGAGGAGCTGGCGGCGGCTCGCACCGGCCTCACGGGGTGGCTGACCCGACGCCAGGGCTGGTTGTTCTTCCCCGTCCTGCTGCTCGAGGGCCTGAACCTGCACGTGTCCGGGGTGAAGACGATCTTCGGTCGCGGGCCGGTCAAGCGCCGCCCCGTAGAGATCGTGTTCATCACGCTGCGCCTGGGCGGGTACCTGGCGCTGGTGTTCTGGATGCTGCCGGTCGGGATGGCGTTCGCGTTCCTGGGGGTGCAGCTGGGGCTGTTCGGTCTGTACATGGGGGCTGTGTTCGCGCCCAACCACAAGGGTATGCCGCTGGTTCCGCGTGACGCGCGGATCGACTTCCTGCGCCGGCAGGTGCTCATGAGTCGCAACATCCGCGGCAACCGGGTCATCGACACGTTCATGGGTGGCCTGAACTACCAGATCGAGCACCACCTGTTCCCGAGCATGCCGCGTCCGAACCTGCGCCGGCTGCGGCCGACCGTGCGCGCGTTCTGCTCCGAGCACGGGATTGCGTACACCGAGACGAGCCTGCACGGGTCCTACGGGATCGTCATCCGCCACCTCAACAAGGTCGGGATCGCCGCCACCGACCCCTTCCAGTGCCCACTGGCTGCGCAGTACCGCTCGTCGCGGTGACCCACGTTGCCTGACAACCCCTGGTCGATCCAACGCCTGGCCCTCAGGGTCGGAGAGGACCCAGCACAGTGAGCGCGACCACGCCTGTGCCGCACCCCGCACGCCGCGACGGATCGTCGGACGCGGTACCCGCGCCCTCGGCGAGCCCGGGAGCGAACCTCGACGACATCAACCCGTCCTACGACTCCCCGACCGATGCCGACCGCGACGCCGACGACCCTGGTACACCTGCCGCGCCGCCGACCAGCCCTGGGCCCGACCCGGACGACATCAACACCTCGCCCCGCACCGAGTGACGAGCGGTCCACCTCGCCCGGACGGCCAGGGTCAGGTCTGCCGGGGCCGCGTCGTCGGTACCGGGGGTGGAACGGGTCCGGGACGCGCGTCCGGCCTCCCGACATGCACGGAGCGCACGAGGGTCGCTACGGGGCCGGTGGAACAGCGCGTTGGTGCTACGCAGCCGCGCATGCGGCGCCGGCTCGCGGCTCGACGCCGCCGCCCTGCGCGTGCGGGGCCCCGGCGACGATTGCTGAACCGCCACCGCGTCGCCCCGCACTGGGTGTCCCGGAGCGACTTCATCTGCTGCGAGCTACTACCGGGGGCCGATGTCCAGCTCGATCACGCCAGTAAGGCCGCGACAGCCGCTCAGGTCTGTCCCGAGTGCGTCGGTTACCGTCCCGTGGGGAGCGCGACGCGTACGACGAAACCCGATGAGGATGGTGCGAAGTGTCCACGATGCAGGGGCCAGGCTGGCGTGACTACACCGCCGACCACACGTACTGGACGGGTCGTCAGCGAGGTGAGTACGTCGAGGTCGTCCGCCTCCACAGCGGGACGTTCGCCGAGGAGGAGATCTGGGGGTCGTACCGCAGCACCGGCGCAGCAGTCGGAGCAGCAGCACAGCTCGCCTACCTGCAGGGCAAGGCCGACGCCGAACGGGAGCTCAAGACCCGCCTGCACGAGGTGCTCGACTCGATCGGCCTCGGAGCGCTGCCGGTGGTTGCACCCGACCTGACGCCTCACGAGACGGCGCAACTCCCTGCTGACGACCTCGGATCCGGGCGCTGAGGCCCGCCGACGCGCGGTGACATCCGGAAGTCCCCACGATCGACGCACCTCGTGGCCTGTTGCGTCGGGCTGACGCGGCGGGATGGGGAGGGCGCGCGGGAACGCCCGAGATCAGCCCGGCAGAATGCCACTTCAGAACCTCAGAGAACCTGAAAGAAGGTCGGGAAGGCCGCGGTGAACGACCCGGTCGATCACCGCGGCCGCGACGTCGTCGAACTGCTGCGCATCATCGAGGCGGGCACGATCGATATGCGAGACCTGACCCGCGTCACGCGTAAGACGCTCCACGTGGTGCGCCCAGGTCCCCCGCCCCAGGAGCTGCTCGGTTTCGTCGACTGGGTATCTGGCCGACGCAAGCCCTGAGGTAGAACGGGCTACTAGCGGCGCAATGGCGTGGCGAAGGGGGCGTCGCGCTTGCCGCGGTCGGTAACTCACACCGCTGCGCCTGGGCTACTCGTCTCAACTCGATACGTCGCTGTACCAGTCCGCTGGCGGGCCGGGATCGCGAGCGTCACCCGCATCGGCGTCCGCCGACGACGCCGGCCACGCCTCCCGTCCACGAACGCAGTCCGCGACGGCCGCCGCCCGGCCGTGGCCTCGGGCCGACGGTCCCGTCTCCGGTGCGCGCGCCCGGCGCACCAGCGCCACCGAGCTCGCGACATACGCCGCGCCCAGCAGCACGAACGCGACCGACAGCACCAGGTCGAGCGTCACGTCGCCGTCCCGCGTCCACCACCTGACCAGCCCGAACGTGATCCAGAACGCCCCGATCGCGAACCCCGCCAGGGGCGTCCGGGTCGCCTGCCACCAGGGTCGCCGCGGCTCCGTCACCATGGCGCCGACCCTAGCGGCGACCCTGTCCGCGCGGGCGTCGCCTTGACCCTCGACCCGCTCGACCCCCGAGCGTGCTGCCGTGCCCGACTCGACGCCCTCTGCCGGCCCGTCCCGCGCGGCGTCACTCCCCCGTGCTGCCGTCGACCGCCTCCCGCAGCACGTCCGCGTGCCCGTTGTGCCGCGCGTACTCCTCCACGAGGTGCACGAGGATCCAGCGCAGGCTGACGCGCTCCCCGTGCCGCTCGCGCGCGGCCAGGGAGTCCAGGCCGGCGCCACCGGGGGCGTCGAGCACCGCGTCCACGGCGGCGTCCGACGCGGCGACGGCGGCGTCGAACACCCCGCGCAGCGCCACGCCGTCCCGCCCGCTCGCGAGGTGCCAGTCGGCGTCCGGGTCGGCGTCCCAGTCGACCGCGTCCCACGGCGCGGCGGGCTCCCGGCCGTGCAGGACGACGCCGCACCAGTAGTCCTCGACGAACGCCAGGTGGGTGAGCAGCGAGCCGAGCGTCATCGTGCTGGGCGGCAGCGCCCGGTGCAGGCCCGCGTCGTCCACGCCGGACGTCTTGAGCCGCAGCGTGTCGCGGTGGAACGCGAGGAACGCCCGGAGCAGCGTCACCTCGTCACCGGCGGGCGGCGGGTCGCGGCGGTCGACGGGCGGGGTGACGCCGGTCGCCGTCACGCGCCGGCCCCGGGTGCGCCCGCGGCGACGGGCACGAAGTGCTCCCCGAGGTCCAGCCTCCCCGTCGTCTCCACGACGACCGCGGTCATGTCCGTCGTCGCCCAGGTCTGGTGGTCCTCCCCGGGCTCCCACACGACGAGCGTCCCGGCGCCGACCTCGACAGGCGGGTCGTCGTCGGTCTGCACCAGCCCCCTCCCGGCGAGCACGGCGAACACCTGCCGGCGCACCGCCGGGTGCCGCCCGAGCGTCCCGCCCGCCGCGATGGCCGCCACGTGCACACCCGTCGCGTCGTCCGAGCCCGCCGTCAGGACCGGCGGCAGGAACCGCATGACGACGCCGGTGCTGCCGAAGGCCTCGATGTCCCGCTCGGGGACGGTGTAGAGCCGCATCGGGCCAGCATGCCCGATCCGGCGGCGCACCCGGAGAGGCCCGCCGCACCCACGGCTCACGTGAGGATCTCGGCCCCGTCCTCGGTGATCGCGATCGTGTGCTCGCTGTGCGCGGTGAGGCACCCGGTGGCGCTGCGGAGCGTCCAGCCGTCGGCGTCGGTGACGAGCTCGTCGGTGTCCGCCATCACCCACGGCTCGAGCGCCAGCAGCAGGCCGGGGCGCAGCGTGTACCCCCGGCCCGCCCGGCCCGTGTTCGCGACGTGCGGGTCCTGGTGCATCGTCGACCCGACGCCGTGCCCGCCGAACTCCGTGTTGATCGGGTACCCCGCCGCCGAGAGCACGGTGCCGATCGCGTGCGAGACGTCCCCGAGCCGCACGCCCGGTCCGGCCGCGGCGATCCCGTCCGCCAGCGCGCGCTCGGTCGCCTCGATCAGCGCCTCCGCGCCGGCGGGTCGCGCCGTGCCGACGACGAAGCTGACCGCGGAGTCGGCGACGATCCCGTCCAGGGACACGGCCAGGTCCAGGGTCAGCAGGTCGCCGTCCGCGAGGCGGTAGTCGTGCGGCAGCCCGTGCAGCACCGCGTCGTTGACGGACGTGCAGATGTGGTGCCCGAACGGCCCGCGCCCGAACGAGGGCGCGTAGTCGACGTAGCAGGACTGCGCCCCGGCGGCGAGGATCATCTCCCGCGCCCAGCGGTCGACGTCCAGCAGGTTGGTCCCGACGACGGCGCGCGACCGCAGGGTCGCGAGGATGTCGTGCACGAGGGCGCCGGTGGCGCGGGCCCGGCGGACCTCCGCCGGGTCGAGGATCTCGATCATCTGCTGCCTTCCACGCGCAGGATCCGATAACTATCCCGGCCATGCTATCCCGGTATTACTATCGGTCCCATGGTCCGCCTGCCGCTGTCCCCCGCCGAGGTCGAGCGCGGCCGCCGCCTGGGCGCCCTCCTGCGGGAGGCCCGGGGCGCCCGGTCGATGCTCCGCACCGCGCTGGACGCCGGCGTCTCCCCGGAGACGCTGCGCAAGATCGAGTCCGGCCGGGTCGCGACGCCGGCCTTCCCCACGATCGCCGCGATCGCCGACGTCCTGGGGCTGTCCCTCGACGCGGTGTGGGCGGAGATCAGCGCGGCCGACGCGTCCACCGACCGCGCGCGGGAACCGCTCGCCTCCTGACGCGGGCCCGCGCCTGCCAGACTGCGACCCGTGATCCGCTACCCGCGCCCCCTGGTCCCGGGCGACGTCGTCGGCGTCGCCGCCCCGTCCTCCGGCGTCGAGGACCGGCACGCCGCGCGGCTCGACGTCGCCGTGCGGCACCTCACCGACCAGGGCCTGGGGGTCCGGCTCGGACCGCTCGTGCGACACGCCGGGATCGTCAGCGGGCCGCCGGCCGCGCGCGCCGCCGAGCTGACCGGGCTGATGACCGACCCCGCCGTCCGGGCCGTCGTGCCGCCGTGGGGCGGGGAGATCGCGCTGGACCTGCTGCCGCACCTGGACCTCGACGTGCTCGCAGCCGACCCCACCTGGTTCGTCGGCTACTCGGACGTCTCCACACTGCTGCTGCCGCTCACGCTGCGCACCGGCGTCGCGACGCTGCACGGGCAGAACCTCATGGACACGCCCTACCGGGTGCCCGAGCCGATGCTGCCGTGGCTCGACGTCGTGCGCGCCGAGCCCGGGGCGACGCTCGTGCAGGGCGCGGCGCCGCGGTACCGGTCGGGCGGCTTCGACGACTACGCGGCCGACGCCGGGGTCACCGAGTACGCCCTGGACGCGCCCGGCGGGTGGACCCGGGTCGACGACGGCGGACGCGACGGCGGCGACGTGCACGCCACCGGCCGGCTGGTCGGCGGCTGCCTCGAGACGATGTCACACCTGGCCGGGACGCCCTACGGGGACGTCGGCGCGTTCGCGGCCGCGCACGCCCCCGAGGGCACGATCGTCTACCTGGAGGCCGCGGGCACGGACGCCGCCGACGTCACCCGCCGGCTGCTCGGCCTCCGGTACGCGGGCTGGTTCGCGCACGCCAACGCCGTGCTGATCGGCCGCACCGCCGGGCCCGACGCGCCCGGGCTCACGCAGCACGACGCCGCCCGGCACGCGCTCGGCGACCTGGGCGTGCCGGTCCTGGTCGACGTCGACTGCGGGCACGTCCCGCCGCACCTCGCGCTGGTGAACGGCGCGCTGGCCACCGTCGAGCACGCGCGGGCCGGCTCGGTGCTCACGCAGACCCTGGCCTGAGCGGGCCGGCACCCCTGGTCACGCCCCGCCCGCACGGTGTTGGCTGGCGGGATGCGACGGGTGCTGGTGCTGGGCGGGACGGGGTGGCTCGGGCGGGAGGTCGCACGCGCGGCGCTCGCGGACGGGGCGGAGGTCGTGTGCGTCGCGCGCGGCGAGTCCGGCGCGGTGCCGGCGGGTGCGACGCTCGCGCGCGCCGACCGGACGGCGCCCGGGGCGTACGACGCGCTGGGTGGCGACTGGGACGAGGTGGTCGAGCTGGCGTCGGCTCCGGGTCTGGTCGTCCCCGCGCTCGCCGCCCTCGCGCCACGGGCCGCGCACTGGACGCTGGTGTCGACGGTCTCGGTCTACCGGCGCGACGACGAGCCCGGCGCCGACGAGACGGCCGACCTGGTCGAGCCGCGGGACCTCACCGCGTACCCGGACGCCAAGGTCGCCGCCGAGCGGGCGTCCGCGGACCACCTGGGCGACCGGCTGCTGATCGCCCGTCCCGGCCTGATCGTCGGACCCGGCGACCCGACGGACCGGTTCGGCTACTGGCCCGCGCGGCTGCACCGCGGTGGGGCGGTCCTGGTGCCGGACGCGGCCGGCCGGTACGTCCAGGTGGTCGACGTCGCCGACCTGGCGGGGTGGATCGCGCGCGCCGGGGCCGCCGGGGCGACCGGCCGCGTGAACGCCGTGGGCCGCCCGCACCGGATGGACGAGTTCTTCGCGGCGGTCCGGGCCGCGACGGGGTTCGACGGCGAGCTGGTGGTGGCCGACGACGCGTGGCTCCTCGACCACGACGTCCGGTACTGGGCGGGGCCGCGGTCGCTGCCGCTGTGGCTGCCGGCCGACGCCACCGGGTTCGCCCGGCGGGACGGCGCCGCCTACCTGGCCGCCGGCGGGACCGTCCGCCCGCTCGAGGACACGATCGCCCGCACCCTGGCCGACGAGGTCGCTCGCGGCGCCGGTCGACGCCGCCGCGCCGGCCTCGACCCCGACGACGAGGCCGCCCTGCTCGCGCAGCGGGTGCCGGCATGAGGCTGACCACGACGACCCACGTCTCGCTCGACGGCGTCGAGGCCGCGGTCCGCGCCCTGAAGGACGGCCCCGACGGCGAGCTGCTGGTGCCGGGCAGCGGCGTCCTCGTCCGGCGGCTGCTCGCCCGCGGCCTGGTCGACCGCATGGACCTGGTCGTCCACCCGCTCGTCGTCGGCCAGGGCACCCGGCTGTTCCCCGACGCCGGGCCGGACGCCGCCCTGGAGCTCGAGAGGTCCCGGACCACGGCCCGCGGAGTGACGATCCAGACGTACCGGGTGACCGGCGGGCGGCCGGGGTACGCGCGGTCCTGAGCCCCCGGCTCAGCCGGCGGCCGGCTCGCGCAGGACCGGCCACGCGCCGTCGGACGTGTTGGCGATCACGGTGACCGTCAGTCCCGTCCGCGGGTCGTGCCGGGTGCGGGCCGAGACGCCGGCGTCGTACCCCTCCAGCACGAGGTCGTCGGACTCGAGACCCCGCCAGAACCCGCGCCCGTACCGCATGCCCTCGTCCTCGACGGTGCTCACGGGCTCGGTGAGCGTCGCGAGCGTCGCCGCGGAGACGATGCGGTGCGCCGTCAGCGCGCGCCAGAACGCCGCGAGGTCGGCCGCCGTGGTCACGAGCCCGCCGTCGCCGCTCCCCCGCACCGGCAGGTGCAGCACGTTGGTGCGCGGGCCGTCCTCGTCCAGGTACCCGACGGCGAGGTCGGCGGCGGGCTCGTCGGTGCGCGGGAACCCGGTGCGCTCCATCCCGGCACGCGCGAGCACCCGCTCGGCGACCAGGTCCGGGAACGGCGTCCCGGACACCCGCTGCGCGACGAGCGCCAGCAGCACGAACCCGCTGTTGCTGTAGGCGAACCCGGCGCCCGGCTCCGCGACCTGCGGGTGCCCGTCGAGCATCGGCAGGTAGGCCTCGGTGTCGTCCAGGACGTGCGGCGGCAGGGTGAGCACGTAGTCGGTGATGGCGCCGTCGCCGCTCTCGTCCAGGTAGTCGCCGATGCCGGACGTGTGGCTCAGCAGGTGGGCGAGCGTCACCCGGTCGTCCACGAGCGGGAGGTCGGCGCCGAGCACCGGGCGCACGGGGTCGTCCCACCCGAGCCGGCCCTCTTCGACGAGGGACCCGATGACCAGGGCCGTGAACCCCTTGGCGACGCTGGCCACGGCGAACCGCTGGTCGACCTCGGCCGCGAGCCGGCGCGCGCGGTCCGCCCAGCCGTAGGCGCGGGCGAGCAGCACCTCGTCGCCGCGGCTGACGTGGACGACGCCGCTGAAGCCGCTCGCGACGGCGCGCTCGTGCAGGGCGGGGCCGGGGTCGACGCTCATCGCGCGACCCTAGCCGCCGCGACTCGCCCGGACTCGCCCCACGCGGTCACTCTGTCTGGCAGAGTAACCGCCATGGCCTACCTCGACCGCCTCCTCGAGCGGGAGCGCGCCGCGCGCCACGCCCGCTCGATCCCGCTCGCTGCCGTGACCGTCGCCCTCGGCGTCCTCACCTGGCACCACGCCGCGCGCCTGTACCCGACCCCGATCGAGACCCTCACGCCGTTCGTCACGTTCGCCGCGGTGTTCCTCGCGATGCGCCTGCAGCGGGCGGTCACCGGCGCCGGTGCCGGCTCCGACGGCTACGGCGCCGTCGTGATCGCGCTGGCCGTGCTGCTCGTCGTCACGCCCGTCGGGTTCCTGCTGCCGATGTTCGCGGGCGCGGAGGCGCTGCTGGGGCTCGGCCTGGTCGTGCTCGGCTGGCGAGGCCGGGACCGCGCGCTCTGGGTGCCCGGGATCGTCCTCGTCGGGGTCGGCCCGTTCGTGCACCTCAACGGCGCGGCCAACACGCTGGTCGTGCTCCCGGATCCGGACACGGCGGTGCTCGCCCTGACCGCGGCGGCGTTCGCCGGGTTGACCGTCGCCGCCGTCGCGCGCGAGCGGCGCCGCGCGGTGCCGCTGCCCCCGCCCGCCGGGTCCCCCGAGCCGCTCGGATGACCGAGCCGCACCCGCTGTCCCGCCTGGACGAGACGGTGCACCAGCGGGCCCGCCTCGGCATCCTCGCGGTGCTGTCCGAGCGCACGGACGCGGACTTCAGCTACCTCAAACGCGCGCTGGCCCTGACCGACGGCAACCTCGGCCGGCACCTCGACGTGCTGGTCGGCTCCGGGCTGGTCGCGCTGCGCCGCGGATACGACGGCCGCCGCACGCGGACCTGGGCCCGGATCACCCCGGCGGGCCGGCAGGCGCTGCTGACGGAGCTGGACCTGCTGCGCTCGATCGCGGCGCTCGTGGAGGCCGCCCGCGACGACGAGGGCTGACCGGGCCGGTCAGCAGCAGAACGGGTTCCCGTCCGGGTCGGCCAGGACGACCCAGTCCCCGTGGCTGTCGCTGCGCCGGTCGACGAGGCGCCCGCCGAGCCGCTCGACCTCCGCGATCGTCGCCTCCCGGTCCGCGGTGCGGCAGTCGAGGTGGATCCACCCGGGCGCCGCCGCGGCCTCGTCGGCCTGCTGGAACAGCAGGCGGGTGCGACCCTCCCCGGGGTCCACGAGCACGAACCGGTTGCCCGCGTCGCGCGGGGTGCCGCCGACGAGGGCGGCCCAGAACCCCGCCAGCGCCCAGGGGTCGCGGCTGTTGACGGTCACGCAGTCGACGCTGAGGAGCGGTGCCATGCCGCGAGCGTAGGGGTGACCTCCGACACCGGGGCCCGGGTCAGGCCGCCGGGCGGTACGGCCGGAAGAACTCCCGCAGCTCGGCGGCGTACGCCTCGGGCTGCTCGACCGGCGCGAAGTGCCCGCCGCGCGGCGGCTCGGTCACCCGGACGACGTGCGAGGTGCGCTCCAGCCACGCGCGCGGCGGGCGCAGGATGTCGCCGCCGAACAGGGCGAACCCCGACGGCACCTCCACCCGGCGGCTCAGCTGGTCGCGCGGGATCGCCGCGTTCGCGCGGTACATCCGCATCGAGGACCCGATCGTCCCCGTGACCCAGTACCGCGTGACGTTCGTGAGGACCTCGTCCCGGGTGAACGCCCGCTCGACGTCGCCGCCGCCGTCGCTCCACGCGCGGAGCTTCTCGACGATCCACGCCGCGAGACCCGCCGGCGAGTCGGTCAGCCCGACGGCCGCCGTCATCGGCTTCGTGCGGTGCACCGCGCCGTACGCGCCCTCGGCCGCGCCCCACGCGGCGACCTCCGCGAACCAGGCCCGCTCCTCGTCGGTGAGGTCCGCGGGCGGACCCGCGTGGTACGGGATGCCGGCGTCCATCCGGTGCACCGCCACGACGCGGTCGGGATGGTCCAGCGCCAGGTACCGGCTGACATGGCTGCCGATGTCGCCGCCCGCGGCGCCGAACGTCGCGTAGCCGAGCGCGGACATGAGGTCGGCCCAGAGGCCCGCGACCTCGACGGAGTCCCGCGCCCGGGCGGGCTTGTCCGACCACCCGAAGCCCGGCATGTCGGGGACGACGACGTCGAACGCGTCGGCGGGGTCCGCGCCATGCGCTCCGGGGTCGGTCAGCAGCAGGACGACCTTCTCGTACCGCCACGCCGAGTCGGGCCAGCCGTGGCACAGCACCAGCGGCAGCACCGGGCCCTCGGGCGCGACCGCGCGGGCGTGCACGGCGTGCACCGCGAGGTCGCCCAGCCGCACCCGGACCCGCGGCAGCCGCGCGGCGGCCTCCTCCTGGGCGGCCCAGTCGAAGTCCTCGGCCCAGTACCCGACGAGGTCCCGCAGGTACGCGAGGTCGGTGCCGGCGTCCCAGCCGGCGTCCTCGGGGGCGTCGGGCCACCGGGTCGCGCGCAGCCGCGCCCGCAGGTCGGCGAGGACCCCGGGGTCGGTGCGCGGGACGAACGGCTCCCCGGGCACGGTCAGACGGCGCACTCGCAGACGAGGTTGTACTCGACGACCTGCTCGCCGTCCTCCGGCCGGGCCCAGGCCTCCGCCTCGGCGCGCGACCCGAACCGCCGCCCCGCGAGCCGCCCGTTGGCGAGCAGCACGCTCACCTCGATCTGGGTGCGCGGGTCGTCGAGGTCGACCGCGGTGTCCTGGCTCATGTCCGTCCTCCTGCGTCGCGCGGCGGGATCGCCGCCCCATCGTCCAGCACAACGCGGACGGCCGCCGGAACATGCCCCGCGGCGGCGACCGGCGCGGGCGCCCGGATCAGCGCACCCGGCCGTCGGCGATCGCCGCGTGCATCAGGGCGGCCACCGACTCGCCGTCCGTGATCGCCCCCGTGCGCACCAGGTCCAGCACCTCCGGCCACGGCACCCGACGGACCGCGACGATCCCCTCCTCGGCCTGACCCTCGCCCGCGGACACCGGCCGCACCCCGCGCGCGAGGAACACCCGTCCCGGCGCGCGGCACACCCCGTTGAGCGAGTACACCTCGCCGAGCGCCTGCCAGTCGTCCGACTCCAGCCCGGTCTCCTCGCGCAGCTCCCGCCGGGCGGCGACCAGCAGGTCCTCGCCGTCCGACCCGCCCGCGGGCACCTCGAGCGACATCCGGCCGACGGTGTAGCGCTCGAGCTCGACGAGCACGACCTCGTCGTCCGCGGTCACCGGCACCACGAACACCGCGGGCTGCCGGACCTCGACCACGCCGTAGATGCCGGCGCCGCCGTCCGGCCGGGTCACCGCGTCCTCCCGCACCCGGATCCACGGGTTCTCGTACACGGTGGTGGAGCGGTGCGTCTGCCAGGCGGCCATGGTCAGCGAGCGTAGCCGCGCCGGCGGCCCCAGCGGTGGCGCGCCCGGCCCGCCCGCGCGAGCGTGGGGTGCGCGGCCCGGGTCCCGGCGGCCGCACCCGCACCGGCCCCAGGAGGCACCGTGAGCGCCCAGGACCCCACCGCCCGGCCCGACCCCACCCGCGTGCTCGTCACCGGCGCCGACTCCGGCATCGGCAAGGCGTGCGCCGTCCGGCTGGCCCGCCCGGGCGGCCACGTCGCGATCACCTGGCACGAGGACGAGGACGGCGCCCGCCGCACGGCCGACGAGGTGCGGGAGCGCGGCGCCGAGCCGCACGTGCTGCGCCTCGACCTGTCCGAGCCCACGGACGCGCCCGGGGTGGTCGACGCGGCCGTCGCCGCCATGGGCGGGCTCGACGCGGTGGTGCTCGCCGCGGGGACCGGGACGGCCACGCCGCTGCTCCACCTCGACTTCGCCACCTGGCGGCACGTCCTGGCGGTGGACCTGGACGGCGCGTTCCTCTGCCTGCAGACCGCCGCCCGGCACCTCGTCGCGGCGGGGGCGGGCGGCCGCATCGTCGCGATCACCAGCGTCCACGAGCACGCCCCGCGGGTCGGTGCCGCCCCCTACTGCGCCGCGAAGGGCGGGCTCGGCCTGCTGGTGCAGGTCGCGGCGCTGGAGCTCGCGGAGCACGGCGTCACCGTGAACGCCGTCGCGCCGGGCGAGATCGCCACGCCCATGACCGGCCAGGAGGACGAGACGGTGCTCAGCGACCACGAGCGCCCGGGCATCCCGCTGCGCCGGCCCGGGGACGCCCGCGAGGTGGCCGCGGTCGTCGAGCTGCTGTGCTCCCCCGACGGCGGGTACACGACCGGGGCGTCGTGGGCCGTCGACGGCGGGATGCTCCGGATGGGCCCGATGGCGGGCTCGCACCTCCAGGCGGACGGCTGGCGGCGGCCCTGAGCGCCGGGGCGGCGCCGCCCACCCCGCTCAGCAGGACAGATGCGACGCCGCCGGTCAGACTGCGGTGCGTGCGGACGATCGGTGTCGAGGAAGAGTTCCTGCTGGTGTCGGAGGACGGCGCGCCCCGGGCGGTGGCGGCGGCCGCGCTGCAGCACGCGTCCACCCAGGACGGGGACGACGACCCCGACCAGCCGGGCGGCTCCCTGGAGAAGGAGTTCGCCCAGGAGCAGATCGAGACCTCCACCCACCCGTGCGCCGACCTGCCGGCGCTGCTGGAGGAGGTGCGCGCGGGGCGGTGGCGGGCGGACGCCTCCGCGCAGCACGCCGGCGCCCGGATCGCCGCGCTGGCGACCTCGCCCCGCCCCGCCGACCCGAGCGTCGTGGTGAACCGCCGGGCGCAGGACATCGCGCAGCAGTTCGGGCAGACCGCCCGCGACCAGCTCACCTCCGGCTGCCACGTGCACGTCGAGGTCGCGGACGACACCGAGGGCGTGCGGGTCGTCGACCACCTGCGCCGGTGGAACCCCGTGCTGCTGGCCCTCAGCGCGAACAGCCCGTTCTGGCACGGCGACGACTCCGGCTACCAGAGCTTCCGGTCCCAGGTCTGGGGCCGCTGGCCGACCGCCGGCCCGACCGCCCCGTTCGGCGACGCCGCCACCTACCGGCGCACCGTCGCCGAGCTCGTCGCCAGCGGGACCATCCTCGACACCGGGATGGTCTACTTCGACGCCCGGCTGTCGGCCCGCTACCCGACGGTCGAGGTGCGGGTCGCGGACGTCTGCCTCGACCCGCAGGACGCGGTGCTGCTCGCCGCCCTGGTGCGCGGGCTGGCGGAGACGGCGCTCGCGGACGGCGCGGAGCCGGGGCCGCAGCCGCGCACCGAGGTGGTGCGGGTCGCGGCGTGGCGCGCCGCGCGCTCCGGCCTCGGCGGCGACCTGCTCTCCCCCGGGACCGGCCGGCCCGCCCCGGCCGCCGCGGTGGTCGACGAGCTCGTGACGCACGTCACGCCGGCGCTCGAGTCGACCGGCGACCTGGCCTGGGTGCGCGAGCACCTCGCGGCGCTGCTGGACCGCGGGAACGGCGCCCAGCAGCAGCGACGCTGGCGGCACGAGGGCGCGGACGACCGCGAGCTGGTCCGGCGGGCCGTGCACGCGACCCTCGCCTGAGGTCCGCCGCAGCCGCTCGCCGCGCGTTCACGGGACCTTCACGACAGACTGGAACACTGAACGGTCCCCGGACGTTGAGCACCTCGAGTAAGCAATACGTCTGCACGTCAAGGCACGGAGGTCCTGATGTCGAACCGGTCCCTGCGCGGTATGCGCATCGGGTCCCACAGCATGGAGACGGACGAGGGCGTCGACTTCGCCCCGCGTCTCCAGGCCTACTACGACTGCCCGAACGGGCACACGATCATCCTGCCGTTCTCGGTCGAGGCCGACGTCCCGGTGGTGTGGGAGTGCCGGTGCGGCGCGGAGGCGCTCCTGCGCGACGCGTCCAAGCCGGAGCCGAAGGCCACGAAGCCGCCCCGCACGCACTGGGACATGCTGCTCGAGCGCCGCACCATCAAGGAGCTCGAGGAGCTGCTGGACGAGCGCCTCGACCTGCTCCGCGCCGGCAAGCTGCGCCGCAGCGCCTGAGCCCCCCGCACGCACGTGCCCCGCACCCCACCGGGTGCGGGGCACGTCGTCGTTCCCGGGAGCGTCCGCCTAGCCGCGGCGCCGCCCGCGGCGCAGGAGGTCGCGCACCTGCCGCGCCCGCTCCTGCGCGCCCCACACGGTCACGCGCACCAGCGCCTCGACGACGATGGACCGGCTCATCTTCGACCGGCCCTCGGCGCGCTCCACGAACGTGATCGGCACCTCGACCACCCGGCCGCCGGCGCGCAGCACCCGCCAGGCCATGTCGATCTGGAAGCAGTACCCGTGGGAGGCGACCTCGTCCAGCGCCAGGCCGCCCAGCGTCGCCGCCCGGTACGCCCGGAAGCCCGCCGTGGAGTCCCGCACCGGCAGCCCCATCGCGAGCCACGCGTAGGCGTTCGCGCCCCGGGACAGCAGCTGGCGGTGCAGCGGCCAGTTCACGACCCGCCCGCCGCGCACCCAGCGCGAGCCGATGACGAGCTCGGCGTCCGGCACCCGCTCGAGCAGCCGCGGGAGGTCCTCCGCCCGGTGCGACCCGTCGGCGTCCATCTCGACGACCGTGCCGTACCCGCGCTCCAGCGCCCAGCGGAACCCCGCCACGTAGGCGGTGCCGAGTCCCTGCTTGCCGGTGCGGTGCAGCACGTGGACCGCCCGGCGCCCCCGGTCCGCGGCGTCCTTCTCGGCCAGCCGCTCGGCGAGCTCGCCGGTGCCGTCGGGCGAGGCGTCGTCCACGACCAGCACGTCGGCGTCGGGCACCCAGCGGGCCAGGGCCTGCAGCGCGCGCGGCAGGCTGTCCCGCTCGTCGTAGGTCGGGACCACGACCAGCGTCGCCCCGGTCACGCAGCGGCCTCCGGGCGGTCGTCGCGGCGCACCCGCCGCGCCCCGGCCATCCCGGCGCCGGTCATCACCAGCGCCAGCGCGCCCACGATCCCGCTCGGCCAGGCGCCCATCGCCACCGCCGGGGTCGTCGACCGGCGCAGGGGCAGCCGGGCCACGAGCTGCTCGGCCGTGAACAGCCCGGTGCTCTGCGCGACCGTGCCGTTCGGGCTGATGACGGCGCTCACGCCGACCGTCGAGACCTGGACCGTCGCGCGCCCGGTCTCCACGGCGCGCAGCCGGGACATCGCGAGCTGCTGCGTCGACTCGGCCGAGTAGCCGAACGACGCGTTGTTCGTCTGCACCACCAGCACCTCGGCGCCCTCGCGCACGCTCTCCCGGACGATCGGGTCGTAGGCGACCTCGAAGCAGATGACGTCGCCGATCCGCACGGTGCGCCCGAGCCGCGCGGACTCCAGCGGGATCACGCCGGGCTC
The DNA here is from genome assembly GCF_014201095.1 of Cellulomonas hominis. Lineage (NCBI taxonomy): Bacteria > Bacillati > Actinomycetota > Actinomycetes > Micrococcales > Cellulomonadaceae > Cellulomonas > Cellulomonas hominis. The sequence goes on along the minus strand of NZ_JACHDN010000001.1, from coordinate 4,027,595 downwards.
GGTGCCGGCGATCATGTCGTGCTGCACGAGGTCGACGGCCGACGAGAACGGCCGGACCAGGTCGCGCAGCGGGATGTACTCGGCGAACGGCGCGGGACGCTGCTTGGAGTACCGCGCCACCGGGCCCTCGCCCGGCGCCCAGAGGATCGACGTGTTGTACCGCCCGCCGGACTCCGGGTACTCGATCGTCCCGACGAGGACCGGCGCGCCGACCGCCTGCGCGGCCCCGTCGATCGCCGCGGCCGCCCCGGCGTCCACCTGCGGGTCGATGTCGGTGCCGTTCTCCGGCCACAGCACGACGTCGAGGTCGCCCGGAGCCACCTGGTCGAGCAGCGCGTACGTCCCGGCCACGTGGTTGTCCAGCACCTCCCGCCGCCGGTCGAACGCGTGCAGCCCCGGCTCGGACACGTTGCCCTGCACGGCGCCGGCGGTGAGCGTGCCTTCCTCTGCGCGCGTGTCCATCGGGACGAGCAGACCGACCACCACGAGCGCGACGGCCAGGGCCAGCCGCCCCAGCGTGGGCAGCAGGGCGAACCGACGGGCGGCGGTCCAGGCGAGGGCGAGCGCGGCGCCGGCGGCGGCGACGACGAACGACACCAGCGGCGCGCCCCCGAGCCGGGCGAGCGCGAGCACGGGCGAGTCGGCCTGGGAGAACGCGAGCCGCCCCCAGGGGAACCCGCCGAACGGCCAGATCGAGCGCAGCTCCTCGACCGCGACCCAGAGCACCGCGAACACCACGATCTGCAGCGACCCGCGCCGCCACACCGCCTCGCCGCGGCGGGCCCAGGACCACGCGGCGGCGAACAGCGCGACGAAGCCGGCCTCCGCCACGGACAGCGCCACCCACGGCACCGCACCGACCGCGTCGTCGGCCCAGGTGAGCAGCGGCAGGAAGAAGGCGACGCCCCAGATCAGGCCGACGAGGGCGTTCCACCGGGCGCTGTCGCGCCGCATCGCGAGGAACAGCAGGGCCATCCCCGGGGCGGCGGCGTACCACCAGCCGAGGTCGGGGAACGCGGACCACGTGAGGAGCCCGCCGAGGAGCGCCAGGACCGCGCTCCACCAGCGGGAGGGGTCACGTCGGGGCACCGCGCCAGGGTACGGCACCCGGCTGTCCGTCGGGGCCGCCCCCGGGCCCGGGCCGACCGACCGGCCCGCGTGTCCTTCGTACCGCACGACACCGCGGAGCGGTGCCCGTTCTCTAGTGAACACGCGGGCCTGGTCGGAGCCCGACGTGGTCCGCCGATGTCCGCCCCCTCAGCGGCTGCCGCTCCGGGCGCCGTCGTCCGGACCACTGCCGAGAACCTACCGAAACGACCGGGGGTGTCAAGGGCCCCCCGGGGCAGGTCACCGGCATCCGCCGAGGTCAGGGCGGGCGCCGAGCGCGCCCCGGTTTGTCCGGATCGCCAGACCGGTTCGGCGTGTCGTCCGGCGTGTCGGGAACGGCCCCGGGTGACGGGTCCGGGTGCGCCCGGGCGCGGGTTCACCCGTCCGCCGGATCACCCGAGGGCGTCGTGCAGGACCACCCCGGCGCGGACGGTCCGGAGGCAGTCCGGCGCCGGGTCGCCGGGGTCCAGCGCCGGCAGCCCCGCGCTCCCCCAGACCGCCAGGTCGGCCGGCGCCCCGACGCGCAGCAGCCCCGCGTCCGGCTCGGTCGAACCGGCCGCGAGCCACCCGCCGCGCGCGTGCGCCGCGAGGGCCGCGGCGACCGGCAGCCGCTGGTCGGCGGTCCGGTGCCGCGCCGCGGCGCGCACCGCGCCCCAGGGGTCGAACGGGGTCACCGGGCTGTCCGAGCCGAACGCCAGCGGCACGCCCGCGGCGCGCAGGTCGGCCAGCGGGTGCAGCGACGCGGCCCGGCCCGCGCCCAGCCGCGCGGCGTACAGGCCGCCGTCGCCGCCCCAGGCCGCGTCGAACGCCGGCTGCGCGGAGACGGTGAGCCCGAGCAGCACCAGAGTGGCCAGGGCGGGCGCGTCCAGCATCGAGGCGTGCTCGAGCCGGTGCCCCGCGCGGCGCACCCCCTCGACGCCCTCGACCTCGGCCGCCGCCCGGAACCCGAGCAGCACCTCGTCCATCGCGCGGTCGCCGATGACGTGGAACGCCGCCTGGACCCCCGCGCGGGTGACCGCGGCGACGTGGTTGCTCACCTGCTCGGCGGTGAGGTCCAGCTGCCCGGCGTCCCCGGGCGCGTCGGCGTACGGGGCCCGCAGCGCCGCGGTGCGGCTGCCCAGCGACCCGTCGACGGCCAGGTCGCCGCCGATCCCGGTCAGGCCCGGCACGGCCGCCAGCAGCTCGCGGGCGTCGTCGGTGGTCTCGCAGCGCTCCGCGCGGTACCCGACGACGAGCGGCAGGCCCGAGGCGGGGTCGGCCGTGCGCGCCAGCAGGTCCGCCAGCCCCACGCGCGTGTCGGCGTGCGGGACGCTCTGCTCGTGCAGGGCCACGATCCCGGCCCGCGCCGCGGCGGCCAGCGCCCGCTCGTCGAGCTCGGCCCGCCGCGCGCCGGCGGCCTCGCGCACCGCGGTCCGCGCCGCCGCGTGGGCCTCGCCGGTGACCTGCCCGTCCTCGTGCCAGCCGGGCAGCGCGGGCAGGCCGAGCACCTGGGCGAACGACGTCGAGACCACCCCGGAGTGCAGGTCCACCCGTCCGAGGTACACCGGCGCGCCCCCGGCGGCGGCGTCGACCTCCGCGCGTGTCGGCGCCCGGCCCTCGTCCCAGGCGTGCTCGTCCCAGCCGTACCCGGTCAGCGGCGCCCCGTCGGACGCGAGCCGCCGCCCGAGCGGCCCGTCCACGGCGTCCCGGACGGCCGCCAGCACGTCGTCCACCCGGCGCGCCCCGGACAGGTCCAGCGCGTCCAGCCGCAGGCCCGTGTCCAGCACGTGCGCGTGCGCGTCGACGAATCCGGGCGTGACCAGCGCGCCGCCGAGCTCGACGACCTCATCCGCCTCCGGCGCGTCCGCCGCGGCCCCGACCCACGCGAACCTGCCGTCGGCCACGAGCAGGGCGGTGGCGGCGGGCACGTCGGGCGTCAGCACCGTGCCGCCCCGGTAGAGCGTCGAGGTCACGGACGGACAGTAGCCTCCCGTGCGCGCAACCGCCGATCGGGTCCGTCATGTCCCCGCGTACGCGACGACCCCGCGGCGCACCGCCCCCACGGCCTTGTGCGCCGTCTCGCGCAGCCGCGCGTCCGGGGCGGCCTTCGCCACCTGGTCCAGCACGTCGATCACCTGCTTGCACCACCGGACGAAGTCGCCGGCGGCGATGTCCGCGTCCCGCAGCACCGCGTCGAGCCCGCGCCCGGCCGCCCAGCGGTGCACCGGGGTCACGAGCCCGAGGTCGAGCGGCTGCACGGTCTCCAGCCGGTGCGCGGTCTCGAGGTCGTCGAGCTCCGACCAGATCCGGGTGGTGGCGTCCAGCGCGACACCGAGGCGGCCCGCCGGCCCGCCCGGCACCGACGGGTTGCGGTCCCGGTCGTCCCGGCGCGCGGAGTACACGACCGCCGACACCGCCGCCGCCAGCCCCGGCACGTCCAGGTCCTCCCACGCCCCGCGGCGCAGGCACTCGGCCAGCAGCAGGTCGTTCTCGGCGTACAGCCGGCGCAGCCACTGGCCGTCCTCGGTCACGCGGGTGTCCCCGTCGCGCCGCGCGAGGTACCCGAGCTGGTCCAGCACGTCGCAGATCCGGTCGAACACCGTGGCGATCGAGCCGGTGCGGCCCTCGATGCGGCGGACCAGCGCGCGGTGCTCCCCCTCAAGCCGCTGCCAGCGCTCCGCCCACCGGGCGTGCTCCTCGCGGTCCGGGCAGGCGTGGCAGGGGTGCGCGCGCAGCCGGCGGCGCAGCGCGGCGATCGCCTCGTCCTCGTCCTGCGCGACGGCCTTGCCCCGCCGGCGGGACGGGGCCGCGCCGCTGACCTTCCCGGCCGCGATCTCGGCCCGCAGCGCCGCCGCGAGGTCCCGCCGGTGCGAGGCGGCGCGCGCCGAGAAGCCCTTCGGCACCCGCAGCCGCCCGACGGTCCGCACGCCGTCGCCGACCTCCTGCACCGACAGCCGGCGCACCTCGCGCTCCGTGGTGAGCACCAGCGGGCGCGCGCCCTCGAACCCGCCCGCGGACCCCGGCTCGACGACGACGGCGTGCGTCGCGCGCCGCCCGCTCGGCACCGACACCACGTCCCCGACCCCCAGCCCGCTGAGGCTGCGCGCCGCCTGCTCCCGCCGCGCCGCCGCGTTCGCCCGGTGCACGCCCTTCTCCCGGTCCCCGATCTCCCGGCGCAGCGACCAGTACTCCCGGAAGTCCCCGAGATGGCAGGACATCGCCTCCGCGTAGCCCTCCAGGGCCTCCGCGTGGCTCTGCGCCTGCCGGGCCAGCCCGACGACGCCGCGGTCCGCCTGGAACTGCGCGAACGACGTCTCCAGCACCTCGCGCGCCCGGACCCTCCCGACCTGCGCCACCAGGTTGACCGCCATGTTGTACGTCGGCCGGAACGCCGACCGCAGGGGGTACAGCCGCTTCGACGCCAGGCCGGCCAGCGCCATCGGGTCCAGGTCGCCCCGCCCGACGACGACCGCGTGCCCCTCGGTGTCGATGCCGCGCCGCCCGGCCCGCCCGGTGAGCTGCGTGTACTCCCCCGGCGTGATGTCGACGTGGTGCGAGCCGTCCCACTTGACCAGCTTCTCCAGCACCACGGACCGCGCGGGCATGTTGATGCCCAGGGCCAGCGTCTCGGTCGCGAAGACGACCTTGACCAGGCCGCGGACGAACGCCTCCTCGACCGTCTCCTTGAACGCCGGCAGCATCCCGGCGTGGTGCGCCGCGACGCCGCGGACGAGGGCGTCCACGAAGCCCCAGTACCCGACGACGTCCAGGTCCTCCTGCGGGATGGACGCGCACCGGGACTCGGCGATCAGCCGGATCTCCTCCTGCTCGGCCGGCGACGTCAGCCGCAGCCCGCCCGCGAGGCACTGGGCGACCGCGGCGTCGCACCCCGCCCGGGAGAAGATGAACACGATCGCGGGCAGCAGCCCCGCCTCGTCGAGCACGTCGACCATGACCGGCCGCGGCACGGGCCGCGGCCCACCGCCGCCCGGCCCGCCCGGCCCGCCCGGTCCCCCGCCGGGACCGCCGTCGCGGCGCCGGCCGCCCGGGCCCCGGAACCCGCGGTCCCCCGCGCCCCGGCGCCCCCGGTGCGGGCCGTCGCCGGACCGCTCGGCGCGGCGCAGCAGGTGCGCGAGCTCGGGGTTGATCGGCGGGTTCGCGCCCGGCGCCGTGGGGTCCACGTGCCCCGCGTAGAGGTCCAGCAGGTCGTCGCGCACCAGCACGTGCTGGCCGAGCGGGACGGGCCGGTGCTCGCTGACCACGACCGCGGTGTCCCCGCGCACGGTGCGCAGCCAGTCGCCGAACTCCTCGGCGTTCGACACGGTGGCGGACAGCGACACCAGCTGCACGTCGTCGGGCAGGTGGATGATCACCTCCTCCCACACCGGGCCGCGGAACCGGTCGGCGAGGTAGTGCACCTCGTCCATGACCACGTACCCGAGGCCGTCGAGCGTGCTGGACCCGGCGTAGAGCATGTTGCGCAGCACCTCGGTGGTCATCACGACCACGGGCGCCTCGCCGTTCTGGGTGGTGTCGCCGGTCAGCAGTCCGACCTGGCCGGCGCCGTAGCGGCGGACCAGGTCGTTGTACTTCTGGTTCGACAGCGCCTTGATCGGCGTCGTGTAGAACGCCTTGCGGCTGGTGGCGAGGGCCAGGTGCACGGCGAACTCGCCGACCACGGTCTTGCCGGCACCGGTCGGGGCGGCGACCAGCACGCCGCTGCCGTGCTCCACCGCCTCGCAGGCCTCCGCCTGGAAGTCGTCGAGGGGGAAGTCCAGCAGCGCCCGGAACCGGGCGAGCTCGGTGCGCTCCGCCTGGGCCCGCCGCCGGGCCGCGGCGTAGCGCTCGGCCGGGGACAGCTCCTCGGGGTCGCGGGTCGTGTCGCGTCGTGCCACGTGCACACCCTAGGTCGGGTGCGGGGCGAGCACCCGGACAGCGCCGGGGTGGACCTCGGCGACCAGCGGCAGGGGGCCGATCCGCTCGCCGTCGGCGTGCGCCTCGGGCGGGGTCCGGCCCAGGTGCCCGGCGGGCTCGACGAGGACCTTCCGGCTGCGGATCACCTGGACCTGCGGGTGCCGCACGTGCCGGCCCACGTACATGCCGGGGAAGATCCGCACCACCCCGGCCCTCGTGAAGGGCCCCGCGACGACGACGTCCAGCAGCCCGTCGTCCAGCCGCGCGTCCGGCGCGACCCGGATGCCGCCGCCGATCCAGGGCCCGTTCGCGGCGACCACGACGGTCCCCGCGGACTCCCACACGCCCTCGTCCGTGGTCAGCCGGTACCCGTACGGCCGGAAGGCCCGCAGCTCCGGGACCAGCGCCCGGACGTACCGGGCCGAGCCCTTCGGCCAGGTCATCGCGTTGGCGCGGGCGTTCACCGCGGCGTCGATGCCGCAGGAGAGCGCGCCGAGGAACCACTCGCGGGCGCTGTGCCGGGGCGAGCCCACGCTCACCGCGTCGATGGCGCGCGGGCCGGTGAGCAGGGCCCGCTCGATGGCCGCGACCGACGCCGCGACGTCCCCGCGCGGCAGGTCCAGGGCGCGGGCCACGTCGTTGCCGGTCCCGCCCGCGACGATGCCGAGCGGCAGGTCGGTGTCGGCCACGACGTTCGCGCCCAGGTGCACCAGCCCGTCGCCGCCCACCACGACCAGCGCGTCCAGCCCGGCCACGGCGGCGCGCCGGGCGTGCGCGGTCGCGGTCAGCAGGTCCCGCGCCGTCAGGTCCTCCACGTGGTGCCCGCGCCGGCGCAGGGCGTCCAGCGCCGCGGCGCCCACGCCGGACCCGCGCCCGACGCCCGCCACGGGGTTGATGACCACCCCGAGGTGGCTCACCGGGTCAGGGTCCCGTCGGCGTCCGCCGTCCCGAGACGCTTGTCCACCCGCCGGTCGTGCAGCAGCGACAACCCGACCGCGGCCATGTACAGCCCGATCGTCGGCAGCGCGAGCACCATCATCGTCAGCACGTCCGGCGTCGGCGTCATCACCGCGGAGAACACGCAGGAGATGAGCACCGCCCAGCGCCAGCCCTTCAGCCAGGTCGCACCCCGCACCAGGCCGACCAGGTTGAGGCAGAACATCAGCACCGGCACCAGGAACGCGACGCCGAACGCCAGCACGAACCGCATGACGAAGCTCAGGTACGTCGAGGCGTCGATGAGGTTCGTCGCCTCCTCCGGCACGAACTCCGTCAGCACCGTCACGGCGCGCGGCAGCACGTACCAGGCGAACGCCGCGCCCGCGAGGAACATCGGCACGGCCACCCCGACGAACCCGATCGCCGACCGGCGCTCCTTGCGCGTCAGGCCCGGGGTGACGAAGGCCCAGAGCTGGTAGAGCCACCACGGGCTCGACACGAGCGCCCCGATGAACAGGGCGACCTTGAACTTCATGTCCATCGCGGAGGCCAGGCCCCCGAAGTTCACCGAGGCGACGACGTTCCGCTCGGCGGCCGCGTCGAGCAGCGGGTCCTGGAGCGCCTGGAAGGCCGGGTCGTAGACCATCCAGCCGAGCACCGCGCCGACGAGCACGCCGAGCGCGGCGAGCACCAGCCGCTTGCGCAGCTCCACCAGGTGCTCGCGCAGCGGCATCCTGCCCTCGGGGTTGGCCGAGGGGCGACGCAGTGCCACGGTGCGGTCAGGGCCTCGGGTCGGTGGAGCCCTGCTCCGTGGGGGCGGGCGCCACCGGAGCCGGGGGCGTCGCGGGGGCGGCCGGCGCGGGCGGCGCCGCGGCCGTCGGCGGGACGGTCGGCACGGCGGGCGGCGCCGGCTTGTCGTCGTCCTCGGTGAGGTCGCGGACCTCGCGCTTGAAGATCTTCAGGGACTGACCCACGCCCTTGGCGACGTCCGGGAGCCGCTTCGCCCCGAACAGCAGCAGGACGATGAGGATGAGGAACAAGATGGCGGCCGGGTGCTCGAAGAGCCTTCCCATGAGGAACTCCCAGGTGCGTCGGGGCGGTCACGAGAGTCTACCGCCGCGGTGGGGGGACGTGACGCGCACCACGTCCCACTCAGGTGGTGATCAGCGGGTGTAGGCCTTCCACGTCTCCCGGACCGCGCGGTCCCGGGCGCGCCGACGCTCCCGCCGCACGCGGGCCTGCGCGCGCACCTCGGCCCAGCGGGCGCGCGCCTGCTCCGGCTCCGGCAGCAGCACCGCCTCCCGGGCCGTCCGCGCCGCGCGCTCGGCCTCCTGCGCCTGCTCCGCCAGCGTCGAGGCGTGCTCCGCCAGCTCGCCGAGCACCTGCGACGCACGCTCCAGCTCGCGGACCAGCGCCCGGGCGCGCCGCCACAGGTCGCGGCCCAGGAAGAACGCGCCGACGAGCGTGCCGAGGACCAGCACCACCCACACGACGACCCAGACCATGCGGGTCAACCTATCCCGTCCGCGCCGGCCGGCCCGGCCAGGGGGCCGTACGCCGCCAGCGCGTCGCGGGCCCGGGCCGCGACGTCCCGGCCGACCTCCGGCGGCTGCACACCGAGCAGGTCCTCGGCGGCCTGCAGCAGCAGGTTGCGCAGGAACGCGGGCTGCGCGATCCGGACGTCCACCTCGAACGTGCCGTCCGGCAGGTTGCGCACCTCCTCCACGGGCACCGTCTCGGCGACCCAGCGGCCGGTGCTGCGCAGGTGCAGCGTGACGACGTCCCCCGCCGGGTCGGGCCGGAACTCGGCGGTCGCCCCGCGGCCCGCGCCCGGGTGGGGCTCGGCCGGCACGTCGAGCACCTCGGCGGCCAGCACGCGGTCCAGCCGGAACAGCCGCTCGTCCCCCGCGCGCAGGCACCAGGCCTGCAGGTAGGACCGCTCGTCGCTGGTCATCAGGCGCAGCGGGTCGACGTCCCGGTCGCTGGTGACGTCGGACGCGTTCACGTAGCGGATGCGGAGCCGGCGGCCGGACGCCAGCGCCGTGCGGATCGCCGCGACGACGTCGGGCCGCCCGTCCACCGCGAGCCGGACGTCCACGGCGTTCGCCGCCTCGCCGGTCGCCGCGGTGAGCTTGCCGAGCGTCGAGCGCAGCACCGCCAGGTGCTCCGCGTCCAGCGTCGGGCCGAGGTCCGCGACCATCGTGCTCAGCGCCGCCAGCAGCGTCACCGCCTCGCGGGTGCCCAGCCGCAGCGGGCGGGTCATCCCCCGCGCTTCGGTGAGCCGGATCTCGCCGCGGTCGTAGGAGTCCGCGTCGAAGTCGATGAGGTCGTGCGGGTAGTACCCGGGGGTGCCGCTCATCCAGAGCGTGTCGACGTCCGCCATCACCTGCGACGACGACACCCCGAAGTGCTCGGCCAGCTGGTCCACGGACACGCCGTCGTTCCGGTCGAGGTAGCCGATCATCCCGAGCAGCCGCAGCAGCCGCTCGCTCGCCCGCTCAGCCACGCGCGGCACCTCCCTCGGGCCCGCCGAGCCGCTCCGCGGCCCGCAGCAGGCGCAGCACGGCCGCCCGGAGCTCCGGCGGGTCGGCCACGAGGACCGCCTCCCCGTAGCCGGCGACCTCCTCGGCCAGCTCCCACGCGGCCCGGAACGGCACGCGCACCAGGTCCCGGTCCGCCACGACCGCGCGCAGGGCGGGGTCGGCGTCGTCGGGCAGCGTCGTGGCCTCGCCGCGCGCGCGGATCGCCTCGGCCCGCTCGGGGCGCAGCGCGAGCAGGGCGGTGCGCTCGGTCCGGGCGTCCCACGAGCGCAGGGCACCGGCCGTCTCCTCCGGCGTCGGCGCGTCGAACGCCCGCTCGTCCCCGACCGCCCTGACCCGGCCCTCGATCCGGCTCAGCCGGAACGACCGCGGCGCCGCCCGGTCCACGTCCCGCCCGACCAGGAACCAGCCGCCGCGCCGCGCGACGAGCCGCCACGGCTCGACCAGGCGCTCGCGCACCTCGCCGGTGTTCGCGGCCCGGTAGGTGAACCGCACCCGCTGCCGCGCCTGCACGGCGTCGAGCAGCGGCCGGAACGCGTCGCCGCCGGCCCGCACCCGTGGCGCCAGCCCGGCGGCCAGGTCCGTCGCCCCCGCGCCCGCGCCCACCGCGCGCAGCTTCGTCAGCGCGCGCGAGGTGTCCGCGCGCACCGAGCGGTCCTGCCAGAACTCCGCCGCCAAGGACAGCGCGCCGAGCTCGGCGGGGGTCAGCTCGAGCGGCGGCAGAGCGTACGCGTCCTGGTCGACGCGGTAGCCGATGTCGTCGCCGTGCCCCGCGGACGTCACCGTGGTCACCGGGATGCCCAGCTCCCGCAGCGTGTCCTTGTCGCGCTCGAACATCCGCTCGAAGGCGTCGTCGGACGCCGCCTCCCCGTAGCCCGCGACGGAGCGGCGGATCTGCTCCTTCGTCATCCGACCCGGCGTGTGCACCAGGGCGATGACGAGGTTGAGCAGCCGCTCGGCGGGCTGGATCTGTTCGGGCATCGGGGACCACCGTAGTGGCCGGTAGCGTGGTCCGGTGATCACGTGGCGCGCGGGTGTGGTGGAGTCGGTCGGCCGGTCGTGGCCCGGGGCGGTGGAGCTGACCGTCGTCGTCGCGGACGGCGTCTCCGGCCCCGACCCGGTCAGGGTGAAGGCGCTCGCCTACCCCGCCCTCGTCGGCACCCCCGAGGCCGGCGACCCCGTCCTGCTCAACGTCTCCGCCCTGGCCCGCGGGCTCGGCACCGGCGGCTACGCCCTGGTCGTCGCCCCCGGCACGCCCGGACGCCTGCCCGCCGACCCCGAGCCCGGCCCCGGCCACCTGGTCAAGGCCCGGTACACCCCGTTGCAGGCCATGGTGCTGGGCGTCGACGACCAGGAGTCCCCGCACCACGAGGTGCTGCGCGACGCCGACGACCTGGGCGGGACGCCGGTCGTCGTCGCGGACCTGCACTCCGCGCTGCCGGCCGTCGTCGCGGGGCTGCGGTACGCCGACGCGCGCCTGGCGGCGGGATCGGACCCGCTGCGCGTCGCCTACGTCATGACGGACGGCGGCGCGCTCCCCGCGTGGTTCTCCCGCGCGGTCGCGGGCCTGCGCGACGCGGGCTGGATCGCCGCCTGCCTCACCGCGGGCCAGGCGTTCGGCGGCGATCTCGAGGCCGTCACCGTGCACACCGCGCTGCTCGCCGCGCGGCACGTCGTCGGCGCGGACGTGGTCGTGGTCGCGCAGGGGCCGGGCAACCTCGGCACCGGGACCCGCTGGGGGTTCTCCGGCGTGGCCGCGGGCGAGGCCGTGAACGCCGCCGCGGTGCTCGGCGGGCGGCCCGTGGCGTCGCTGCGGGTGTCCGGCGCGGACGCGCGCGAGCGGCACCTCGGGGTGTCGCACCACTCGCTGACCGCCTACGGGCGGGTCGCGCTCGCCCCGGCGGACGTGGTGGTCCCGGTGTTCGACCCGGCCCCCGCCCCGGAGGGCGACCCGGGCGAGGCGGCGGGCCTCGCGGTGCCCGACCCGGTGGAGCACCCCGAGGCGCACCTCGCGGCGGTCGGGCGGCGGGTCGGCCAGCAGGCGCGGGCCCTGGCCACGCGGCACCGCCTCGTGGACGTCGCGGCGGGCGCGGACCTGCTCACCGCGCTCGGCGGCTCGCCGGTCCGGCTGTCCACGATGGGCCGAGGCCTGGCGCAGGACCCCGCGGCGTTCCTCGCGGCCGCGGCCGCCGGCGTGCACGCGGCCCGGCTGGCGCGCGGCGCGGCGGGCTGAGCCGGGCGCCGCTCAGTCGTCCCGGGTCGTCCGGGTCCGCGCCGCCACGAGGGTCGCCAGCCGCCGGGCCTCCCGGCGCGCCAGCTCGCCGTCGGCCCGCTGGATGCCCATGACGGCGAGCGTGTCGCCGTCGTCCAGGTCGAGCTGCACCCACGGCCGGCCCTCCCCGAACCGCACCCACACGATCTGCGCCCACGGCACCGTCCGGGTGGTCGCGAGGTTGCGCACCCGCAGCCCCTCGGGCGTCGGGGTGGCGCGCACGGTGGCCTGCCGCCAGCAGAACCAGACGATCGCGAGCCCCACCAGCCCGATGCCGGTGAGGTCGCTCGCGCTGTACCCGGCCAGGCCGGTGCCCGGCAGCAGCACGAGCAGCAGCACCGTGGCGAGCGCGACGACCACGCCGAGCACGCCCGTGACCCAGCGCGCGAACCGCGGCCGGAACACGGCGTCCAGCGCGGGCCGCCGCTCGTCGCCGGGCACCCCGCCGGTCACCCCGCCGGCCACGCTCGCCGCCTCAGAGCCGGCAGGCGTGGATCGACGTGACGAGGATCGCGCGCGCGCCGACCTCGTACAGCGCGTCCATCACCCGGTTCGTCTCGGCGCGGCGCACCATGACGCGGACCGCGGCCCAGTCGGTGTTGTGCAGCGGCGAGACCGTCGGGGACTCCAGGCCCGGCGTGACCGCCACGGCCCGGTCCACCAGGGACAGCGGCACGTCGTAGTCCATGAGGACGTACTCGCGGGCGGTCAGCACGCCCTGCAGGCGGCGGGTCAGCACGTCCAGCCCGGCGGGCTCGGCACCGTCCGCCCGGCGCACCAGCACGGCCTCGGACTGCAGGATCGGCTCGCCGAACACGTCCAGCCCCGCGGCGCGCAGCGTGGTGCCGGTCTCGACGACGTCGGCGATCACGTCCGCGACGCCCAGGCGGATCGCGGTCTCGACGGCGCCGTCCAGGCGGACGACCTCCGACGGCTCGACGCCCTGGCCGCGCAGGTACTCCGCGACCAGCACCGGGTACGAGGTGGCGACGCGGCGGCCGGCGACCTCGCGGACGTCGTTCATCGCGCCGGCCTGGGTCGCGAACCGGAAGGTCGACCGGGCGAAGCCGAGCCGCAGGTGCTCGGTCGCGGGCGAGCCGGAGTCGAGCAGCAGGTCGCGGCCGGTGATGCCGACGTCGACGGTGCCGGTGCCCACGTACACCGCGATGTCGCGGGGCCGCAGGAAGAAGAACTCGACGTCGTTGTCGGCGTCGGGCAGGACGAGCTCGCGGGAGTCGCGGCGCTGGCGGTAGCCCGCCTCGCGCAGCATCTCGGCGGCGGGCTCGGCGAGCGAGCCCTTGTTGGGGACGGCGATCCTCAGCACGGGGGTTCCTTCGGGGGGTGCGGGGCGGGTCAGAGGTGGGCGTACACGTCGTCGAGGGTCAGACCCTTCGCGACCATGAGCACCTGCAGGTGGTAGAGCAGCTGGGAGATCTCCTCCGCGGTGCGGACGTCCCCCTCGTGCTCCGCGGCCATCCAGACCTCGGCCGCCTCCTCGACGATCTTCTTGCCGATCGCGTGGACCCCCGCGTCCAGCTCCCGCACCGTCCCCGAGCCCTCGGGCCGGGTGGTCGCCTTGTCGGTGAGCTCCGCGAACAGCGTGTCGAACGTCTTCACGCCCGTCAGGGTAGACGGTCGCCGGTCCCCGGCCGCCGGGGCGCCCGCACCGCGGACGCTCACCCGGACACCCCGGCCGCCGCGGTCACCTGCTGCGGCTCGGCGCGGTCCCGGGCGCGCCACCAGACGACGAACCCGGACACCACGACGCCGGCGTACACGAGGTACAGCACGGCCGACGGGTAATACCCGGCGCTCAGCAGCAGCGGCACGCCGACGGCGTCCACGGCGATCCAGATCAGCCAGAACTCGATCCAGCCGCGCGCCATGCCGTACGTGGCCAGCAGCGAGCCGACGAAGATCCACGCGTCCGCCCACGGCCCCCACGAGCCCAGCGCCTCGAAGACCCTCGCGCACACGACCGTCCCGACGACGCCGATCAACAGGATCTGCACCCAGCCGGACCACCCCGCCCAGCGCGGCACGACCGCCGGCGCGTCCGGGGTGCCCGCGTCGCGGGCGGCGCGGCGGGCCTGGGACCAGCGGACCCAGCCGTACACCGCGACCGCCACGAAGAACACCTGCCGGCCGGCCTGCCCGTACAGGTCGCGGTCCTGCGGGGTGTGGAAGACGCCGCCGAGGAACACCGTGAACAGCAGGACGTTGCCGACGATGCCGACCGGCCACGCCCACACGCGCCGCCGCAGCCCGCCCAGCGCGGACGCGAGTCCGAACAGGTTGCCGACGACCTCCCGCCACAGCACCGCGTGGCCGGCGACGACGAGCTGCGCGTCGAACAGCCAGGACAGGACGTTCACAGGTCGCGCAGCGCCACGACGGTGGCCACGGCGGCCTCGGCGGCCTCCGCCCCCTTGTCCTCGTGCGAGCCCGGCAGGCCGGCTCGGTCGAGGGCCTGGGCCTCGTCGTCGCACGTGAGGACGCCGAAGCCGACCGGGACACCGGTGCTCACGGCCACGTCGGTCAGCCCGACGGTCGCGGCCTGGCACACGTAGTCGAAGTGCGGGGTGCCGCCGCGGATGACGACGCCGAGCGCCACCACCGCGTCCACCGCGCCGCTGCGGGCGAGCCGGGCCGCCGCGACCGGCAGCTCGAACGTGCCGGGCACCCGCACCTCGCGGACCTCCGTCACGTGCACGTCGGCCAGCGCCCGGCGGGCCCCGGCCAGCAGCCCGTCCATGACCGTGGTGTGCCAGCTCGCCGCGACGACGGCGACGCGCAGGCCGCTCCCGTCCGTGCTGATCGCGGGTGCGCCGCTGCCGCTCATCGTGCGTCCTCCTTGTTCATGAGGCCGGGGAGCAGGTGCCCCATGGCCCGGGCCTTCGTCCGCAGGTAGGCCTCGTTGTGCGGGGTGCGCCCGACCTCGATGCCGCGCACCTCGGCGACCTCGATGCCGTGCGCGGACAGCCCCGCCACCTTGGCCGGGTTGTTCGTCAGCAGGGTGATCCGCCGGGCGCCGAGGTCCTCGAGGATCGCCGCGGCGGCCCCGTACTCGCGCCGGTCCGCGGGCCAGCCGAGGTCGATGTTCGCCTCGACCGTGTCCCGGCCCTGGTCCTGCAGCGCGTACGCGCCGATCTTCGCCAGCAGGCCGATCCCCCGGCCCTCGTGCCCGCGCAGGTAGACCACCGCGCCGCCGTGCGCGGCCGCGAGCTGCAGGGCGGTGTCGAGCTGCGCGCCGCAGTCGCACCGCGCCGAGCCGAACGCGTCGCCGGTCAGGCACTCGGAGTGCACCCGCACGACCGGCTGCTCCGCGAGCCCTCCCGCGGCGACGAGCGCGAGGTGGTCGGCGCCGGTGCGCTGGTCCCGGTAGGCGTGCACGGTGAAGTCGCCGTGCTTCGTCGGCAGGTGCGCGCTGTGGGCGCGGTGCACGCGGCGGACCGTGTCCGCCGGGGGCGTCGCATCCGGGGCCGGCTCGGCCGGCAGGTCGCCCTGCGCGGTCCGCCACGCGATGAGGTCGGAGATCGTCAGCACCACGAGCCCGTGCTCGCGGGCCAGCGCCGCGGTCTGCGGCAGCCGCATCATCGTGCCGTCGTCGTTCACCAGCTCGGCGATCGCCGCGACCGGCTCGAGCCCGGCGAGCCGGCACAGGTCCACCGCCGCCTCGGTGTGCCCGGCGCGGTGCAGCACCCCGCCGGGGACCGCGCGCAGCGGCAGCACGTGGCCGGGGCGGATGAGGTCCTCGACGCCCGACGCGGGGTCGGCGAGGACGTGCAGCGTCCGGGTGCGGTCAGCCGCGGAGATGCCGGTGCCGACCCCGTGCGCCGCGTCCACCGTCACCGTGTAGGCGGTGCGCCGCGGGTCCTGGCTGTGCGGCACCATCAGCGGCAGGTCCAGGGCGTCGGCGCGCGCGCCCGTCATCGGCGCGCACAGGTAGCCGGACGAGTGCCGGATGGTCCACGCCACCCAGTCCGGGGTCGCGCGGTCCGCGGCGAGGATGACGTCCGCCTCGTTCTCCCGGTCCGGGGAGTCGGCGACGAGGACGGGCCGCCCCGCGCGCAGCTCCGCCAGCGCCTGCTCGACCGTGCCCAGCACGATGTCGTCGGTCATCGGACCCCTCCCGTCGCGAGCAGCCGCTCCACGTACTTCGCCAGGACGTCGACCTCGAGGTTCACCCGGGTGCCGACCGCCGCGCCGCCCAGCGTGGTGGCCGCCAGCGTCGTGGGGATCAGCGAGACGCCGAACCAGTCGTCCCCGACCGCGGTCACCGTCAGCGACACCCCCGCGACCGCGACCGAGCCCTTCTCGGCCACGTACCGGGCGAGCCCCGGGTCCAGCGCGACCTCCACCTCGTCCCAGCGCGGCCCGGGCGTCCGCCGGCGCACCGTGCCGACCCCGTCCACGTGCCCCTGCACGACGTGGCCGCCGAGCCGGGCGTCCGCGCGCACCGCGCGCTCGAGGTTGACCGGCGCGCCCGGGCCCAGGTCGCCCAGGGCCGTGCGGCGCAGCGACTCCGGCATGACGTCGACGGCGAACGTGCCGTCACCCGGCAGGTCGGCCACGGTCAGGCACACGCCGGAGACCGCGATCGAGTCGCCGAGCCCCGCGTCCGAGACGACCAGCGGACCGCGGACGACCAACCGGGCGTCGCCCGGGGACCCGTCCGTGCCGGGCGTCAGGTCGAGCGCCACGACGGTGCCGACCTCCTCCACGATGCCGGTGAACATCAGCTCTCCTCCTCGGTGTCGGCCACGACGAGCACGTCGGGGCCCAGCGGCAGCACCGCGCGGGGGTGCAGCCGGACGGCGTCGGCGATCGTCCCGACGCCCAGGTCCGCCACGGCGGGGCGGCCGGCGCCGAGCAGCACCGGCGCGACGTAGGCGTGCACCTCGTCGACCACCCCGGCGCGCAGGAACGCGGCGGCCAGCGTCGGGCCGCCCTCCACCAGCACGTGCCGGACCTCCCGCTCGTGCAGCGCGGCCAGGACGGCGCGGGGGTCGCGGGTGCGCAGGTGCAGCACCTCGCCGCCCGGGCCGGCCAGGCGGCCGCCCGCGGGCAGGTCCCGGGTGCCGACGACGACCCGCAGCGGCTGGTGCACCGCGAGCGACCCGTCCGGCGTGCGCGCGGTGAGGGCCGGGTCGTCGGCCAGTGCGGTTCCCGTCCCGACGACGAGCGCGTCGACCTCCGCGCGCAGGGCGTGCGCGTGCGCGCGGGCCTGCGGGGACGTGATCCACCGGCTCGTCCCGTCGGCGGCGGCCACCCGGCCGTCCAGGGTGCTCGCGGTCTTCAGCGTGACGTACGGCCGGCCCCGGCCGACGGCGCGCAGCCACGGCCGCAGCAGCGCGCGGGCGGCATCCTCCTCGACGCCGGCCGTGACGTCGACACCGGCGGCGCGCAGCCGGGCGGCGCCGCCGACGGCGAGGGGGTTCGGATCGGCGACGGCGTGCACGACGCGCGCGACCCCGGCGTCCAGCAGCGCGACGGAGCACGGCCCGGTGCGCCCCGTGTGGTCGCAGGGCTCCAGCGTGACGACGGCGGTCGCGCCCCGGACGTCCGCGCCACGCCCCCGGGCGTCGGACAGCGCGGCGACCTCGGCGTGCGGGGTGCCCGCGCCGCGGTGCCAGCCCTCCCCGAGCACGGCGCCGTCCGGGGCGAGCAGCACGCAGCCGACGCGGGGGTTCGGGCCGTGCGCGGGTCCGCGGCGCGCGAGGTCCAGGGCACGCCGCATCGCGTCCCGCTCGACCGTCGCGCGCACGTCCAGCGCCTCGCCGTCCACCGCCCCGCTCCCTCCGTCGCCGCTCGGGCTCCGGGGCGCGGCCGGCGCGCGGGTGCACGACGACCACGGTGCCCACGGCTCACGCCGCACGCACCGCCACGACTCCTCCCATCCGGACTTTCACCGTCGGTCCTGGAGTTCCACCAGGTCAACCGCTCGCGCCGAGGCGCTTGCGGGTCGCGGACTGTCACCGCCGGCTCGGACTTTCACCGACCCCGGAGCACGTGTGTGTGTTCTGGGCAACGATGATGCCACACCGGGCATTCCCGGCCGCGCGACGTCCGGCCCGCGGGCGCGGTCGGGAGCCCGTGGGAGCCGGCCGGAGCCGGTCGGGAGTCCGTCAGCGGCGCGCGATCGCCTCGTCCGCCAGCGCGCGCAGCGCGTCGATCTCGCCCGCCACGTCCGCCGCCCCGTAGACCGCGGACCCGGCGACGAACACGTCGGCACCGGCCGCCGCCACCGTCGCGATCGTGTCCCGGGAGACGCCGCCGTCCACCTGGATCCAGGTGTCGGCGCCCTGCTCGTCGATCGCGGCCCGCAGCCGGCGCACCTTCGGCAGCGTGCCCTCGATGAACGACTGCCCGCCGAAGCCGGGCTCGACCGTCATGACCAGCACCATGTCGAACTCGGTCAGCAGGTCCAGCAGCGGCTCCGCCGGCGTGGCCGGCCGCAGCGCGATGCCCGCCCGGGCGCCCGCCGAACGCAGCTCCCGCGCGAGGCGGACCGCCGCCTGCGCGGCCTCCGCGTGGAACGTCACCGAGGCGGCCCCCGCGCGGGCGTAGTCGACGGCCCAGCGGTCGGCGTCCTCGACCATCAGGTGCACGTCGATCGGCACCGGCGACACCTCGGCGATCCGCTTCACCACCGGCAGCCCGAGGGTCAGGTTCGGCACGAAGTGGTTGTCCATGACGTCGACGTGCGCGTAGTCGGCCCGGGCGATCCGGCCCAGGTCGCGCTCGAGGTTGGCGAAGTCGGCGGACAGGATGCTGGGGCTGATCAGAGCGGGCACGGCCCCAGCGTATCGGCGGGCGCCCGCCGGGGCAGGGTCAGGCCAGGCGGCGCAGCAGCGTGAGGTGCATCGCGTCGGTCCCGTGCGCGTGCGGCCACAGCTGGGCGTCCTCGCGCTCCGGAAGGTCCAGGCCCGGCGCGATCCCGTGCAGCACCGCAGGGGCGTCGAGCACCTCGACCTCGAGACCGGCCTTCCGGGCCGCGCGCGTCGCGTCCAGCACGGCGAGCCGCGTCTCCGCCAGCACGGGCGAGCACGTGACGTACGCGACGACGCCGCCCGGCCGCACCGCCCGCAGCGCCGAGCCGAGCAGGTCCCGCTGCAGCGCGCCGAGCTGCGCCAGGTCGGCGGGCGTGCGGCGCCAGCGCGACTCGGGCCGCCGGCGCAGCGCGCCCAGCCCGGTGCACGGCGCGTCGAGCAGCACGCGGTCGTACGCGCCCGGCTCGGCGTCCCCGACCTCGCGCCCGTCCCCGACCCGGACCTCCTCGACCGCGCCCTCCGGGGCCCCCGCGACCGCGCCGCGCACCAGCCGCGCCCGGTGCGGCTGCACCTCGTTCGCCACGAGCCGCGCCCCGCGCTCCGCGGCCAGCGCCGCCAGCAGCGCCGCCTTGCCGCCGGGCCCCGCGCACAGGTCCAGCCACCGCTCGTCCGGCCCGTCCAGCGGTGCCGCGGCCAGGGCGAGGGCGACGAGCTGGCTGCCCTCGTCCTGCACTCCCGCGCGTCCCGACCGCACCGCCGCCAGCCCTGCGGGGTCGCCGCCCCCGGCCAGCGTCACGGCGGTGGGCGCCCAGCGCCCCGGGGCGGCGTCCGGCCCCGCCTGGGCGAGCAGGTCGTCCCGGTCCGCCAGGCCCGGCCGCGCCACCAGCGACACCCGCGGCGCGTCGTTGTCGGCCGCCAGCAGCGCGCCGAGCTCGCCGGCCGTCCGGCCGTGGCCCACCAGCGCCTCGCGCAGCGCCCGCGTGACCCACGCCGGGTGGCTCTCGATCACCGAGAGCCGCGCGACCTCGTCCGTCTCCGTGGGGTCGGCCGCGTCGCCCACGAGGTCCAGCCACGCATCCAGCGGCTCCCGCGACACCGCGCGGAGCACCGCGTTCGTGAACTGCGCCGGACCCGCGCCGACGTGCTCCCGCACCAGCGCCACCGTCTCCGACACCGCCGCGTGCGGGGGCACCCGCATCCCGAGCAGCTGGTGCGCGCCCAGCCGGAGCGCGTCCAGCACCGGCGGGTCGATCCGGTCCAGCGCTCGTCCCGCGCACTGCTCGATCACCGCGTCGTACCGCCCGCGCAGCCGCAGCGTCCCGTACGCGAGCTCCGTGGCGAACCCGGCGTCCCGGCCCCGGATGCCGCGCTCGCGCAGCAGCGGCGGGAGGACGAGGTTCGCGTACGCGTCCGACTCGGCCACGGTGCGCAGCACGTCGAACGCCGCCGTCCGGGCCGGGTCGCCGGTGCGCCGCCGCTCGGCCGGCGCGGCCGCGGTGCGGGCCCGGGGACCGCGACGCCCGGTGCCGCCGCCCTGCGCGCCGCCGGACTGCCGCCGCGGACCGCCGCTCCCCCGCTCGCCACCGCGGCCGGACTCGCCGCCGCGCCCCCGCTCGCCACCGCGGCCGGACTCGCCGCCGCGCCCCCGCTCGCCACCGCGGCCGGACTCGCC
Organism: Cellulomonas hominis; assembly: GCF_014201095.1. NCBI lineage: Bacteria > Bacillati > Actinomycetota > Actinomycetes > Micrococcales > Cellulomonadaceae > Cellulomonas > Cellulomonas hominis. The sequence goes on along the minus strand of NZ_JACHDN010000001.1, from coordinate 4,007,399 downwards.
GCCGCGCCCCGCACCGCCACCCGCACCGCGGCCCGCGCCGGAGCGTGACCCGTCGCCGGCGGTCACTCGCCCGCCTCCGACCCGAGCACGGTGGGCTCGGGCAGCCGCGCACCGCGCGCCCAGTCCGCCGCCGCCATCGCCTTCTTGCCCGCCGGGCGCACCTCGCCGAGTCGGACCGCGTGCGTCCCCGTGCCGACCAGCACCTCGCCGCGGCCGATCCGCACCTCGCCCGGCGCCAGCTCCGTCACCTCGGGCGCAGGGCGCACCGGCCCGAGCCCGAGCCGCGACCCGTCAGGCAGCGTGGTCCACGCCCCGGGCGCCGGGGTGCAGCCGCGGATCCGGCGGTCGACGGCCATCGCCGGGTGCTGCCAGCGCACCCGCGCGTCGTCGGTGCTCAGCCGCGGCGCGACGCTGATGCCGTCACCCGGCTGCGGCACCGGCGTGAGGATGCCCTCCTCCAGCGCGTCGAGGGTGCGGACCAGCAGCCCGGACCCGGCGTCCGCCAGCCGCCCGAGCAGGTCGCCTGCGGTGTCCGTCGGCCGGATCGTCTCGGTCAGCGTGCCGTACACCGGCCCGGTGTCCAGGCCCGCCTCGAGCCGGAACGTCGACGCCCCGGTGACCTCGTCGCCCGCGATGATCGCGTGCTGCACCGGCGCCGCGCCGCGCCAGGCCGGCAGCACCGAGAAGTGCAGGTTGACCCACCCGTGCCGCGGCAGGTCCAGCACCGCCGGCGGCACGAGGTTCCCGTACGCCACGACGGGCGCCGCATCCGGCGCGATCGCCGCGAGCCGCTCCTCGACCTCCGGGTCGCGCAGCGTGGTCGGCGTGAGCACCTCGATCCCCGCCTCGAGCGCACGCTCCTTGACCGGGCTGGGCGTGAGCGTCCGGCCGCGACCGGCACGGGCGTCGGGTCGGGTGAGGACGGCGACGACCTCGTGTCGGGAGGCGAGCAGGGCGTCGAGCGACGGCAGCGCCACCGCGGGCGTCCCGGCGAAGAGCAGGCGCATGACGACCGATCCTAGTGCCGGTCGGGAGCGGTGCCGCTGGCGCCGTGGACCTGGGCCCGCCGAACGGCAGCGAGACGGTCACAGCCAAGACCACCGCACCGCCGGCGAAGGCCACCGGTGCGACCCCGCCCCGGGGCTGCGGAGCAGGCAAGGCGGCGTCGCTAGAACGGTGGTTCGGTGTAGCGCTGGGTGGTGGTGTCGAGGGACTGCCCGGTGCCGGGGCGTACGAGGTAGCGGTGGCCGGTGGGGGTGATCCACTCGAACAGGCCGGGTGCGATCTGCCGCAGCCGGAATCCGCCGTCGGTCTTGAGGCGGTGGTGGCGCCGGCACAGGGGCCCGAGGTTCGCGGCGGAGGTGTCGCCCAGGGGTGTGCCCGGTGGGGCGCCGGGTTGCGGGTGGTAGGCGATGGTGTGGTCCAGGTCGGCCCGCCACGCGGAGGTCGAGCAGCCGGGGGCGGCGCAGGTCTTGTCGCGGACCCGGATGTGTTCGGCCAGGGCGGCCGAGGGCCGGTAGTGGGTGCGCCCGACTTCGAGGGTGACGCCGGTGTCGTCGGTGAGGATGCGTTGCCATTCGCCGTCGGCGGCGATGGCTCGGGCGGTGGCGGCGTCGAGGGGGCCGTGCCCGTCGAGGTCGGCGGGCTGGTCGTCCAGGCCCGCGAGGGTCGAGGCGGCGATCGTGATCCGGACCTGCGCGCCCGGGCGACCCGAGCACGTCGTGCACCGGCCACCCGAACCGGACGGGGCAGCGCCGGACGGGGTACCGGACGCGGCGGCGGACGCGGCGGCATGAGCGGCGGCAGGAGCGGCACCGGGAGTGGCGGCGGTCGCGGTCGCGGTGCCGGTCGTGGACGCCGCCGGGTCGGTGGCGGGCACGGGGGTGATGGTCGCGGTGGGTTCCGGCTGGACCGGGCGCGGGCGTACCGGCTGGCCGATGACCGTGACCCACGCCCCGTGCGGGCGTGCGACAGGTACGGGCGGGGCGGGCGGGTCGAGGTGCACCTCGAACGCCGGACCGCCGGCCGCCGGGACGTCCCCGACGACCAGGTCCCGCAGCCCGTCGGCGCGCAGCTGGTCCAGGGTGCGGGGGTCGCCGATCGCGCGGGCGGCGCGGGCGGCGTGCTCCAGCACCCCGTCCAACCGGAGCGCGTCCTCGTCGGGTAGCAGCACCCACAACGAGGACATCCCCTCCGCCTGCGCCCGCGGGTGCGTCACCCGCCGGGTGCAGCGGGCACGCTCACGCCGCTCGACCGCACCCGCGGGGTCGACCTCGATCAACGCCCTGTCCACCCGCTGCACCAGCTGCGCCCGCGAGCACTGGTCCGCATCCGGCAGCACCACGTCCTCCACCGCCTGGGCGACCTGGTGCGACACCTCCGCCAGACGCCCGGTCAGCACCGCGACCTTCCCCGGATCGATGTGCCCCGTCGCCAACGCCTCACCCGTGGCGGCCAGCACCCCGCCCAGCAGGCGACCATCACGCACCATCCGGTTGCACGCCGGACGCGAGTCCCGCAACCGCATCGACAGCTCATCCCCCGCCACCCCGGCCACCACCGGCGGTGGACCAGCCAACGTCGACCAGTACGGGTTCATCCCCGGACGCTCACCCAGCTCACCGGCGGCGGCCAGCATCCCGGCGTGGCAGTGCGCGACCATCCGCCGCCACGCCGCGGCGACCTCCACCACGACCGGCTCGGGCAGCACACTCAGGTCCAGACCCGTCAACCACGCGAACAGCACCGGCCCGGGCAGAGCGGCGGAGATCGCCTCGACCTGCCGCTCCTCGGCAGACCGCGGCTCCGCGCCCGCCGGCACGTCGCGGTCCGGACCGTAGTGCGTCGAGCACACCCCGTCGTCGTCGTAGACCGGCAGCACCACGGGCGCGGTCTCCGCCGCGTCCTCGAGGTGTTCCTGCTGGTCAGCCATACCGAAACGCTACCGACCACCACCCGCACCCGACCCGCCCCGAGCACCAACCTGGGGACCACGCACACCCCGCCCGCCTGTGGAGGACTCGGCGCCCCGGAATCACGCGGCTCAGCCCCCCGCGCCCAGCACCCCCCGCGCCACGAGCTCGGCCCGCAGCGCCGCCGCGTCCGTGAACAGCACCCCCTGGAACCCCTCCGCCTCCGCGGCGGCGACGTTCGCCGGGCTGTCGTCCGTGAACACCGTCCGCCCGGGCACCAGCCCGTGCCGCGTGGCCAGGAGCCGGAAGATCCGCGGGTCCGGCTTCGCGACGCCCTCCTGCCCGGAGACGACGACGGCCTCCAGCCGGCCGATCGCCGGCGCGGCGGGCACGGCGTGGTGGAAGGTCTCCGCGGACCAGTTCGTCAGGCCGAGCACCCGCACGCCCGCGGCGCGCAGGTCGTCCACCACGGCGGCGCTCCCCGGAACCTCCCCCGGCAGCGCGTGCGCGAACCGCTCGACGTACAGGTCCAGCGTGGCGACGTGCTCGGGGTGCCGGTCCGCCACCTCGGCGCGGGCCTCGGCCCAGGGCCGGCCGGCGTCCTGCCGCTGGTTCAGGGCGGGGAAGTCGACGTCGGCGAGGAACCGCTGCACCTCGACGTCGGGCAGCACCCCGGCGAACGCCGCAGCCGGGTCCCAGCGGACCAGCACGTTGCCCAGGTCGAACACGACGGCGTCGATCACAGCATCTCCTCGGGGTCGAGCCGCACCCGGACGGACCCGCCCTCGCGGCGGGCGCTGCGCACGGCGAGGGACGCCCCGAGCGACCGGGCGAGCGCGCGTCCGTCGGCGACCGGCACACGCACCAGGCTCCGCACGGGCGGGTCCAGCGACGCCGGCTCCCCGGGCGCTTCGGGCAGCGGCACGGGGCCCAGCACGTCCGCCCCGGGTGGGAGGTCGACCCGGGACAGCACGGCGGCGACGACCTCGCGGGTGCCGGTCAGCTCGGCGACGCGCACGGCGGGCGGGAGCCGCACCTCGGTGCGCTCAGCGAGCTCGCGCTCGGCGAGCCCGACGGGGTCCCAGCGCACCAGCGCCTGCGTGGGCCGCTCGGCGCCGTCGCCGACCAGCAGCACGACGCCGCCCTCGCCCTGCGGCTTCACGAGGGCCGCCGCGGCGAGCCACCGGCGCAGCGCGTCCTCGGTGGCCCGCAGGGAGGTCGACGACGTCGTCACGGCGGCGTCCAGGAGCACGGCCGCGGCGTAGCCGGCGGGCGCGACCGGCTCGGCGCCGATGGTCGACACCACGAGGGCGGGCCGGTCGGGGACCTCGGCCAGCACGCCCGTGCGCGCGCCGGACGACCGGACCGTCACCCCCGGGAACGCCCGGCCGAGCTCCTCCGCGGTGCGGTCGGAGCCGACGGCCACCGAGCGGAACGTCCCGTTGCCGCACGCGTCGCAATGCCACTGCGTCGCGAGCCGCCCGCACCAGCCGCACTGCGCCGTCGCGTCCCCGGACGACAGCTGCAGCGGCCCGTGGCAGTGCCCGCACCGGGCGACCTCGCGGCACCGGGCGCACGCCACGGCGGGCAGGTAGCCGGCGCGCGGGACCTGCACCAGGACCGGCCCGTCGGCGAGCCGCTCCCGGATGGTCCGCCACGCCTGCCCGGGCAGCCGGGCCGCGGCGGCGGCACCCTCCCGGGCCAGCTCGACGCTGGTCAGCGCCCGCACCCGCGGCGTCCGGGCGCGCACGACGTCCCGGTCGGCGGCGACGGGGCGGACCCAGCCGGACGCCACCAGCGCCTGCACCTCGACGGACCGGCTGTGCGCGGCCAGCAGCAGGGCGCAGCCCTCGGTCTCGGCGCGCAGGCCGAGGACCTCACGCACGTGCGGGTAGGGCGCGCGCGGCTCGGCGTGCAGGTCGTCGCCGTCGTCCCAGCACACGGCCAGGCCGAGGTCCCGCACCGGCGCGAACGCCGCCGCCCGGGTGCCCACGACGACGCGCGCGTGCCCGCGCAGGGCGGCGAGGTACGCCCGGTAGCGTCGCGCGGGGCCGTCGTCCGCCATCAGGCGCACGTGCGCCGCGTCCGGGCCGTCCGGCGTCCAGGCGGGCACGCCGGCGTCCGCCAGCGCGGCGCACACCCGGTCGACGTCGCGCGCGTCCGGCACCACCACCAGCGCCCCGCGCCCGCTCACCAGCGTCGCCGCGACGGCCTGCGCGACCGCGTCGGGCCACCGTTCCCCCGCGGGCCCAGGCAGCGCGGACCACGCGGCGCGCGGCGAGCCCCGGCCCGACAGGTGCGCGAGGAACGCCGGCCCGCCGCGGTACGGGGCCCAGGCCGTCCCCGACAGCGCGCCGCCGGACGGGGGCGCGGCGTGGGACCCGGCGACGGCCGGCGGCACCTCCCCCTCCGTCCGCGCGTGCCGCGGCGGCACCGCCAGCCGCAGCACGTCGGCGAGGGTCCCGGCGTACCGGTCGGCGACCCCCCGCGCCAGCCGCGCGACCTCGGGCGTCAGGACCGGCTCCGGCGACACGACCCGCCGCAGCGGCACGAGCGCCCCGTCGTGCTCCGCCTCGGCCACGCGGTCCAGCACGTAGCCGTCGACGTCCTGCGCCCCGAACCGGACCTTCACCCGGGTCCCGGGTCGCGCGGCCTCCGCGAGGCTCGCCGGGACCAGGTACTCGAACGGCCGGTCCAGGTGCGGCGGGGAGAGCTCGACCGCGACGCGCGCCACAGGCAGCTCGGCCGCGGGCTCGACGTCCACGTCCCGCGCCCGGGCGCGGCGCCGCGGCGCACGGGCCGGGGCCGGGGCGTCGAGCCCGGCGAGGACGGGCTGCTCGGGGGTGCCGGCGGCTCCCGGCGGCGCCGCGGCGTCCGCCACGTCCGTCAGGACAGCGCCGCGCGCAGGGCGTCCACGCGGTCGGTGCGCTCCCAGGTGAACTCGGGCAGCGCCCGGCCGAAGTGCCCGTACGCGGCGGTCTTCCGGTAGATCGGCCGCAGCAGGTCGAGGTCGCGGATGATCGCGGCCGGCCGCAGGTCGAACACCTCGCGGATGGCGCCGGTCAGCTGCTCGTCCGAGACGGTCCCCGTGCCGAACGTCTCGACGTAGAGGCCGACGGGGTGCGCCTTGCCGATCGCGTACGCGACCTGGACCTCGCACCGCCGGGCGAGCCCGGCCGCGACGACGTTCTTCGCGACCCAGCGCATCGCGTACGCGGCGGAGCGGTCGACCTTCGACGGGTCCTTGCCGGAGAACGCGCCGCCGCCGTGCCGGGCCATGCCGCCGTAGGTGTCGACGATGATCTTGCGGCCGGTGAGCCCCGCGTCGCCCTGCGGCCCGCCGACGACGAACTGACCCGTCGGGTTCACGAGCAGGCGGTAGTCGCTGACGTCCAGGTCGAGGCCGGCGTCGGCGAGGACCGGCGCGACGACCTCGGCGGCGATGGCCGGCGCGAGCTCGGCCTCCAGGTGCAGCGACGGACCGTGCTGGGTGGAGAGCACGACGGTGTCGAGGCGGACGGCCCGGTCGCCCTCGTAGCCGACGGTGACCTGCGTCTTCCCGTCGGGGCGGAGCTCGGGGACGATGCCCTCCTTGCGGACCAGCGCGAGGCGCTCGGCCAGCCGGTGCGCCAGCCAGATCGGCAGCGGCAGGAGGCTGTCGGTGTCGTCGGACGCGAAGCCGAACATGAGGCCCTGGTCGCCGGCGCCCTGCAGGTCGAGCGGGTCGTGGTCCGCGGCGTCCTGCCGGGACTCCCACGCCTTGTCGACGCCCTGCGCGATGTCCGGGGACTGCTGGCCGATCGAGACGGACACGCCGCAGGAGTCGGCGTCGAAGCCGATCTCGGAGGACGTGTAGCCGATGGAGCGGACCACCTGGCGGACGATCTGCGGGATCTCGACGTACGCGCTCGTGGTGACCTCGCCCGCGACGTGCACGAGGCCCGTCGTCACCATGGTCTCGACGGCGACGCGCGCCGTCGGGTCCTGCTCGAGGATCGCGTCGAGGATCGCGTCGGAGATCTGGTCACACACCTTGTCCGGGTGTCCCTCGGTCACGGACTCGGACGTGAAGAGGCGCATGTCGGAGGTCATGCGCACAGGTTATCGGGACTCAGCGGTCCAGACGCACGACGACCGCGTCCCACAACCCGTCCGCCACGGCGTCCTTGCTGCCCTCGACCCGGGAGACGACCTCGCCGGCCGCGTCGAGCACGGTCACCGCGTTGTCGTCGGTGCCGAAGCCGCGGCCCGCGCCGACCGCGTTGACGGCCAGCAGGTCGGCGCCCTTGCGGACCGCCTTGGCCCGGCCGTGGTGCAGCACGTCGCCGTCCGCGTCGCCCGTCTCGGCGGCGAACCCGACGACGACCTGGCCCGGCCGGACCGGGTCCCTGACCAGCTCGGCCAGCACGTCCGGGTTCTGGACCAGCGCCAGCGGGGGCACGGCGCCGTCGGCCTGCTTCTTGATCTTGTGCGCCTCGTCGACCGCCGGCCGGAAGTCCGCGACCGCGGCGGCCATGACGACGACGTCGGCGTCGGCCCCGGCGGTCCGCACGGCGTCGCGGAGCTGCGCCGTCGTCTCGACCGGCACGACGTGCACGCCCGCGGGCGGCCGCACCGTGAGGTTCGCCGCGACCAGCGTCACCCGCGCGCCGCGCGCGAGGGCGGTCCGGGCGAGCGCGACGCCCTGCCGGCCGGAGGACCGGTTGCCGAGGAACCGGACGGGGTCGAGCGGCTCGCGCGTGCCCCCGGCGGACACGACGACGGTGCGCCCGGTGAGGTCGGGGTTGCGCGGCTTGCCCTCAGCGTCGACGAGCGCCAGCGCGGCCGCGGCGATCGCCTCGGGCTCGGGCAGCCGGCCGGGGCCGGAGTCGGCGCCGGTGAGCCGACCGGAGTCCGGGTCGAGCACGTGCACGCCCCGCTCGCGCAGGGTCGCCACGTTCGCCCGGGTGGCCGGGTGCTGCCACATCTCGGTGTGCATCGCCGGCGCCATGAGCACCGGGCACGTCGCCGTCAGCAGGGTCGCGGCGAGCAGGTCGTCGGCCCGGCCGTGCGCGGCCCGCGCGAGCAGGTCGGCGGTGGCGGGGGCGACGACCACGAGGTCGGCCTGCCGCCCGAGCCGGACGTGCGCGACCTCGGGGACGTCGTCGAACACCTCGGGCGTGACCGGGTGCCCTGAGAGGGCCTCCCAGGTGGCGCGTCCCACGAACTCGAGCGCCGCCCGGGTCGGCACGACGCGCACGTCGTGCCCGGCCTCGGTCAGCAGGCGCAGGACGTGCGCCGCCTTGTAGGCGGCGATCCCGCCCGCGACGCCCAGGACGACGCGCACGTCGGGGCCGGTCTCAGGCCTCGTTCGCGGTGACCGTCAGCAGGCCCGCGTCGATCTCGCGCATCGCGATGGACAGCGGCTTCTCCTGCGGGCGGGTCTCCACCAGCGGGCCGACGTACTCGAGCAGGCCCTCGTTGAGCTGCGAGTAGTACGCGTTGATCTGGCGCGCGCGCTTGGCCGAGTAGATGACCAGCGCGTACTTCGAGTCCGCGCGGTCGAGCAGGCGGTCGATCGGCGGGTCGGTGATGCCGATGGGCTCGGCGACGGTTCCGGACACGGTGGCTCCCGTAAGTCGAGTGGGTGGGGACTGCCGGTCAGTCTACCGCGACCGGCAGGCCCATCAGGGCGACCAGCTCGTCCGTGGCGCGCCGGACGTCGTCGTTGACGATGACGTGGTCGAACTCGGACTCCGCCGCCATCTCCACCTCGGCGGTCTCGAGCCGGCGGGCGCGCTCCTCGGCGTCCTCGGTGCCGCGCCCCACGAGGCGGCGCACGAGCTCCTCCATCGAGGGCGGCGCGAGGAACACGAACTGCGCGTCGGGCATCGTCCGCCGGACCTGGCGCGCGCCCTGCAGGTCGATCTCCAGCAGGGCGGGCTCCCCGGCGGCCAGTCGCTCCTCGACCGGCCGCCGGGGGGTGCCGTAGCGGTTCCTGCCGTGCACCAGCGCCCACTCCAGCAGCTCGCCGCCGGCCGCCATGGCGTCGAACTCTTCGGGCGACACGAAGTGGTAGTGCAGGCCGTCCACCTCCCCCGGCCGCGGGGGCCGGGTGGTGGCGGACACGGAGAGCCAGACCTGGGGGTACCGGGCCCGCAGGTCGGCGGACACGGTGCCCTTGCCGACGGCGGTCGGTCCGGCGAGGACGGTCAGCCGGGCGCGCGGCGTCGTCATGCGGTCTGGTGCTCCTGGAGTTGTGCGACCCCTCGCGGGGCCGGGGACGGACGTGCGGCTCGGGTCACCCGAACCGGTCGACGAGCGCCTTCACCTGGTGCGGGCCGAGGCCGCGCACGCGACGCGTCTCGGAGATCCCGATCTCGGTGATGATCTGGCGCGCCTTGACCTTACCCACACCCGGGAGGGACTCGAGCAGGGCGAGGACCTTCAGCTTCCCGATGGTCTCGTCCTTCTGGCCCTGGGCGATCACCTCGGACAGCGTGCCCTGCGAGTACTTCAGCCGGTTCTTGACCTCCGCGCGTGCCTGGCGGGCGGCGGCGGCCTTCTCGAGAGCCGCGGCGCGCTGCTCGGGGGTGAGAGTCGGAAGTGCCACGTGAGTCACCTTCTCATCACTGTCAGAGGGCAGGGACATGGAACATACGCGATCCGCGTGCCCCGGTGCGACAGCGCCCCGGAACCGGCGTGGACCCCATCTGTCGAGGATGACACGGTATGCCCGCCACGGCACGTTCCGGCAGCGTGTCGCGCCCGCGGGGTTCCCGCGCGGGCACCGGCGCCGGGGTCAGCGCAGGGCCGCGCCGGCCTCCCCCGCCGCCCGCAGCGCGGCCTCCCGGAGACCCGCGACCGACGGCCCCGCGGCGAGCACGCCGCGCGACGAGGACGCCAGGACCGCCGGCCGCGCCGCGCCGAACACCGCGGCGAGCTCCGCCGGGCCCGCGCCCTGCGCGCCGACGCCCGGGGCGAGCAGCGGGCCGCGCACGGCCGCGAGGTCCACCCCCAGCCGCTCGGCGGCGTCCCCGACCGTCGCCCCGACGACCAGCCCGACCGAGCCCAGCGCGCCCCCGGTCGCCGCGAGCTCCGCCGCGTTGGCGACGGCCGCCTCCCGGGCGACCCGGTCCGCGACCGCCACGCCCTCGGCGTCCCGCGCGTGCTGCACCGCGGGGCCCTCGGGGTTGGAGGTCAGCGCGAGGACGAACAGGCCGCGGCCGGTCGCGTGCGCCGCCTCGACGGCCGGTGCCAGCGAGCCGAACCCCAGGTACGGCGACACCGTCAGCGCGTCGCCGGCCAGCGGCGACCCGTCCCGCAGGTACGCGTCCGCGTAGGCGCCCATGGTCGAGCCGATGTCGCCGCGCTTGGCGTCCACGACCACCAGCGTGCCGGTGTCCCGGCCCGCGGCGACCACCTCCTCCAGGACCGCGACGCCCGCGGCGCCGTGCCGCTCGAAGAACGCGGACTGCGGCTTCACCGCGGCCACCCGGCCGCCGACCGCCTCGAGGACGGTCAGCGCGAACCGGCGCAGCCCCTCGGCGTCGTCCGGCAGGCCCCAGGCGTCGAGCAGCGCGGCGTGCGGGTCGATGCCCACGCACAGCGGACCGTGCGCGGACATCGCCGCCGCGAGCCGCGCGCCGAAGGGCGTCACCCGGCCACCGCCGCGAGGCCCCGGCGGGCGGCGGTCGCCGCGTCGTGCTCCTGCAGGCTGGCCACGCCGAACGGACCGGCCAGCGCCGCCTCGATGCCCTGCACCGCGGCGCCGAGCTGCTGCACGGTCGTGACGATGGCCTTGTCGGCGGCCGTCGTGGCCGCGCGGATCTCGTAGCCGTCGGCGCGCGCGCCCTGGCCCGAGGGCGTGTTCACGACGATGTCGACCTCGCCGGCCGAGATGAGGTCGACGATCGTCGGCTCCCCCGCCGGGCCGCGGCCGGTCGAGAACTTCCGCACGACGGTCGAGGCGATGCCGTTGCGCTTGAGCACCGCGGCGGTGCCGTCGGTCGCCAGGATCTCGAAGCCGAGCTCCGCGAGCCGCTTGACCGGGAACACGATCGAGCGCTTGTCCCGGTCCGCGACCGAGATGAACGCCCGGCCGCCGGTCGGCAGGCCGCCGAACGCCGCGGACTGCGACTTGGCGAACGCCGTCGGGAAGTCGGTGTCGAAGCCCATCACCTCGCCGGTCGAGCGCATCTCCGGGCCGAGCACCGTGTCCACGACGATGCCGGAGCCGGTGCGGAACCGCTTGAACGGCAGCACGGCCTCCTTGACGGCGATCGGCGCGTCCAGGTCGATGACGCTCGCGTCGTCGGCGGGCAGCAGGCCCGAGGCCCGCAGGTCCGCGATCGACCTCCCGGTCATCACCAGCGCGGCCGCCTTGGCGAGCGGCACGCCGGTCGCCTTCGAGACGAACGGCACCGTGCGGGACGCGCGCGGGTTCGCCTCGAGGACGTAGAGCACGTCGGACACCAGCGCGAACTGGATGTTCAGCAGCCCGCGGACGCCGACGCCCTTCGCGATGGCCTCCGTCGACACCCGGATCCGCTGCAGCTCCGACTCCGACAGGGACACCGGCGGCAGCACGCACGCCGAGTCGCCGGAGTGGATGCCGGCCTCCTCGATGTGCTCCATGACCCCGCCGAGGAACAGCTCGGTGCCGTCGTAGAGCGCGTCGACGTCGATCTCGATGGCGTCGTCGAGGAACCGGTCGATGAGCAGCGGCGGGAGGGTCCCGCGACCCGCGATCGTGGCGTCGGCCAGCGCCCGGGTCACGTACTCCTCGAGCTGGGCGTCCGAGTAGACGATCTCCATGCCGCGCCCGCCGAGCACGTACGACGGGCGGACCAGCACCGGGAACCCGATGCGGTGCGCGGTCGCCCGGGCGGCCTCCAGCGTCGTGGCCGTGCCGAACGCCGGCGCGGGCAGCCCGGCGGCGGCCAGCACGTCGCCGAACGCCCCGCGGTCCTCCGCGGCGTCGATCGCGGCGGGCGGCGTCCCGAGGATCGGCAGGCCCGCGTCCTCGAGCCGCTGCGCGAGGGACAGCGGGGTCTGCCCGCCGAGCTGCACGATGCTGCCCGCGACCGGCCCCGCGGCCTTCTCGGCCTCGTAGACCTCGAGGACGTCCTCGAAGGTCAGCGGCTCGAAGTACAGCCGGTCCGCGGTGTCGTAGTCCGTGGACACCGTCTCGGGGTTGCAGTTGACCATCACGGTCTCGAACTCGCCCTTGAGCGCCAGGGTGGCGTGCACGCACGAGTAGTCGAACTCGATGCCCTGGCCGATGCGGTTGGGGCCGGAGCCGAGGATCAGCACCGCCGGACGCGTCCGGGGCGCGATCTCGGTCTCCTCGTCGTAGGACGAGTAGTGGTACGGCGTGCGGGCCGCGAACTCGGCGGCGCAGGTGTCCACGGTCTTGTAGACCGGGCGGACGCCCAGCGCGTGCCGGACGCCGCGCACGACGTCCTCGCTCTCCCCGCGCAGCGACGCCACCTGCGCGTCGGACAGGCCGTGCCGCTTGGCCCGGGCCAGCACCGACCGCGTGATCTGCGGGGCGGCGGCCGTCTCGGCGGCGACCTCGTTGACCAGCTGCAGCTGGTCGAGGAACCACGGGTCGATGCCGGTGCGCGCGTAGACCTCGTCCACGGACACCCCGGCGCGGAGCACCTGCTGCACGTCCACCAGCCGGTGCTCCGTCGGCCGGGCGATCGACTCGACCAGCGCGGCCAGCTCGTCGCCCGTCGCCGGCTGCCCGTCCCAGTGGAAGCCCGAGCCCTTGCGGTCGATGGACCGCATCGCCTTGCCCAGGGCCTCGGTGAAGTTGCGGCCGAGCGCCATGGCCTCGCCGACGGACTTCATCGTGGTGGTGAGCGTCGGGTCGGCGGCCGGGAACTTCTCGAACGCGAACCGCGGGACCTTGACGACGACGTAGTCGAGCGTCGGCTCGAACGACGCCGGCGTGGAGCCCGTGATGTCGTTCGGGATCTCGTCCAGCGTGTAGCCGACGGCCAGGCGCGCGGCGATCTTCGCGATCGGGAAGCCCGTGGCCTTCGACGCCAGGGCCGAGGACCGGGACACGCGCGGGTTCATCTCGATGACGATGATCCGGCCGGTGTCGGGGTTCACCGCGAACTGGATGTTGCAGCCGCCGGTGTCGACGCCGACCTCGCGGATGACCGCGATGCCGATGTCCCGCAGCCGCTGGTACTCGCGGTCGGTCAGCGTGAGCGCCGGGGCCACGGTCACCGAGTCGCCGGTGTGCACGCCGACCGGGTCGACGTTCTCGATCGAGCAGACGACCACGACGTTGTCGTGCTTGTCGCGCATGAGCTCGAGCTCGTACTCCTTCCAGCCGAGGATCGACTCCTCCAGGAGCACCTCGGTGGTCGGCGAGTAGTGCAGGCCCTGACCGACGATGCGGCGCAGGTCGGCCTCGTCGTACGCGATGCCGGAGCCGAGGCCGCCCATGGTGAACGACGGGCGGACGACGACCGGGTAGCCCAGGTCCGCGACCGCGCCGAGCGCGTCGTCGATGGTGTGCACGATCGCCGACCGCGCGGACTCGCCGCCGCAGACCTCGACGACCTGCTTGAACTGCTCGCGGTCCTCGCCCTTCTGGATGGCGGGGATGTTGGCGCCGATGAGCTCGACGCCGTACTCCTCGAGGACGCCCGCCTCGTCCAGGGCGATCGCGGCGTTCAGCGCGGTCTGGCCGCCCAGGGTCGGCAGGATCGCGTCGGGGCGCTCCTTGGCGATGATCGCCGTGAGCACCTCGGTGGTGATCGGCTCGACGTACGTGGCGTCGGCGAACTCCGGGTCGGTCATGATCGTGGCCGGGTTGGAGTTCACGAGGACGACCCGCAGGCCCTCCTCCTTCAGCACGCGGCACGCCTGGGTGCCGGAGTAGTCGAACTCCGCGGCCTGGCCGATGACGATCGGACCGGAGCCGATGACCAGGACGCTGGAGATGTCGGTGCGGCGCGGCATCAGGCGTCCGTCCCTTCGGTGGTGGCGGCCGGACGCATGAGGTCCAGGAACCGGTCGAACAGGTAGGCGGCGTCGTGCGGGCCGGCGGCGGCCTCGGGGTGGTACTGCACCGAGAAGGCCGGCAGGTCGAGGGCGGCGAGCCCCTCCACCACGTCGTCGTTGAGGTCCACGTGCGAGACGGTCACGCGGCCGTAGCGCCCGCCGTCGTGCGGCGCGACGGACTCGCCGTCCAGCGGCGCGTCGACCGCGAAGCCGTGGTTGTGCGCGGTGATCTCGACCTTGCCCGTGACGCGGTCCAGCACCGGCTGGTTCACGCCGCGGTGCCCGTAGCCGAGCTTGTAGGTGCCGTAGCCGAGGGCCCGGCCGAGGATCTGGTTGCCGTAGCAGATGCCGAAGAACGGGATCCGGCGGTCCAGCACCTCGCGGAGCAGCTCGACCTCGTGGGTGGCGGCGCCGGGGTCGCCCGGGCCGTTGGAGAAGAACACGCCGTCGGGGGCGGTGGCCAGCACGTCCTCGATGGTCGAGGCGGCGGGCAGCACGTGCACCTCGATGCCGCGCTCCGCCATCCGGTGCGGGGTCATCGCCTTGATGCCGAGGTCGACGGCCGCGACCCGCGCGACCGGCTCCGCCAGCGGCGCGCCGTCCGGGCCGAGGGCCGGCACGACGTACGCGGCGTCCGTGGACACCTCGCCGGCCAGGTCCGCGCCGGACATCTGCGGCTGCGCCTGCACCTCGGCGACCAGGTCCTCCGCGGCGCGGGGCCGGCCCGCGCCGTCGAGCAGCGCCTCGCCCGACAGGATGGCCGCGCGCATGACGCCCCGCTCGCGCAGGTGCCGGGTGAGGGCCCGGGTGTCGATCCCCGAGATCCCGACGACGTCCTGCGCCGCGAGCTCCTCGTCCAGGCTGCGGTCCGCGCGCCAGCTCGACGCGCGGCGCGCGGGGTCGCGCACCACGTAGCCGGACACCCAGATGCGGCCCGACTCGGGGTCCTCGTCGTTGACGCCGGTGTTGCCGATGTGCGGCGCCGTCATCACGACGATCTGCTTGTGGTAGCTGGGGTCGGTCAGCGTCTCCTGGTACCCGGTCATGCCGGTGTTGAAGACGATCTCGCCCCAGGTGGTGCCGGTGGCCCCGTAGGCCTCGCCGGCGAACGTCCGCCCGTCCTCGAGGACCAGCAGTGCGTCCGTCATGAGCTCTCCTCCGACCCGCTCGCGGCGGGTGTCGATCCGATCAGGTCCTGGGTGGCCGCGCGCAGCCCGTCCGCCTCGTGGGCGTGGCGCAGGCGCAGGCCGGTGTCGAGGCCGCGGGGGTCGGCGCCGGGGTCCGGGACCCAGGTCAGCACGACCAGCCCCTCGCCGCCGACGACCTTGCCGGCCATGCCGCCGGACGTGCCGACCGCGCGCAGCGCCGCGCGCGGGACGAACACGTCCGGCGCCCCTCGTCGTCGCAGCACCACGCCCGCGTCGTGCACCCGCACCGTGGCGGCCGACCGGACGCCGAGGCCGTGGGCGCCGACCCGGTCCAGCCAGTCGCCGGCGCGGGTGGTGGACACGTAGGTGGCGTCGAGGGCGGCGGTGCGGGGCGCGCCGAGCGCGTCCTCGTCCGGCACGGGCGGGGGCGGCGGCACGGGGCTCGCGCCCCGGGACAGCCGGCGCCACCCCTTCGCCATGCCGAGCAGCAGCGCCGCCCCGAGCACGACGAGGACCGTCACCGACAGCCACGGCGGCATCAGGGCGTCACCCGCCCCGCCGCGAAGCGCGGGTCCGCCGGGTCGTCCTGCGGCACGCCGTCGAGCACCGTGGCCCGGCCGCGCAGGAACGTCGCGACGACCCGCCCGGGCAGCTCGCGTCCGCGCAGCGGCGAGTTCGCCGACGCGGTCGCCTGCTCCTCCGGGACGACGACCCGGCGGGCGTCGGGGTCCACCAGCACGAGGTTGGCGGGCTCCCCCACCGCGACCGGCCGGCCCTGGTCCGCGACCCGGCCGATCCGCGCGGGGTTCGTGGACAGCACCCGGGCGACGTCCGCCCAGGTGAACGCGCCGGTGTCGACCATGGTCTGCTGCACGACCGACAGCGCGGTCTCCAGGCCGGTCATGCCGAACGCGGCCGCCGCCCACTCGCAGTCCTTGTCCTCGCGGGTGTGGGGGGCGTGGTCGGTGGCGACGATGTCGATCGTGCCGTCCGCGAGGCCCGCGCGGACCGCGTCCACGTCGGCCTGCGTGCGCAGCGGCGGGTTCACCTTGTAGACGGGGTCGTAGCCGCGGGCCTCCTCGTCCGTGAGGACCAGGTGGTGCGGGGTGACCTCGGCGGTGACGTCGATGCCGCGGGACTTCGCCCACCGGACGATCTCGACCGAGCCGGCCGTCGACAGGTGGCAGACGTGCAGCCGGGAGCCGACGTGCTCCGCCAGCAGCACGTCGCGGGCGATGATCGCCTCCTCCGCGACGGCGGGCCAGCCGGCCAGGCCGATCTCGGCGGACACCACGCCCTCGTGCATCTGCGCGCCCTCGGTCAGCCGAGGCTCCTGCGCGTGCTGCGCGACGACCCCGTCGAACGCCTTGGTGTACTCCAGCGCGCGGCGCATCAGCACCGGGTCGTGCACGCACTTCCCGTCGTCGCTGAACACCCGGACGCGGGCGGCGGAGTCGGCCATCGCGCCCAGCTCGGCGAGATGCTCCCCCGCGAGACCGACGCTGACCGCGCCGACCGGGTGGACGTCCACCCAGCCGGCCTGCGCGCCCAGGCGCCACACCTGCTCCACCACGCCCGCGGTGTCCTGCGTCGGGGTGGTGTTCGCCATCGCGTGCACCGCGGTGAACCCGCCGGCCGCGGCGGCGCGGGTGCCGGACGCGATCGTCTCGGCGTCCTCCCGGCCCGGCTCGCGCAGGTGGGTGTGCAGGTCGACCAGGCCGGGCAGCAGCACCATGCCGGTCGCGTCGATCACGTGCAGGTCGTCCGGGGCGTTCTCCGCCGCGTCACCCGCATCGGCGCCGATCGCCGCGACGAGGCCGCCGGCGATGAGCACGTCGGTCCGGTCGCCGCCGAGCGGGGCGACGTCCTTGAGCAGGTACTGCGTGGTCATCGGGCGGTCCCCTCGGTGGCGGCGGTGGCGGCGGCGGTCAGGACCGGGACTGCCCCGGTCGCGGGCGGCGCGCCCGTGTCCCCGTCGCCGGACAGCAGCAGGTACAGCACCGCCATCCGCACCGCGACGCCGTTCGCCACCTGCTCGACGATCACCGACCGCGGCGAGTCCGCCGCGTCCGCCGAGATCTCCAGGCCGCGGTTCATCGGCCCGGGGTGCAGCACGATCGCGTGGTCCGGCAGCCCGGCCAGCCGCTTCGCGTCCAGCCCGTACAGCCGCGTGTACTCCAGCGGGCTCGGGAAGAACCCGCCGCCCGCCGTCGACATCCGCTCGCGCTGCACGCGCAGCATCATCACCGCGTCGGGGCCCTGGGCGAGGACGTCGTCCAGCCGGTAGGACACCTCCGCCGGCCAGGGGCCCACGCCCACCGGCAGCAGCGTCGGCGGCGCGACCAGCGTCACGCGGGCGCCGAGCGTGTGCAGCAGGTCGACGTTCGACCGCGCGACCCGGCTGTGCAGCACGTCGCCGACGACGGCCACGTGCAGGCCGGCGAGGTCCTCGCCGACCCCGTCGGGGTTGCCCGGGCCGCCCCGGAGGTGCCGGCGGATCGTGAAGGCGTCCAGCAGCGCCTGCGTCGGGTGCTGGTGCATCCCGTCGCCCGCGTTCACCACGGCGGCGTTCGTCCACCCCGCGTGCGCCAGCGTGTGCGGGGCGCCGGAGGCCTGGTGCCGGATGACGATCGCGTCCGCGCCCATCGCCTCCAGCGTCAGCGCGGTGTCCTTGAGCGACTCGCCCTTGGACACGCTCGAGCCCTTGGCCGAGAAGTTGATCACGTCCGCGCTGAGCCGCTTCGCGGCCGTCTCGAACGAGATGCGCGTGCGGGTGGAGTCCTCGAAGAACAGGTTCACCACGGTGCGGCCGCGCAGCGTCGGGAGCTTCTTGATCTGCCGGCCCTGGGTCGCGGCCATCTGGCTCGCGGTGTCCAGGACCCGGATCGCGGCGGCCCGGTCGAGGTCCGCCGTCGACAGCAGGTGCCTCACCGCGCACCCCCCTCGATGACCACGGCGGTCCGGCCGTCGGTCTCGGCGAGCAGCACGCCCACCCGCTCCGCCGTCGACGTCGGGAGGTTCTTGCCCACGTAGTCCGCCCGGATCGGCAGCTCGCGGTGCCCCCGGTCCACCAGGGCGGCCAGCTGCACCGCGCGCGGGCGGCCCAGGTCGTTCAGGGCGTCCAGCGCCGCGCGGATCGTGCGGCCGGAGTACAGCACGTCGTCCACCAGCACGACGACCTTGCCGTCGATGCCGCCGTCCGGGACCGTCGTCGCACCGATCGCCCGGGTGGGGTGCTGCGCCAGGTCGTCGCGGTACATCGTGACGTCCAGGCTGCCGACCAGCCGCTCGGCCACCAGGCCGGGCTCCACGGAGGCCAGCCGACCGGCCAGCCGGTGCGCCAGCGGCACGCCGCGGGTCGGGATGCCGAGGACGACGAGGTCGTCGCCGCCCTTGTTGCGCTCGAGGATCTCGTGGGCGATGCGCGTCAGCGCGCGGGCCACGTCCTGCTCGCCCATGACGACGGTGCCCTGGGGGGCGCTCGCGTCGTCGGGCACGGGGGTGCCGGAAGTCATCCGGGCCGTCTCCTTCCCCGCCTCACGGGACGGTGTTAAAGGAATTGCCTGTCCCGGGCACCCTACCGTCCGGTCCCGGCGGGGGCCGGGCGCGTCCACGCTGCGGGCGACGTGACCCTCGCCACGTGCCGGCACCGCCGCGGGCACCCGCGGCCCGCGAGCCGGTCGTGCCACGGGGCCGGGACGCGGAACGGCCCCCGTCCGGGTGGGACGGGGGCCGTTCGGCGCGGGCGGGCCTGGGAAGCTCAGGCCAGCAGGGTCGGCTTCAGGTCGACCAGGCGGCCGAGCAGGCCGTTGACGAAACCCGGGGACTCGTCCGTCGACAGGCTGCGCGCCAGCTCGACGGCCTCGTCCACCGCGACGGCGTCCGGGACGTCGTCGTTGAACAGGATCTCCCACGTGCCGATCCGCAGGAGCTCGCGGTCCACCGCGGGCATCCGCTCGATGGTCCAGCCGTGCGAGTGGGTGGCGATGACCTCGTCGATCCGCGCGCGCTGCGCCTGCACGCCCTCGACGAGCTCGACCGAGTACTGCGGCAGGGCCGCCTCGGTGCCGGGCTCGGCGATCCGCTTCGCGAGCAGCGTCAGCGGGTCGAGCCGCCGCTGCTCGGCCTCGAAGAGGACGTCGAGGGCCCGCTTGCGGGCCTTGGTGCGTGCTCCCACCTCAGTCGTTCACGCGGCCCAGGTAGCTGCCGTCGCGGGTGTCGACCTTGACCTTGGTGTCCGACTCCAGGAACAGCGGGACCTGGATCTGGTAGCCGGTCTCCAGCGTCGCGGGCTTCGTGCCGGCCGAGGAGCGGTCGCCCTGCAGGCCCGGCTCCGTGTAGGTGACCATGAGGGTCACCGACGGCGGCAGCTCGACGTACAGCGGCACGCCCTCGTTGGTGGCGACCATGGCGTTCGTGCTCTCGAGCATGAAGTTCGCGGCGTCGCCGACGGTGGCGGCCGGGACGGTGATCTGGTCGTACGTGTCCGTGTCCATGAACACGAAGTCGTCGCCGTCCTTGTACAGGTACTGCATGTCGCGCTTGTCGACGTTCGCGGTCTCGACCTTCAGGCCCGCGTTGAACGTGCGGTCGACGACCTTGCCCGAGAGGACGTTCTTGAGCTTGGTCCGGACGAACGCACCGCCCTTGCCGGGCTTCACGTGCTGGAACTCGATGACCGTCCAGAGCTGGCCGTCGATCTTCAGCACGGTGCCGTTCTTGAGGTCGTTGGTCGTCGCCACGTGTCGCTGCTTCCTGTCCGGGGTGCGTCGGTCGGGCCGCCACGCGCGCCCGCGGGTCGCGGACGGGGCTGGGCCGCCGACCATCGTAGCGTGCCGCCGGTCCCCCGGCGCCGCGTCAGACGTCGCCCGCGAGCGTCCGGCGCCCGTCCTTCGCGGCGAACAGGTCCGCGTCGGCGCGGTCGAGCAGGCTGCGCACCGTGTCGTCGGGGCGGAGCGTCGCGACCCCCGCGCTGGACGAGAGCGCGCTCCCGGGCGCCGCCGACGCCGCCCACCGCCGGGCCTCGGCGTCATCCGCGCCGGGGAGCACCGCGATGAACTCGTCGCCGCCGACCCGCCCGAGGAAGGCCCCCGCAGGGAGCGCGGCGCGCCACGCCGCGGTGAGGTCCGCCAGCAGGTCGTCCGCGCCGAGGTGGCCGTGCCGGGCGTTCACGACCTTGAAGTCGTCGACGTCGAACGCCACGGCGCTGAGCGGCACCCCGCCGCGCAGGGCCCGCGGCACGACGTCGGCCGCCCGCTCGTAGAAGGCGCCGCGGTTGAGCGCCCCGGTGAGGTGGTCGGTGCGGGCCTGGCGGCGCAGCCGGTCGGACTGCTCCGCCATGAGCCAGCACGACAGCAGCGCCATGGTGCTCGCCGCCACCACGACGACGGGGTGCACCGCCGCGGGCGCGAACGTCGCGGACAGCGCGATCGCGGCGACCACCACCCCGGCGACGACCGCCGCCCGTCGCCGCTCCAGCGCGTACGCCGCGAACTGCCCCGCCACGACGAACCCCAGCGCGAACAGCACGACTCCCTGCGCGGTGCGGCACGTCGTGACGAGCACCGCCGAGACGACGATGCCCCCGATCACCACGGCCTGGGTGCTGCGCTGGTGCACCGGCAGCGCGAGGAGCACCCCGCACAGCACCACGTCGACCCCCGACACCACGAGCCACCAGTGCGCCGGCGAGAGCGGGTCGGCGGGCCACACCCCGCCCAGCGCCGTGACGACCGCCATGACGAACAACCCGATCGCCAGGTGGTCGCGCGCGGAGACGTCGCGGTCCTCCCCGGGTCGCTCCTGGTCACGGCGCATGGCCCTCCATCGGGAGGCGCCGGCCGTGACTGGACCGCTGAATCGGGTGAAACCGGGCGTACGGGGCGCTCTGACTCCCGTGCCGCGGGCGCGCGCCGCGGTTCAGCGCGTCAGCAGCCAGCGCCCGAGCACGCCCACCCCGGCCGACCACACCAGGGACGCCAGCGTGCCGATGACGAACCGCTCGGACACCGCGGGGTCGTCGCCCGCGCGCAGCTCGGGGTACCGGCCGAGGCCCTTGACCGCCACGACCACGGCAACGCCGCCCGGTTCGTCCGCCAGCAGCGTGCCGGTGATGGCCAACCGCTCGAGCACGCCGATCCAGGTCCCGCCGCGCAGCTTGGCGCGAGCCCGGTCGCTGTCGGGCCCGTCGCCGAACGCGCGGGCGTCGGCGTGCCCGTCGCCGCCGCGGTTCACGCGGCCCTTGCGGTACTCGCGCGGCCGGTCGTTGGCAGGCCCGGCGTGGGGCGCCGGCCCGGCCGCGTCGGCAGGCCCGGACGCGCGCGGCCGGCGCCCGCCCCGGTCGGCCAGGCGCAGGACGCCGGCGGCCGCGACCCAGCCGAGGCCGGCGCTCACCGCCAGCGCGGCCACGACCAGCACGGTTCCCCACAGCGGCGTCACGCGTCCCCCTCCGGCTCGTCGACGGACCCATCGTGGCCGGGGCCCGCGGCGAGCCGGAGCAGGCGCGCCGCCGCGGGGCGCGCCGCCACCTCCTCGGCCCACAGCGCGGTGCGGAGCCGCTCGCTGACCGCCTGCTGGCTGATGCCGAGCGCGGCGGCGACGTCCTCCTGCCGGGGTGCTCCCCCGCCGGCGGGCGTCGCCATGCGGTCGACCACCGACCAGCCCGCGGGCGTGCGGCGGGCGACGACCGCGCCGAGGAGCGCGAGCACGCCCTCGGCCTCCGCGGCGACCTCCGCGCGGTCGCCCCGGACCGCCAGCGGGACGCCGCGCGCGCGGGACTTGGCGGCCTCGACGGCCTCACGCGCGTGGACGAACGCCGGCCCCGATGCCTCGCGCGACGACGACGGCAGCGGTGCGTCGACGCGGCCGGCGCCGATGCCGACGCTCCAGCCGCCGAGGCGGACGAGGTGCAGGGCGACCTCGACGGTCAGCCCCGGGTCGGCCAGGACGGCCTGCACCTCGTCCCCGACCGTGCGCTCGAACGGCAGCACGACGGCGCCGGGTGCCGCCACCGCCAGCGGTGAGTCGGCCGCGGCGAGCGCGGCGAGCAGGTCGGGGACGCGGTCGCCCACCCGGCGGCTGCTCTGCTGGTCGACCGTCAGGGTCCACATGCGGACAAGGCTAGGACCCTGTCGCGACCCTCACAAGGCGTGAGCCTTGTTCGACGCAGTACAAGGCTGTGACCTTGTCGACCGTTCAGCCCAGAGAGAGCCCGCGCGGCGCCGCGACGCCCTCGGAGATCTCCGCGTACGCGGCCACGAGCAGCGCCGGGTCCGGCCCCTCGAGTCGCACCGGCCGCGCGACGTCCTCCAGCACGACGAACCGCAGCAGGTCCCCGCGGGTCTTCTTGTCGCGCCGCATCGCCGCGAGCAGCTGGTCCCACCGGTCGCCCCGGTACGACGTCGGCAGCCCCAGGGCGGTGAGCACGGACCGGTGCCGCGCCACGACCTCCTCGTCCAGGCGCCCCGCGAGCCGCGCGAGCTCCGCCGCGAACACCATGCCGACGGACACCGCGGCGCCGTGCCGCCAGGAGTACCGCTCCACGTGCTCGATCGCGTGCCCGAGCGTGTGGCCGTAGTTGAGGATCTCCCGCAGCCCGGCCTCGCGGAGGTCCTCCCCCACGACCCGCGCCTTCACCGCCACCGACCGCTCCACCAGCTCGGCCAGCACCTCGGAGCCCGCGGCCCGCACCGGGTCCGTGATCTCCTCGGTGTGCGCCTCGACCAGGTCGAGGATCCGCGGGTCGGCGATGAAGCCGCACTTGACGACCTCGCCCAGACCGGCGACGTAGTCGTGCTTCGGCATGCTCTCCAGCGCCGCCAGGTCGCAGAGCACGCCCGCCGGGGCGTGGAACGTGCCGACCAGGTTCTTGCCCTCGGCCGTGTTGATGCCGGTCTTCCCGCCGACGGCGGCGTCCACCATCGCGAGCAGCGTCGTCGGCACCTGGACCACCGTGACGCCGCGCAGCCACGTCGACGCGACGAACCCCGCGAGGTCCGTGGTCGCGCCGCCGCCGAGGCCGACCACCGCGTCGCTGCGCGTGAAGTCGGCCTGGCCGAGCACCTGCCAGCAGAACGCCGCGACCTGCGCCGTCTTGGCCGGCTCGGCGTCGGGGACCTCGGCCAGCAGCACCTCGTAGCCCTGCGCGCCCAGGTCCGCCCGCACCGCGTCCGCCGTCGTCGCCAGCGCCGCCGGGTGGATCACGAGCACCTTGCGGACGCCGTCGCCCAGCAGCCGCGGCAGCTCGCCGAGCAGGTGCCGGCCGATCACCACCTCGTACGGGTGCTCGCCGCGCACCTCGACCGTCCGTGCCGCGTCAGCCATCAGTCCCCGCTCCCGTCCGCCGGCGCCAGCGCCGCCTCGACCCGCTCCGCCACCTGCTCCGCGGTCGCATCATCGGTCGGCACCACGACCGTCGCGACGCGCTCGTACACCGGCCGGCGCTCGTCCATGAGCGCCTGCCACCGCGACCGCGGGTTGCCCAGCGCGATCGACCGGGCCTGGTTGAAGCCCACCCGCGGCGCCGCGTGCCGCAGCGTCACGTCGAGGAACACCACCGCCCCGCCGGCCGCCCGGAACCGGGCCAGGGCCTCCTCGGTCAGCGGGTGCAGCACGGCGCCGCCGCCGAGGGCGAGCACCCCTCCCGGCTGCTCGAGCGCCGCGCGGGCCGCCTCGTGCTCCAGCTCCCGGAACCGCGCCTCGCCGTCGTCGACGAAGACCTCCGCGACCGGCTTGCCGGCCAGCCGCTCGACGTCCGCGTCGGTGTCCCGGACGGGCACGCCCCAGCGCGCCGCCAGCGCCGCAGCGGCCTCCGGGACCAGCGCCCCGGGCGGGCCGACCAGGACGACCCGGGGCCCCGTCATCGCAGCAGGTCGGGGATCGCCGCGACGTACGCCTCGAGGTTGCGGCGCACCTCGCCGACCGAGTCGCCCCCGGTCTTCTCCAGCAGCGCGTCCGCGACGACCAGCGCGACCATCGCCTCCGCGACGACCGCCGCCGGCGGCACCGCGCACACGTCGGAGCGCTGGTGCTGCGCCTTCGCCGCGTCGCCGCTCGCCGTGTCGACGGTGTCCAGCGCGCGGGGCACGGTCGAGATCGGCTTCATCGCCGCGCGCACGCGCAGGATCTCGCCGTTCGTCATGCCGCCCTCGAGCCCGCCCGCGCGGTTGCTGCGCCGGCGGATCACGCCGTCGGCATCCCGCTCCATCTCGTCGTGCGCCTGCGAGCCGCGGCGGGTCGCGGTGCGGAAGCCGTCGCCGACCTCGACGCCCTTGATCGCCTGGATGCCCATGAGCGCGCCCGCGAGCCGCGCGTCCAGCCGCCGGTCCGCGTGCACGTACGAGCCCAGGCCCGACGGCAGCCCGTAGACCAGCACCTCCACGACGCCGCCCAGGGTGTCGCCGTCCTTGTGGCACTCGTCGATCTCCGCGACCATCGCCGCCGACGTCGCCGCGTCGAAGCAGCGCACCGGGTCGGCGTCGAGCGCGGCGACGTCGTCCGGCGTCGGCAGCGCGGCGTCGTCCGGGACCGCGACCGGGCCGATGCCCACGACGTGCGACACGAGCCGGACGCCGGCGGCCTGCCCGAGGAACCGGGCCGCGACCGTCCCGAGCGCCACGCGGGCCGCGGTCTCGCGCGCCGACGCGCGCTCCAGCACCGGGCGGGCGTCGTCGAACGCGTACTTGCGCATGCCGACCAGGTCGGCGTGTCCCGGGCGCGGCCGGGTCAGCGGGGCGTTCCGGGCGCGGTTCAGCTTCTCCGGGTCGTCCACCGGGTCCGACGACATGACGTCGACCCACTTCGGCCACTCGGAGTTGCCGATCTCGATCGCCACCGGGCCGCCCTGCGACTCGCCGAGACGCACGCCGCCGAGGATCCGGACCTCGTCCTGCTCGAACTTCATGCGCGCGCCGCGGCCGTAGCCGAGGCGACGCCGCGCCAGCGCGTCGCGGATGTGGGCCGACTCGACCTGCACACCCGCGGGGAGGCCCTCGAGCACGCCCACCAGGGCGGGGCCGTGCGACTCACCGGACGTCAACCAACGGAGCATGGTCGGGATCTTCCCACGTCGGGCGGGGACGGCCGCGCCCCGGTCCACGTCGTGGGCCGGGGCGCGGGGAGCTCAGGGAAGCAGCGGGTTGCGCCCCGTGCCGGAGGGCAGCGACCCCTCGTCGAGGATGCCCGCCGCCGTCAGCGGGTCGGCGTCCGGCAGGACATAGGTGTAGCCGGTGACGACCAGCTCGACGTCGCCGGGGGCCGTCGCCGGCCGGGTGGCGGTGGCCTCGGACTCCTCGAGCGCGGTCGCCGTCACCGACGTCACCAGCAGCAGGCGCTGCGTGGCGTGCTGCAGGTCGTCCAGGAACTGGGCGGCCGACGGGTAGGAGCCGACGACCGTCACCGACATCGGCACGGCGACCAGACCGCCCAGGTCCAGAGTCGGCGTCGGCGCGGCGGTCGCGGTGTCCGACGGGTCCTCGACCGTGGCGTCCGGGCTCGCCGTCTCGGTAGGCGTCGGCTCCGGCGTCCCGGCATCGCCCGCCGCCGGCTGAGTGGCGGCCGTGTCGCCCGCGGCCGGAGTCGCAAGCGTCACGATCTCCGGCACCCCCGGGGCCAGCGCCGTGATCGTCACGCCGTCCGCGGCGGCCCGCTCGTCGATCTGCCGCAGATAGGACGAGAGATCGGCGGTGGCCGGGATCTGCGACCGCGCGGTCGCGAGCTGCGCCTTGTACTCGTCGAGCTTCGCGAAGTCCGCCTCGAGCTTCGCGACCTGGAGCTGCAGCAGGTCGTTCTGGTCGCGCTGCGACGCGGCCTGGTCGCGCACCTCGGTCGCCTCGTCGAGCGTCGGGGAGATGACGCCGAACCAGCCGCCGGCCGCCATCGCGGCGGCGACGACGACGGTGCCCGCGATCCACGGGCCCTTCTTCGTTCCCGCCATGTCAGCCCTCCTCGCCGTCGGCCGGCAGGTACCGCGCGGACAGCGCGGAGATGCTCACGTTCACCCGCGACTCCACCGAGTACCGGGCGCCGCCGTCGTCGTCCTCCGCCGTGGCCGCCGAGCTGACCCACGCGTCCGCGAACCCGGGGATCGCGTTCAGCGCGTCGATCCACGCGGCCGTGTCGGGGACGGTCGGCACCGACGTCGTGAACACGAGCTGGCCGATGCTCACGCCCGCGAGCGGGTCGGCGACCACGGTCGCGCCCTGCATCGGGCTGGACATCGTCACGGTGAGTGTCTGGATCGTCGCGCCGTCGGGCAGCACCGAGGCGATCGCGTCCAGGTACGGGCGCCACTCGACGTCGGTCGACATGCCGACCGTCCGGGCCGCCTCGATGTCGTCCAGTGCGTTCAGCACGACGGGGACCTCGGCGTACTTCGCCGCCTCGGCCTGCAGTCGGGCGGTGTCGTCCTGCGCCTGGACCAGCTCGGCGTCGGCGTCGCTGCGCGCCACCAACGCGAGTGCGTACCCGGCAGCCAGCAGCACGAGGACGAGCACCAGCAGCAGGGCCAGGAGCCGCTTCGTCTGCGACAGGCCGCGCGCGGCCCGCACCTCGGGCGGCAGCAGGTTGACCTGCGGCAGGTGGACGGCGGCCGGCGCCTGGCGCTTGTCGCGCTTGCGCTCGGGGGCGAGGGTGCTCATGCGGCGACTCCGTGGGCCAGGCCGACCGAGAGGGCGGCGGTCTGCTCGGCGCCGGCGAGGTGCTCCGGGCGCACGGCCTTGCCCTTGCGCAGGCCGCCGAAGGGATCGCCGAGCGCGACGGGCAGACGGGAGGCGCTGGACAGGAACTGCCCGGCTCCCGGCAGGTGGGACGCGCCCCCGGTGAGGACGACGACCTCGACGCCCTCGCCCGGGTGCTTGCCGTTGTAGAAGACGAACGTGTTCCGGACCGCCTCCAGCAGCGGGTGGGCGACGGATCGCACCGCCTCGGCCGCCTGCACCAGGCGAGGGTCGTCGATCTCCGGGTGGCCGAAGCCGACCCGGCGCTTCACGTCCTCCGCCTCTGCCGGCGGGATGGACAGCGCCTCTGCGACGGCCGCGGTGATCGCCTGCCCGCCGGTCGGCAGCATGCGGACGAGCCGCGGCCGGCCCTGCGCTGCCACCACGACGGTCGTCACCGCGGCACCGATGTCGACGAAGGCTGCGGTCGTGCTGGCGAGGTCGCCACGGGCGAGCGCGCGCACGAGGGCGAACGCGTTGAGGTCGACCATCTGCGGCCGGAGCCCGGCACCCTCGACCGCGAGCACGTTCGCGTTCACGGTCGCCCGCTGCGCCGCGACGAGCATCCCGTGCACCATCCGGCCCTGCGGCCCGTCCGACTCGGTGGCGGGGTAGAAGTCGAGCAGCACGTCGTCGACGGAGACCGGCAGCATCTCGCCCACCTGGAACGGCAGGGACGCCTTGAGCTGCGGCAGCGGCAGCCACGGGAGGTCCAGCTCGCGTACGAGGACCCGCTGGTTGCCCACGCCCATCACCACGTCGCGCGACTCGAACTTCGTCGTCTGCCAGAGCTGGCGCAGCGCCGCCGACACGGTCACGGGCTCGGCGACCTCGCCGTCCCGCACGGCCCCGGGCGGCAGGAGGACCTGCCCGTACCGCACGAGCGTCGCGTCGCCGCGGGCAGGGCCGCCCGAGCCGAACTCGAGCTCGGCAGCCCGGACGGCTGTTGCGCCGATGTCCAGGCCGATCACGCGTGAGCTTCCCACAAGGCACCCTTCCGACCGCGGGGACTGTCCACCTGCCTATCGGGCGACGCACCCCCGGACTTGAGAGTCCGGCACGCCCGTCACCCCAGCCGCGGCGTCAGGCGCCGACGGCCTGGAACAGGGCGACGTACCCGTCCAGCGCCTGCTGCCCCGCGACCACGCCGAGGGCGGCGCCGACCAGCATCCACGGGCCGAACGCGACGGCCGTCCTGCGCCCGACACGGCGGGCGGCGAGCAGCGCGACGACCACGGCGCCGGCGAGCAGGAACGCCGCGAAGAACCCGACGACGACCGCACCCCAGCCGAACCAGCCGAGCAGCATGCCGAGGAGACCTGCGAGCTTGACGTCGCCGAGCCCCATGCCCGCGGGGTACACGACCCAGATCACTGCGTAGGCGAGCGCGAGCGCCGCGCCGCCGAGCAGGGCCCGGCCGAGCGCGGACCAGTCGCTCGCGCCGCCGGGATTCGCCGAGGCGAGCAGCAGCAACGCGGCCAGCACGGGGTACGACGGCAGCACGAGCGCGTCCGGGAGCCGGTGCACGTCGACGTCGATCAGCGCCAGCGCGACCGCGAGACCGACCGCGAACAGCAGGGCCGGAAGCACCCAGCTCCAACCGGCCCACCAGGCGGTGAGCCCGAACAGCAGGCCCGTCCCAGCCTCAACCAGCGGGTAGCGCGGGCTGATCGGAGCCGCGCAGTCGCGGCACCTCCCGCGCAGGAGCAGCCACGACAGCACCGGCACGTTGTCCCGCGGCCGTACGCGCGCCCCGCAGGCCGGGCACGCGCTGGGCGGGCTGACGACCGAGGCGCCGCGCGGCACCCGCCAGACGACCACGTTCAGGAACGAGCCGACCAGCAGACCCAGGCCGGCGCACGCCACCACCAGCAGCGCGGACGCGCCGGACGCTCCGAGCACGGCGACCAGCTCAGGAGGTGGTCTCACGGGTGTACTGCACCTCCACGCCGTACGACGAGATGGTCGAGGACCCGGACAGGCCGCCCCAGACCGGCATGGCGATGTAGGTCATGTCGAGCTGGTTGTCGACGGTCACCGACCTGCCGGAGTACACCTGGCCGACGATCTCCGACTTGTTGGCCTTGCGGATCGAGCACGGCGAGTAGAGCAGCGTGTTCACCGTCTTGTCCACGGTCACCTGGTTGTCCAGCGCGATGCCGTCACCGCTGCAGCCGACCGTCGCTCCCTGGAACACGCTGGGCTGGATGAGGTACAGCAGCGCGGGGTCCTCGGCGGTCGCCGTCCCTGGCTTCGCCGTGATCGTCGTGTTGCTGGAGAAGTTGAAGCCGGCGCGCGAGATCACGACGATGTCGTGGTTCGGGACGATGTCGATGCCCTGCATCTTCACCTGATCGTTGGGGCAGTCGCTCACGATGACGGTCGGCCCCGGCAGCTGGTACGCGTTGGCGAAAAGCCAGGCTCCTACCCCATCGGCCTTGCCGTTCATGTTGCGCGACTGCCCGTCCGCGCCCACGAGGTTCTGGTTCCCCGGCGGGTTGTACCCGCCGCAGACGAAGTTGCCCTGCGGGAACGTCACGACGTTGGTGTACCCGTGGGCGGCCCAGCCCGCCTGGGCGCTGGTGTCCCACGTGAGCTGTGGGAACGCGGTGCTGGGCGGGGCGTCCACGACCACGTTCGAGAAGCACTTGCCGGCAGTCGCGCAGATGTCGCCGCTGGCCGTGTAGCGGGCGCGGGCCTGCTGACCGACCGGCGTCTTGTCCAGGGAGACGTTGCCCGTCGCGGACAGCGCGCGTCCCCCGATCGAGGCGGACTGGTTCGTCGCCTCCACATTGCCCTTGGCCCACGCGTCCACGCTCACCGTGCACTGTGCCTCGAGCTTGATCAGCCCCTGCGCGTAGATCGAGCCGTGGTACTCCTGGTTGTTCCGGCAGTAGAAGTCGCCGTTGGTGTAGATGTCGGCGTCCGGCGTCCCGGACTTGCTCGCGAGCACCGTCTTGTTCGAGACGGTCATCGTCGAGTCCGAGAAGATCGCCTTGTCGAGGTTGTTCGCGTAGTGGGGAGTCAGCCGCACCAGCGACTCGACCGTGCGCTCGGCGACCTGGGTCCCGGCGATCTGGTCGGACGTCGAGGTGGTCTTGATCGCGGCCTGCGTCACGGGCGTCGTGGCGAGCGCGGTGCAGGGCACCGCCGCGCCGGCCGCGTTGTAGTAGGTGACCTCAGTCGAGCTGGTGTAGGTGTCGCTGCCGACGGTCCCGCTGCCGGGGATCGTCCCGCACAGCGAGGTGAGGGCGGAGGGCGCCGCCGACTGGATCTGCGCCGTGAGCGTCGTGACCTGCGACTCGGCGGCCGCCACCGCTTCGGACCGCTGGCGGTCGCGGCCGGTCTGACGCGCCTCGGTCAGCGCGATGCCGACGGTCACCACGACCAGGACGCCGACCAGCGCCACGACCGCGATCGCGGCCACGATGGCGACGCCGTCGTCGGGCCGCTGCCGGGCCGCGCGGATCCTGCGCAGCACACGCGTCATGTCCTGCTCCTCACTCGGGGGGCACCGGCAGGCACTGGCTGCCGGTGTAGCCGTAGGTGGTGTTGCGGCCGGAGATCGACGCGTCGATGGACACGTCCCGGCCGGTCTCGGCGTTGCGGGAGACGAGGTGGACCTTGAGCAGCCGCGACCCGTAGACGCCGCCGGCGCCGACGTCGAGCTGGAACGGCGCACCCTCGAGCGCGAGGCCGCGGGAGACGATCGACCAGTCGGTCACGGCCCCGCCGGTCTGCCACGTCGGCTCCCAGGAGCGCATCCGGAGGTCGTAGGCCCCGTCGCCGTCGTCGGCGACCTGCCACTGCACGCACTTCTCGGTGCCGTTCGACTGCGTGTAGATCCGCATGCACGTGCCGCTGTTGCTGCCCAGGTCCTGGCACGACGCCACGTGCGCGACCTCGTCGGCGGGGCTGAACAGGACGTTGCCCGAGCGCACCTGCCGGTCGATGATCGCCAGCGCCTGGCGGGTCTGGAACGCCGCGTCCGAGGCGGACTCCGCGTCCTTCGTGATGGACATGACCGAGATGAGGGCACCCGTGATCATCGCGATCGCCAGCGAGAACACGATCATCGAGACGAGCAGCTCGGTCAGGGTCATGCCGCTGTCACGCGGCGCGCGCTCAGCCATTCGCGGCCGCCTTGTACGAGGCGTCGGCGGTGACGCCGCCGAGGTCGGACACCACCGCGAAGCTGGTCAGGGTCGTTCCTCCGACGGACACCGTCGCGACGACCCGTGCGGTCAGGACCGCGGAGCCGTCGACCGTCGTCGTGCACGCGGTGGTCTTGCAGTCGGTCGTCAGCACGCCGGTCCGGGTCGCCGGCGTCCGCGCGATGCTCGGCCGCTGCACCATGACCGACCCCTCGTACGTGACGCGGACGCCGCCGTAGTCCACGGCCGTCGCGGGGATCGTCCACGACTCCGACTGCGGCGCCCCTGCCGCCGCCACCGACGCGTATCCGGCCAGGTTCACCGTCGTGTACCCGGTGCCGTTCCACACGCGCAGCGTGCCCGCGCGGGTGAACGCCGGCGTCTGCGCCCCGGCACCCTCCTCCGCGCGGACCGACTCCGTCAGGCCCGTCACCGACCACAGGCCGTTCGTCGCGGAGAAACCCGACGGCGCAGCGGTGAAGGCCGTGGCCGCCATCGCCGACGTCCCCAGCGTGCGCTTCGCCGCGCCGTGGCTGCAGTCGATCGTGGCCCCGGTGCACGCCCCGGTGTTGGCCGAGCCGAGGATCGCCGCGACGGAACGCGTCGGCTGCCCGGACGTGCCGAACGTGGCGAGCGGCACCGCCGTCCCGTCGGGCGCGGTGTAGGTCAAGGAGGCGGCAGAGCCCGCGGTCTGCACCACAGACGACGAGCATGGCCGCAGGGAGCCCGCCGCGCCGGTGGTCAGCGCCGCGCCGGTGCTGTCGAGGCAGACGGAGGCGTCGGCGGCGACGGCGGCGCGGGCGGTGCCGGTGTCGCTGCTCGACGGCCGCAGCGCGAGCGTCCCGCCCGACCCCGAGGTCTGGAGCGAGCCGGACGTGTGCACGGGCGTGCCGACGATCAGCGACTGGTCGGGGGTCGAGGACGGGTCCGAGTCCACCGCCGCCGTCGCGGCCTCGCCGCCGGTGCGGGTGATCGTGCCGTCGGCCACCGAACCACCCGAGGTCGACGCACCCGCCTGCCCGGTGGCGGTCTGCTCGACGAGGAACGTGGACGACGCCCGCGCGAAGTCGAGCTGCAGCGACGTCGCCGACATGCCGGTGATCGGCACCGTGGAGTCGACGGGATCGGTGACCGTGACCCCGCCCAGCGCCTCGCCGGCCCGGACCGTGAGGTACGCCTGGCACGGTGCGGCGAACGGCGCGGTCGCCGTCGAGAGGCAGCCGGCGGGCGAGTACGTCGTCGTGCGCTGCGCGGTGGTGCGGGCGTCCGGGAACACCGGGCTGGTCCAGCGCACGAGGACCGTCAGGTTGAACGGCTGCGACCCCGACGCGGTCGGGGGAGCCTTCGTCACGTACGTGTGGACGCGGTACGTCACGCCGTCGACGGCGGTGTCGGTCCACTGGCCGGAGACGGTGTTGACGACCAGCGTCTCCGAGACGCCGGGCAGGACCGCCGAGGCGGGCGAGAAGGTCGTCACACCGGACGCCGTGCTCGTGTAGAGCAGACCGCTCTTCACGGTGGAACCGGCGCCGGGCTGCGTCACCGTGTCGTACGGGAGCGCCCGGAGCCGCTCGAGCTGCTGCGTCGCGAGGGCGGTCGCGGTCTGGCGCTGACGGGCCTGCTGGATGGTCTTGAGGCTGCTGACCACCGCGTAGCTGAGGGAGGTCATGACCGCGGCGACGATGACCATGGCGACGATGACCTCGATGAGGGTGAAGCCGGCGTCGTCGGGGCGACGCCGCAGACGGCGCAGTACGGCGTTCATCCGATCCTCCCTCGTGCGCGACTCCGTCTGATGCGCCCGCGAGGGGGCACCCGCCAGGCAGCGGGCACCCCCTCCGGAATGTGGCGCGTAGGTCAGCAAGCCCCCTTGGCCAGGCCCGTCTCCGTGTACTTCCACGTGGACGCACCGTCGAGCGCCGGGTCGACGGCGACGCAGAACGCGCCGGTCGAGGCGGTCGCGCTGCCGGAGGCCGTGTTGCCGTTCGACAGCGTCCCGCTGGTGACGGGGGTCCCCGCCCCCGCCCCCGCCGTCATGGTCCAGGTGCTGGGCGCACCGGCGGCGCCAGCCGTCGTGGCCACCGTCAGGTTCTCCGTGCCGTCCACGAAGTAGGCCGCGATCTCCTTGCCGATCGTCGAGACGTCGGCCTTGGCCGAGGTCTCCGCGGCCTTCTTGCGCTGGTTGAGGAACACCGGGATCGCGATGGCCGCGAGGATCCCGATGATGATCATGACGACCAGGAGCTCGACCAGGGTGAAGCCCCGGTCCTTCTCCTCGATGGACTTGCGGATACGAGCGATCACGTCGACTCCTGAGGTGAGGGAAAGCCGTGTTCTGAAGAAAGTCGGTCCGCGATCCGCGGGCCGTTCGGGTGGTGCACCACCAACATCGGGAGCGCGTCGTCGCAACTTGAGCGGATGACAGCCCGTCAGCGAGATTCACCCCGACGGGTGAGCCCGCTGTCCGATTTGCCGCTATTGCACGACGTTGAAGATGCTGAAGATCGGCATGTACAGGCCGACGACGATGAAGCCGATGATCGCGCCGACGATGACGATCATGAGCGGCTCGATGAGGCTGGTGAGCTGCTCCGTGGTGGACTCGACCTCCTGGTCGTAGAACTGCGCCACCTTGGACAGCATCGTGTCGAGGGCGCCGGTCTCCTCGCCCACGGACATCATCTGCACCACCATCGGCGGGAACACCGGGTGCTGGCCGAGCGGCCGCGACAGCGACTCGCCGCGGCGCACCGATTCCTGCACGGCCTTGGTGGCGCGCTCGACGACGATGTTGCCGCTCGTCTCGCCGACGATGTCGAGGGCCTGGAGGATCGGCACGCCGGCGTGGATCATCGTGCCGAAGTTCCGGCAGAAACGCGCGAGAGCGACCTTCCGGAAAAGCGGCCCGAAGACGGGCATCTTCAGGCGCCAGGGATCGACCTTCTCGCGGACGCCACGGTCGTTCTTGTGCTTGCTCCACCACCACGCGAACGCCACCAGGAGCACGACGATCGGGCCGATGGCCCACTTGAGCCCGTTCGAGAGCACGACGAGGAACTTGGTCAGCGCGGGGAGCTCGCCACCCAGGTCCGCGAACATGTCCGCGAAGATCGGCACGATGAACAGCAGCATGCCGATCATGGCGAGCACGGCGACGATGAAGACGATCACCGGGTAGGTCATGGCGGACTTGATCTTGCTCCGCAGCTTGACCTCGTCCTCGAAGTTCTGCGCCACCGACAGCAGCACCTGGTCGAGGAACCCGCCGATCTCCCCCGCTCGCACCATGTTCACCATGAGCGGGGGGAAGACGTCGGGGTGCCGCTCGAGCGCGGCCGAGAACGCCACACCCGTCTCGACGTCGGTCCGCACCTGCGCCAGCACCTTGGCGAGGGGCTTGGACTCGGTCTGCTCCGTGAGGATGGCCAGAGCCCGGATCAGCGAGAGGCCGGAGTCGATCATGGTGGCGAGCTGGCGCGACATCACCGCCAGATCCTTGAGCTTGATCCGGTCGCTGAGACCCGGGATCGTGATCTCGCGCTGCAGGCCGGTGGTCGACACCTCGGAGATCGAGACCGCCGCGAGGCCCATCTCGCGGAGCCGGTGGGCGACCGCCGCCTGGCTGGCCGCGTCGACCCGGCCCTTGGTCAGCTTGCCGGACCGGTCCCGGACGGCGTACTCGAACGTCTTCGTGTCGCTCATGCCAGGTCCCCGTACCCCGACGCCGCCGCCATCCCCGCCTGACCCTGGGTCATGCCGGAGAAGCGGCCGGTCAGCCGGTTGAAGTCCTCGATGTGGTGTGCGCGCTCCAGTCCCACCTCGTAGGCGATCCGGCCCGTCCGTACCAGCTCCGCGAGGTGCTGGTCGAGGGTGTGCATGCCCTGCTGCGCCCCCGCCTGCATCGCCGAGTAGATCTGGTGCGTCTTGCCCTCGCGGATGAGGTTCCGCACGGCGGGCGTGGCGATCATGACCTCGGTCGCCACGACGCGGCCGCGGCCGTCCGCCCGCTTGCAGAGCGTCTGGCAGACGACGCCCTGCACCGCGCCCGCGAGCTGGGTGCGGACCTGCGCCTGCTGGTGCGACGGGAACACGTCGATGATGCGGTCGATCGTCTGCGCGGCGTCCTGCGTGTGCAGCGTCGCGAACACGAGGTGGCCGGTCTCGGCGGCGGTGAGCGCCACCGAGATCGTCTCGAGGTCGCGCAGCTCGCCGACCAGGATGATGTCCGGGTCCTGCCGCAGCACGTGCTTGAGCGCCGCGGCGAACGAGTGGGTGTCTCCCCCCACCTCGCGCTGGTTGACCAGCGACCGCTTGTGCCGGTGCAGGAACTCGATCGGGTCCTCGACGGTCATGATGTGGTCGCTGCGGGTCCGGTTCGCGAGGTCGATCACCGACGCGAGCGTCGTCGACTTGCCCGAGCCGGTCGGGCCGGTGACGAGGACCAGTCCGCGCGGGAGGCCGGCGAACGTCGCGACGACCGGCGGGACGCCGAGCTCCTCCAGCGGCTTGATCTCGTACGGGATGACGCGGAACGCCGCCCCGATCGACTCGCGCTGCTGGTACAGGTTCACGCGGAACCGCGCGACGCCGCGCAGTGCGTACGAGAAGTCCAGCTCGAGGTTGGCCTCGAACACCTCCCGCTGCTTCTGGGTGAGGATCCGGTACAGCACCCGGCGGAGCGGGTCGGGCATCTGCGGGGTGAAGCCCGGCAGCGGCTCGAGCGAGCCGGAGATACGCACCGTCGGCGCCGCCCCGGAGGTCAGGTGCAGGTCGGACGCGCCGATGCGCACCATCTCGCGCAGCGCGTCGTCCAGCGAGAGGTCGTCCTGCTCGAGGGGGTCGCCCATGCCCACGCGGCCGGCGGCGCGCAGCCCCGGGGCGGGGGCGACCGGGGCCTGCGGTGCGGACGGCGCAGCGGGCGGGGCCGCCGTCGGCACAACGGGGGCAGCGGCGGCCGGCACCGGCGGCAGTGCCGCGGTCCGGACCTCCGGGGACGGCGCCGCGTACGGGGCCGCCGGCTGCCGCGGCGCCGACAGGGCGTCGGGCATCCAGGGTTCGCTCACGTCTCTCCTCCGTCCCGCACAGCCCGAGACGGCCGCACGAACTGCTCATCGGCCCACCGGGCCGTCGGCTTGAGCCGTCGCGGTCAGGCGACGACGCGCAGGATCTCCTCGATCGACGTCGACCCGGCCGCGACCTTCTGCCACCCGTCGTCGCGGAGCGTGATCATGCCCTGCGCCCGGGCCGTCGCGGCGATCTCGGCGGACGAGGAGCGCGCGACGGCGTGCCGCTCGATGTCCTCGGTCACCGTCATGACCTCGTGCAGCGCGAGGCGCCCCCGGTAGCCGGTGCGGGAGCACGCGACGCAACCCACGGGGCGGAACACCTCGGGGAGGGCCTCTCCCGGCACCCAGGGGAAGCGGGCCGAGATCAGCTCGGTCTCGGTCGGGACGTACGGCTCGCGGCACTTCTCGCAGAGCTTCCGGGCGAGGCGCTGCGCCACCACCGCGTCCAGCGCCGACCCGACGAGGAACGGCTCGATCCCCATCTCGACCAGCCGCGTCACCGCCGACGGCGCGTCGTTCGTGTGCAGCGTCGACAGCACCAGGTGCCCGGTCAGCGCCGCCTCGATCGCGATCTGCGCCGTCTCGTGGTCCCGGATCTCGCCGAGCAGCACCACGTCGGGGTCCGACCGCAGGATCGAGCGCAGCGCCCCCGCGAACGTCAGGCCGGCCTTCGGGTTGACCTGCACCTGGTTGATCCCCGCGAGCCGGTACTCCACCGGGTCCTCGACCGTGATCACGTTGATCTCCGGGCGGGACACCGCGTTCAGCGTCGCGTACAGGGTGGTCGACTTCCCCGACCCGGTCGGGCCGGTGACCAGGATCATCCCGTACGGCTTGGTGTACGCCTCGTGGTACGTCGCGTAGTTGTGCTCGAGGAACGCCAGGTCCCGCAGGTCGAGCGACGCGGTCGAGTTGTCCAGGATGCGCATGACGATCTTCTCGCCCCACACGGTCGGCAGCGTCGCCACGCGCAGGTCGATCTTGCGGCCGTTGTGCGTCACGGACATGCGGCCGTCCTGCGGCTTGCGCCGCTCGGCGATGTCGATGTCCGACAGGATCTTCACGCGGGAGATGACCCCGCCCTGGATCTGCTTCGGGGACCGCTGCATCTCGTGCAGCACGCCGTCGATCCGGTAGCGCACCCGCAGGTCGTGCTCCGTGGGCTCGATGTGGATGTCCGACGCCCGGTCCGAGATCGCCTGCGTCACCAGCAGGTTGACGTACCGGACGATCGGGGCGTCGTCCTCGACGACGTCGCCGATGCGCGACAGGTCGATCTCGGCGGGCGCCTGCTCCTCCTCGAACGCCGAGGACAGGTCCTCCATCTCGCCGTCGGCCCGGCAGAACCGGTCGATGGCGCGGGCCAGGTTCTCGAACGTGGCGACGATCGGCAGCACCGCCATGCCGGACACGGTGCGCACGTCGTCCACCGCGACGACGTTGCCCGGGTCGGCGGTGGCGAGGACGAGCGAGCCGTTCTCGAACCCGACGGGCAGCACGGTGTACCGGCGGCACAGCGCGGCGGGGACCATCGAGACGGCGGCGCGGTCCACCGGGTACTCGTCGAGGTCGACGAACGCCATGCCGACCTGGCGCGCGAGCGCGGCGACGAGCTGGCCCTCGGTGAGCACCCCGATCTCGACCAGCGTGCGGCCGAGCGACTGCCCCCGCACGAGCTGCTCGTCGAGGGCGGCCATGAGCTGCGCCTCGGTGACCAGCCCCTCGTCCAGCAGGATCTCGCCGAGCTGCTTCACCCCGTGTCCCTCCGTCCGGGGCAGGTCGGTGCACCTGCCCCGTAGGGACCATCGGCAGAGGGGCGGGCGAAGATGAGGAAGCGGGCGCGGGTTCGCCCGGAGCGGCGTCAGGCCGCGGGCTCGTCCAGGACCGCCGCCAGCGCGGCGTCCATCGCGGCGAGCGGCGCGGGCCGGCCCGTCATGAGCCGCACCTGCTCGACGGCCTGGTGCAGGAGCATCCGCTCCCCCGGCACCGCGACGCCGCCGCGGGCGGCCCACGCGGCGTGCAGGGCGGTCGGGCGGGGGTCGTAGGCGACGTCGAGCAGCACCGCCCCCGCTCGCGGGGCCGCGGCGTCGGCGGCCAGCGCGGCAGCCAGGTCGTCGGCGGCCCGCGGCGGCAGGGTGGAGACGACGACGTCGGCACCCTGGAGCGCGCGCAACGCCTCGTCCAGGGGCCGGAACACCGGCTCGACGCCCATGCGGTGCGCGGCCCGCGCCAGCCCGCCGGTGCGGCCCAGGGACCGCACGTGCACGACCGGGGCGGTGCAGCCGAGCTCCGCCAGGGCCGCCAGCGTGGACGCGGCCGTGGCGCCGGCGCCCAGCACCACGGCGCTCCGGGGCACGGCCGGCGCTCCCGCGCCGGCGCCCGGACCGAGGCCCTCGGACAGCGCCGCGACCAGCCCGTGCACGTCCGTGTTCGCCCCGGTGAGCACCGGCCGCGCTCCCCCGGGCTGCACCAGCACGGTGTTCACCGCGCCGACGACCGCCGCGAGCGGCTCGACGTGGTCGAGCAGCGGGATGACGGTCTGCTTCAGCGGCATGGTCAGGCTCAGGCCCGCCCAGGTGCCGTCGAGCGCCGCCAGGAAGCCCGGCAGGGCCTCCTCGGTGGTGTCGATCGCGTCGTACGCCCAGCCGTCCAGGCCGAGCGCGGCGTACGCGGCGCGGTGCAGCCGGGGCGAGAGCGAGTGCGCGACCGGGTGGCCGAGCACGGCGGCCCGGCGGGGGTCGTGCGTGCTCACCCGTTCGCTTCCTGCCAGGCCCTCAGCTCGTCGCGGTACTCCTGGTGCTCGTCGAAGGTCGAGGCGAACTTCGTCTCGCCGGTGTCGAGGTTGACCGTCACCCAGAACAGCCAGTCACCCTCGGCGGGGTTGAGCACGGCGTCGATCGACGCGCCGCCGGGCGACGCGATCGGGGTGGGCGGCAGGCCGGGCAGCTTGTACACGTTGTACGGGTTGTACGGCGGCTGCGCGTCCTTGGTGTCCGCGTAGGTCAGCTCGGTGCCGGACTTGCCCAGCCCGTAGGCGACGATCGCGTCGATCTGCAGCGGCATGGCGATGTCGAGCCGGTTCTGGATGGCGCGCGCCATCTTCGGCCGGTCCTCGTCGTGCTTGGCCTCACGCTCGATGATCGAGGCGCGGATCAGCACGTCCTCCCACCGGTCCTGCGGCACGCCCTTGCTCGTCAGCTGGCTGGTGGTCTGCGCGACCATCTGCGAGAGCAGGCCCGCGGCGGTGGTGCCGGGCTCGACCTCGTACGTCGACGGGAACAGCCAGCCCTCCACGTTGCCGTTCGCCTCGGCGGGCAGGCCGATCGCGGCCGGGTCGGCGGCGGCGGCCTGCAGGTCCTCCACCGGGATGGTGGTGACCTCGTAGATGCGCTGGTAGACCTGCGCGGCGGTGTAGCCCTCCGGGATCGTCACGCGGGACGACACGCGGTTGGCCTCGTCGAGCAGGGCGTTGACGGCGTCGGCGGCGCGCATCTCGAGCTGCAGCGCGTAGGTGCCGGGCTGGATCGAGGTCGCGCCGGGGTTCGCGGCGTACGCGTCGGTGAAGGCCTTGACGGTGGCGACGACGCCCGCGTCGTGCAGGGTCTGGCCGATGGCCACGCCGGTGTCGCCGGACGCGACGGTCACCTGGACCTCGCCGCTGCCGGGACCGGGGTAGTCCTGGACGGTCTCCTCCGCGGAGCCGCCGGTGAACAGGCCGCCGACGACGCTCCACACGACGAAGGCCGCGCCGCCCACGAGGGCGAGCGCGAGCACCAGCACGACCACGGAGCGGCGCCGGCGGTGCTTGCGCTGCTTCGCCTGGTGCTCCTTGTCGTCCCGGCGCGAGCGACGCGACGGGGGCGGCGCCTCGTGGTGCTCCTGGTGCGGAGCACCGAGGAAGAGGTCGCTCACTCGGCTGTCCCTTCGGTGTGTCCTGCCTGTCCTTCCCCGAGACCCCCCTGGCGCCGGCCGGGGGCGTCCTGCGGGCGGGTCACCGTGACCCGCTCGCCGGGCCGGCGGCCCGAGGAACGCTCCGCGTCCAGCGCGGTCTGCAGGATCACCACGGCGGCCGCCTGGTCGACGACCGCACGATGGCGGCGCCCGGACCGGCCGGACGCGTGCAGCGCGTGATGGGCGGTGACGGTGCTCATCCGCTCGTCGACCAACCGCACCGGAACCGGTGCGA
Organism: Cellulomonas hominis; assembly: GCF_014201095.1. Lineage (NCBI taxonomy): Bacteria > Bacillati > Actinomycetota > Actinomycetes > Micrococcales > Cellulomonadaceae > Cellulomonas > Cellulomonas hominis. The sequence goes on along the minus strand of NZ_JACHDN010000001.1, from coordinate 3,967,212 downwards.
CGGCCTGCGCCAGCGCACCAGCGTACGCGCGCGCGGCCGCTGCCGCAGCGCCTTCCTTCCCGGACAGGTGCCGCGGCAGCCCCACGTACACCGCCGCGGCTCCCCGCTCGGCGACCTCGGCGACGATGGCCGCGAGGTCCTCGGGCAGGTCAGCGGGCCGGTTGTCCCGCGCGAGCGTGGCCACCGGGGTGGCGACGAGGCCGTCCGGGTCGCTCGCCGCGAGGCCGACGCGGACCGAGCCGACGTCCACCGCGAGGCGCGCTCCGCGGGTGACGGCGTCGGGATCGGGCGCGTCGGCGGACGGGCCCGGGCCGGCGCTCAGGCGCCCGCCCGGATCGCGTCCCGGACGCCCGCGAGGGCCTCCGGGAGCCGGGCCGCGTCGGTGCCGCCGCCCTGCGCCAGGTCGTCCTTGCCGCCGCCTCCGCCGCCGAGCAGGCCCGAGGCCGTCTTGACGAGGGAGCCGGCGCGCACGCCGCGCTCGCGCGCCGCCGCGTTGGTCGCCACGACGACGACCGGGCGGCCCTTCGCGACGCCGCCGATCGCCACGACCGCCGGCGCCGACTCGCCGAGCCGGCCCCGGACGTCGAGCACGAGCGTGCGCAGGTCGTCCGCGGCGACCTCGCCGGCGTCGTGCGTCACGACGCGCACGCCGGCGACGTCCTCCGCCGAGGCCGCGAGGGTCCCGGCCGCGGCGAGCACCTGCGCGGCGCGCACCGAGGCGAGCTCCTTCTCGGACTCCTTGAGCCGGGACAGCAGCGAGGACACGCGGTCGGCGAGCTCCTCCGGGCGGGCGCCGAGCAGGCCGGACAGCTGCCCGACCAGCGCGCGCTCCTTGGCCTGGAACCCGTAGGCGCCGTCACCGACCAGCGCGTCGACGCGGCGGACGCCGGAGCCGATGGAGGCCTCGCCGAGCAGCGTCACCAGCCCGAGCTCGCCGGAGCGGCGCACGTGCGTGCCGCCGCAGAGCTCGCGGGACCAGTCCCCGCCGATCGACACGACGCGCACCTGGTCGCCGTACTTCTCGCCGAACAGCGCCATCGCGCCGAGCGCGCGCGCCTCCGCGATGGGCATGACCGCGTCGGTGACGTCCAGGTCCTCCTGCAGGCGGGTGTTCACCCGCTCCTCGACCTCGGACAGCACGCCCTGCGGGACGGCCTGGCCGGAGCGGAAGTCGAACCGGATCCGGCTGGGCGCGTTCTCCGAGCCGGCCTGGGTCGCGGTCGGGCCGAGCGACTCCTGGATGGCCTTGTGCACCATGTGCGTCGCGGTGTGCGCGCGGCTGATCGCGAGGCGGCGCTCGGTGTCGATCGTCGCGACGCCCGGCTCGTCCAGGGTCAGCGTGCCCTCGACCAGGCGGCCGCGGTGCACGGGCAGGCCCTTGACCGGCGCCTGCACGTCGTCGACCTCGACGGTCGCGCCGCCGTCCAGCACGATCGTGCCGTGGTCGGCGAGCTGGCCGCCCATCTCCGCGTAGAACGGGGTGACGTCCAGCACGACCTCGACGTCCGCCGGCGCCGTGGCGGCGGGCGCGGGCACGCCGTCGACGAGCAGGCCGACCACGCGCGAGCGCGACGTGGTGCGGTCGTAGCCCACGAACTCCACGGGCTTCGCGTCCGAGCCCGCCAGCGTCGCGTGCAGGTCCTGGTACGCCGCGGTGTCGGTCCGGCCCGCGCGCTTGGCCAGCGCGTCCGCCCGCGCCCGCTCGCGCTGCGCCTGCATGAGCGTCCGGAAGGCCTTCTCGTCCACGGAGACGCCCTGCTCGGCGGCCATCTCGAGGGTGAGGTCGATCGGGAAGCCGTAGGTGTCGTGCAGCTGGAACGCCTTCTCGCCGGAGAGCAGCGGCGTGCCGCCCGCGGCCGGGGCCTTCGCCTCCGTCACCGCGGTGTCGAGGATCGTCGTGCCCGCGGCCAGCGTGCGGCGGAACGACTCCTCCTCGGCGTACGCGACCCGGGAGATGCGGTCGAAGTCCCGCGCGAGCTCCGGGTACGACGGCGCCATGGCGTCCTTCGACACGGGCAGCAGCGTCGGCAGCGCGGGCTCCTCCACGCCGAGCAGGCGCATCGCGCGCACCGCGCGGCGCAGCAGGCGGCGCAGCACGTAGCCGCGGCCCTCGTTCGACGGGGTCACGCCGTCGCCCATGAGCATGAGTCCGGACCGCACGTGGTCGGCCACGACGCGCATCCGGACGTCGTCCTCGTGGTCCGCGCCGTACCGGCGGCCGGACAGCTCCTGCGCGGCCTGGATGACGGGGAAGACCTCGTCGATCTCGTACATGTTGTCGACGCCCTGCAGCAGGAACGCGACGCGCTCCAGGCCCATGCCGGTGTCGATGTTCTTCTGCTTGAGCTCGCCGAGGATCGGGAAGTTCTCCTTGCCGCCCCCGTCGCCGCGCTCGTACTGCATGAACACGAGGTTCCAGATCTCGATGTACCGGTCCTCGTCCACGACCGGGCCGCCCTCGGCGCCGTACTCCGGGCCGCGGTCGACGTAGATCTCCGAGCACGGGCCGGCGGGGCCGCGCGCGCCGGTCGACCAGTAGTTGTCCTTCATGCCGCGGCGCTGGATGCGCTCGTCCGGCAGGCCGGCGATCTTCTTCCAGAGCTCGGCCGCCTCGTCGTCGGTCTCGTAGACCGTCACCCAGATCTTCTCCGGGTCGAAGCCGTAGCCGCCCTGGTCCTGGGGGGTGGTGATCAGCTCCCACGCGTGGGTGATCGCCCCCTCCTTGAAGTAGTCGCCGAAGGAGAAGTTGCCGTTCATCTGGAAGAACGTGCCGTGCCGCGTGGTCTTGCCGACCTCCTCGATGTCGAGGGTGCGCACGCACTTCTGCACGCTCGTCGCGCGCGGCCACGGCGCGGTCTGCTCGCCGAGCATGTACGGGATGAACGGGACCATGCCGGCGATGACGAACAGCGTCGACGGGTCGGGCGAGATCAGCGGGGCCGAGGGCACCACGGCGTGGCCGCGGGCCTCGAAGAAGTCGAGCCAACGCTGGCGGATCTCGGCGGTGCGCATGGTGTGTCCTGTTCGTGTGCTCGCGGCGGTCGCTGTCCGCCGTCCTCGTGCTTCAGCGTCGCGGCGCCCGGGGGTGTTCCCGTCGCCTCGACCGGGGTGCAGCCTAGGGGGCCGCGGGTGCTCTCAGTAGAACGAGTACGGCAGGTCGCCGTCCTCGTCCGCGGGGTCGTCGGTCGGCTCGTCCGCCCAGCCCCGGCGGGCGCGGGCGGCGCGGGCGGCCTCGCGGGCCTCCGGGTCGCGGTGCCAGGCCGGCGGCACGGCACCCGCGGCGCCCTCCTCGGCGGCCGCGGCCCGGGCGGCGCGGCGCTCCGCGCGCAGGGCGTCGACGTCCACGTCGCCGACCAGGTCGTGCCGCAGCTGGGCCTCGCGCTCGGCCATCCCGGCCAGCAGCTCGCGCCGTGCGTCGGACAGCGACCGGACGGTCCCGGCCGCGGTGGCCCCGGCGCGGAAGGCGGTGCGCGCGGCCTGCGCGGCCAGCGCCGCGCCGCCGAGCGTGCGGTCCCCCGCGTCCGGCCGGGCCGCCGGCGGCTCGTCCAGCAGGCCGAGCCGCTTCGCGCCCGCGACGGCGACCGCCGCGCCGACCGCGACCCAGAACAGCCGCTTCATCGCGCGGCCCCGCGCTTCCCGCCCAGCCCGGCGAGGGCCCGGCGGACGCCGTAGGAGAACGCGGCGACCTTGATCATCGGGCCGCCGACGGTAGCGGCGAACAGCGACGTCAGGGCCGAGACGTTCTGCGTGACCTGGGCGGCCGAGGTGGTGATCGCGTCGACCCGCTCCAGCTGCGTGTTCGCGGACGACACGGTCGTGGCCGCCTCGTCGAGGATCGGCACGGTGTGGTCCGTGAGCTCCTTGACCGACGTCCGGGCCTCGTCCAGCACGCGGCCGAGCTTGACCAGCGGCAGCGCGAGCGCCCCGACGAGCAGCACGAAGGCGATGGCCGCGATGAGCCCCGCGATGTCTCCCAGCATGACCAGCCCTTCTCCAGGTGCGTGCGCGTCAGCGAAACCCTACCGGGCGCCGCGTGCGGCGCCCGGAACGCCGCGACGCCCCGGCACGGACCCTGACGGGCGGTGCGGGGGCGTCGCGGTCGAACGGCGTGGTGCGCTCAGCGGGCGTAGTACTCGACGACCAGCTGGACCTCGCACGTGATCGGCACCTCGGCGCGCTTCGGGCGACGCACGAGGACCGCGGACAGCTTCTCGAGCTGGACGTCCAGGTAGCCCGGGACGGCCGGCAGGACGTCGCGGTGCGCGCCGGCGGCGGCGACCTGGAACGGGACCGTGGTCTGCGACTTCGGCTTGATCTGCAGGGTCTGGCCCTCCTTCACGCGGAAGGACGGACGGTCCACGATCTTGCCGTCGACCAGCACGTGACGGTGCGTCACGACCTGGCGCGCCTGCAGGATGGTGCGGGCGAAGCCGGCGCGGAGCACCAGCGCGTCCAGGCGGGTCTCGAGGTCCTCGACCAGGGCCTCACCGGTCAGGCCCGGGGCCTTGCGGGCGTCCTCGTACGCACGGGCGAGCTGCTTCTCGCGCAGGGCGTACTGGGCGCGCAGGCGCTGCTTCTCGCGCAGCCGGACCGCGTAGTCCGACTCGGTGCGGCGACGGGCGCGGCCGTGCTCGCCCGGGGGGTAGGGGCGCTTCTCGAAGTGCTTGACGGCCTTGGGCGTCAGCGCGAGGCCGAGGGCGCGCGAGAGGCGCACCTGGCGACGCGCACGGGTCACGTTGCTCACAGAGGTTCTTCCTGTCGTCTCGTACGGCACACCCGGTCGCGGATGGTCCGCGGCGGGCGTGGGGCCGACCTTCGTGCGACGGTGCCCGGCGAGCGGGCGCGGTCGCGGCTAGGACCCCAGGGTGGCCGCCCGGCTGACCCCGGGGCAGGACCCCGGGCGCGGACGACCGGTCAACTCTACCGGGTGACGCGGCTGTGTCCTAACCGGGCCTCACCGGGCCCTACGCGGGTGGCGGCGCCTGGTCCAGCACGGACCGGATCCGCCCGAGCCGCTCGCCCACCTGGCGCTCGTACCCGTTCTCCGTCGGCGCGTAGTACCGGGTGCCGAGCAGCTCGTCCGGCAGGTACTGCTGCGCGGCGATCCCGTGCGGGTGGTCGTGCGCGTACAGGTAGCCCTTCCCGTGGCCCAGCGCCTTCGCCCCGGCGTAGTGCGCGTCCCGCAGGTGCGCGGGCACCGAGCCCATGCGGCCCGCCTGCACGTCGGCCAGCGCGGCGTTGATGCCGTTGTACGCGGCGTTCGACTTCGGGGCGGTCGCCAGGTGCACGACGGCCTCGGCCAGGATGATCCGCGCCTCCGGCATGCCGATCAGCGCGACGGCCTGCGCGGCGGCCACGGCGGTCTGCAGCGCGCTCGGGTCGGCCATGCCGACGTCCTCGGCCGCGGAGATGACGATCCGGCGCGCGATGAACCGGGGGTCCTCCCCCGCCGCGATCATCCGGGCCAGGTAGTGCAGGGAGGCGTCGACGTCCGAGCCGCGCACCGACTTGATGAACGCGCTGATGACGTCGTAGTGCTGGTCGCCGTCCCGGTCGTAGCGGACCGCCGCGACGTCGATGGCCCGCTCGGTCGTCGCGAGGTCCACGACGGCCGGCTCCTCCGCGGCGGCGTCCCCGTGGTCCGCGTCGGGGTCCGCCAGGCGCGCCTCCCGGTCGGCCAGCGCCGCGCCCGCCGCGGCCTCGAGGATGGTCAGCGCCTTGCGCGCGTCGCCGCCGGACAGCCGCAGCAGGTGCTCCTCGGCCTCCTCGGTGAGCCGGACCGCGCCGCCGAGCCCGCGCTCGTCGTCGACCGCGCGGCGCACCAGCGCCCGCACGTCGTCGGTGCCGAGCGGGCGGAGCGTGAGCAGCAGCGACCGGGACAGCAGCGGCGAGTTCACCGAGAAGCTCGGGTTCTCCGTGGTCGCCGCGACCAGGGTCACCCAGCGGTTCTCGACGCTCGGCAGCAGCGCGTCCTGCTGGGCCTTGGTGAACCGGTGCACCTCGTCGATGAACAGCACGGTCTCCGAGCCGTCGGACGCGAGCCGGCGGCGGGCGTCCTCGACGACCTGCCGGACGTCCTTGACGCCGGCGGTCACGGCGGACAGCTCGACGAACCGGCGGCCGGAGGTGGTGGCGACGAGGTACGCGAGCGTGGTCTTCCCGGTCCCCGGCGGCCCCCACAGCACGACGGACGACGGCGCGGCCCGCCGCGCGGTCGCGTCCCCCGGTTCGACCAGCCGCCGCAGCGGCGACCCCGGCACCAGCAGGTGCTCCTGCCCGGCGACCTCCGCCAGGCTGCGCGGGCGCATCCGCACCGCGAGCGGGGCCCCGGCCGACGGCGCGGGCGTCCCCTGCGCGGTCGAGGTGACCGCGTCGAACAGATCCATGCGGCCGAGCCTACGCAGCCCCGCCCACACGCCGCGCCGCGATGGTGCGCGGGGGCCGGTGGGCCTGCGATGCTGACCTGCGTGTTTCAGAGCCTGGGCCACCTGGTCGCCCGCCACCCCCGCCTGACCCTGGCCGTCTGGGCCGTCATCACCGTGGGGTGCTTCCTGCTGGCGCTGGTCGGCGTGGGCGGTCAGAACCTGTTCGACCGGCTCACCACCGGGGAGCCGGTGGTGCCCGGCTCCGACTCGGCCCGGGCCTCCGAGCTGCTGCAGGAGTCCGACACGTCCGGCGCCTCCCTGACGCTGGTCGTGCGCGGCGCGGACCCGGCGACCGAGGGGCTGCCCGAGGCGCTGGAGCCGGCCCGGCAGGACGTCGCGGACGTGGAGGGCGTGACCTCGGTCATCGACCCGTTCGTGCTGCCGGAGGGCGCCGCGAACCCCGCCGCCGCGCCGCTGCTCGCGGCCGACGGCGACGGCTTCCTCGTGGTCGCCGAGCTCGACCCGGCCCTGTCCGACGACGCGCGCGCCGACGCGCTGCGCGAGGTCGAGCAGCGGCTCGCCGCCGTCCCGGACGCCCTCGCGGGCGTCGCCCCCGACGCCACGGGCCTGGTCGGCGGGACCTCGCTCATCGTCTCGGCGATCACCGACCAGGTCGAGCAGGACCTCACCACCGGCGAGGCGATCGCGCTGCCGGTCGCCCTGCTCATCATGGTGCTGGTGTTCGGCGGCTTCCTCGCGGCGTCCATGCCGCTGGCGGGGGCCGTCGCGTCGATCGCGGGCGGGCTCGGTGCGCTGGTCGGCCTGTCGTACCTCATGGACGACCTCGAGTCGTCGGTGGTCAACGTCGTCACCGTGCTCGGGCTCGGCCTGTCCATCGACTACGGGTTGCTGATCGTGTCGCGGTTCCGCGAGGAGCTCGGGCGCACGCTCGGCGACGACGAGGGCCGCGCCAACCGGCGCCGGCGCGGCGACGGCGCCGTCGTCACCGCGCTCGTCACGACGATGGGCACCGCCGGGCGCACCGTGGCGTTCTCCGCGCTCACCGTCGGCGTGTCCATCGCCGGGCTGCTGGTGTTCCGCCAGGACATCCTGCGGGCCTTCGGCGCGGGGTCGGTCGCGGTCATCCTGTTCGCGGTCGCGACGGCGCTCACGCTCGTCCCGGCGCTGCTGGTGCTGTCCGGGCGGCGGCTCGCCCGGCCGAGCGTGCTGTCGAAGGTGCCCGGCGTGCGCGCCGTGCTGGCCCGCACCGCCGACGTCAGCCACGAGGAGGGCGTGTTCTCCCGGCTCGCCGCGCGGGTGCAGCGCCGGCCGTGGTGGGTCATGGGCGGCTCGCTGGCGATCCTGCTGGTGCTCGCCTCCCCGCTGCTGCACGTGCAGCTCCGGAACTCGACGACCGAGCTGCTGCCGCTGTCCAGCCCGCAGCGGGAGTTCGTCCGGGTGCTCGCCGAGCAGTACCCCGCGTCGTCCTCGCCGTCGGTCCAGGTGGTCGCCCGCACCGGCGCCGCCGAGGCCCAGGCCGTCGTGCCCGACCTCGAGGCGCTGCCCGGCGTCGCCTCGGTCGACCCGCCCGCGGTCCGGGACTCCGTCGTCGTCATCGGCGTCCGCCCGGACGACACCGACCCGGGCGGCACGGGCGCGCAGGACGTGGTGCACGAGATCCGCGACCTGGACCTGCCGTTCGACGCGTGGGTCGGCGGCCAGGCGGCCAACCAGATCGACTTCACCGACGCGCTGGTCGACCGGGCGCCGTGGGCGCTCGGCATCGTCGCCGTGGCCACCCTCGTGCTGCTGTTCCTCATGACCGGCTCCGTGCTGGTGCCGGTGAAGGCGCTGCTCACCAACGTCGTGTCGCTGTGCGCCTCGCTCGGCGTGCTGGTGTGGGTCTTCCAGGACGGCAACCTGTCCGGCGTGCTGGGCTTCGAGTCCACCGGCGGGATCGAGACGTACGTGCTCGCGCTCGTCATCGCCTTCGCGTTCGGGCTGGCGATGGACTACGAGGTGTTCCTGCTGTCCCGCATCAAGGAGCTGCACGACGCCGGCGTGCCCAACGACGCGGCCGTCCGCCTCGGGCTGCAGCGCTCCGGGCGGGTCATCACGTCCGCCGCGGCGATCGTCATCGCGGTGTTCGCGGGGTTCGTCGCCGGGGAGCTGCTGGTCATCAAGGAGGTCGGGTTCTCCCTGGCGGTCGCCGTGCTCATCGACGCGACCCTCGTCCGGCTGCTGCTCGTCCCGGCGACGATGACCGTCCTGGGGGACCTGAACTGGTGGGCCCCGGCCCCCCTGCGCCGCCTGCACGACCGCCTCGCGATCACCCACTGACCCCGCGCCGCCCCGCGCCGGCGTCGGCGCGCGACCACCGCGATCGGTCGTCCTGCGCCGAGATCGGTCGTCCGCACCGAGATCGGTCGTCCGGGCGACCGATCTCGGCCGGAAGCACCGATCTCGACGCCCGAAGGCGCCGCGTCGCGCCGCGCCGGGAGGTCAGTCGCGGCGGAGGGTCGTCATGCGGTGCAGGGTGCGCAGGCCGAGGCGGTGGTAGATCCGGCGGGCGCCGTGGTTGTCGTCCCACATGCCGAGGGTCACCCAGTCCGCCCCGTCGACGAGCAGGCCCCGCACGGCCGCCGCGGTGAGCGCCGCGCCGAGCCCGCGCCCGCGCTCCCCCGGCCGCACGCCGAGGCCGTGCAGGTGCCCGGAGCCGTGGCCGCCGGGGCGTCCGGCCCGCGGGTTGGCGCCGATGACGCCGGCCAGGCGCCCGCCGTCGCCGGGCACGCCCCACCAGCGCTCGCCCGGGCCCTCCGGGTCGGCGTCGGTGGTCGGGTTCGCCTCGGCCAGGCACGCGCGGATCGCGTCGGCGTCCCGGACGGGGTCGAGCGCCCGCACGAGGGACTCGGCCGCGAGGGCCGGCGGCGGAGCGTCCGTGATCAGGCACTCCCAGCCGGTGCGCGCCGGCCGCAGCCCGAGCCGGTGCACGTCCGCGGCGCGCAGGAGGCCGAGCGCGGCCGTGTCCACCCACGCGAACAGGTGCGTGCCGTCGTCGTGCGCGCGCAGGGCGTCCGCGACGGGCTCGGCCGGCCCGAGGGCGACCAGCACCGTGCCCGCGGCGCCCCGGGTGGTGCGCAGCACCGCCAGCAGCGCGCCGTCGGCGGCGTGCACGCGCTCGGGCCGCAGCCAGCCCCGCTCGTCCAGCAGGAACGGGTCGTCCGCCCAGCCCGCGGGGAACGCGGGCGGGGCGGACGGCACCGGGGCGGCGGACGGGTCCGCCGCGGTCACGCCTCGACGGTCGCCGCGGCGGCCTGCTCCTTCGCGACGCCGTCGTCCGTGGCGGCCGACTTCGGCTTCGCGTCCACGCCGGCCTCCCGGCGCTGCTCGGGCGAGATCGGGGCCGGGGCGCCCGTCAGCGGGTCGAAGCCGCCGCCGGACTTCGGGAACGCGATGACGTCGCGGATCGACTCGGAACCGGTCAGCAGCGCCACGACGCGGTCCCAGCCGAACGCGATGCCGCCGTGCGGCGGGGCGCCGAACTGGAAGGCGTCGAGCAGCCAGCCGAACTTCTCGCGGGCCTCGGCCTCGTCGATGCCCATGACCGCGAACACGCGCTCCTGGACGTCGCGGCGGTGGATACGGATGGACCCGCCGCCGATCTCGTTGCCGTTGCAGACGATGTCGTAGGCGTAGGCCAGCGCCTGGCCCGGGTCCTCCTCGAACCGGTCGATCCACTCCGGGGTCGGCGACGTGAACGCGTGGTGCACGGCGGTCCAGGCGCCCTCGCCGACGGCCACGTCGTCGTCCTCGCCCGTGGGCTTGAACAGCGGCGCGTCGACGACCCAGAGGAAGGACCACTGCGACTCGTCGATCAGCCCGCCGCGGCGGCCGATCTCCAGGCGGGCGGCGCCGAGCAGCCCGCGGGCCTCGGACGCCTTGCCGGCGGCGAAGAACACCGCGTCGCCCGGCTGCGCGCCGACGGCGGCGACCAGGCCCTCGCGCTCGGCCTCGGAGATGTTCTTGGCGACCGGGCCGCCCAGGGTGCCGTCCTCGGCGACCGTGACGTACGCGAGGCCCTTGGCGCCGCGCTGCTTCGCCCACTCCTGCCAGGCGTCGAACCCGCGCCGCGGGGTGGCCGCGCCGCCGGGCTGGACGACCGCGCCGACGTAGGGCGCCTGGAACACCCGGAACGGGGTGTCGGCGAAGAACTCCGTGAGCTCGACGAGCTCGAGCCCGAACCGCAGGTCCGGCTTGTCGGTGCCGTACCTGGCCATCGCCTCGGCGTAGGTCATCCGCGGCAGCGGCGTCGGCACCTCGTGGCCGATGAGCCCCCACAGCGCGACGAGGATCTCCTCGCCGAGCGCGATGACGTCCTCCTGCTCCACGAAGGACATCTCGATGTCGAGCTGCGTGAACTCCGGCTGCCGGTCGGCGCGGAAGTCCTCGTCCCGGTAGCAGCGGGCGATCTGGTAGTACCGCTCCAGGCCGCCGACCATCAGCAGCTGCTTGAACAGCTGCGGCGACTGCGGCAGGGCGTACCAGGAGCCGGGCGCCAGCCGGGCCGGGACCAGGAAGTCGCGCGCGCCCTCGGGGGTGGAGTGCGTGAGCGTCGGGGTCTCGACCTCGACGAACTCGTGCGCCTCCAGCACGCGGCGCGCGGCCTGGCTGGCCTTCGAGCGCAGCCGCATGGCGTGCGCGGGCGCCGGCCGGCGCAGGTCGAGGTACCGGTGGCGCAGCCGCGCCTCCTCGCCGACCGGCTCGTCCAGCGAGGACGACACCGGGAACGGCAGCGGCGCCGACTCGTTGAGCACGACGACCTGCTGGGCGACGACCTCGACCTCGCCGGTGGCCAGGTGGTCGTTCTCGTTGCCCTCGGGGCGGCGGCCGACCTCGCCGGTCACCTGGAGCACGTACTCAGAGCGGAGCCCGTGCGCGACGGCCTCGTCGCGGATGACGACCTGGGCGATGCCCGAGGCGTCGCGGAGGTCCACGAACGCGACCCCACCGTGATCACGACGGCGATCCACCCACCCGGTCAGGGTGACGGTGGTGCCGATGTGCTCGGCCCGCAGCGAGCCGGCCGTGTGGGTGCGCAGCACGAGGAGTCCTCTCAGGTGGGTGGGTCGCTGCACGCAGCAGCCCCGCGAGTCTACTGCCCCGCTCAGAACAGCGCGGGCTGCACCGCCGCGGGCAGCGCGGCGTCGGGGGTGGTGGTCCCGCCGCCGGGCTGCACCCGCCAGGGCGAGGGCGACGGCCGCGCGCCCTCCGCCGCGACGCCGGGCCCGAACAGCCCGTACCGGCGCCGCAGCGGCCGCAGCCGGTCCTTCAGCCAGCGGTGGTACTCCTCCGGCACGTACGCCCCCCGCCCGTACAGCTGCGCGTACCTCGGGACGAGCTCCGGCCGGTGCTCGCGCAGCCAGCCGAGCATCAGCGGCCGCACCGGTCCGCGCAGGTGCAGCGGGATCACGGTCACCCAGGACGCCCCGGCCGCCGCGAGGTCGCGCAGCAGCCCGTCCAGGTGCTCGGTCGAGTCGGTCAGCCACGGCATGACGGGCGCGACCAGCACCCCGCACTCGAGCCCCGCCTCCCGGACGCTCCGCACCAGCGCGAGCCGGGCGCGCGGCGTGGGGGTGCCGGGTTCCATCGCCTGCTGCAGGTCCTCGTCGCCGATCGCCAGGGACACCGCGACGCTGACGTCCACCTGGGTGGCGGCCTCCGCGAGCAGCGGGACGTCCCGCCGCAGGAGCGTGCCCTTGGTCAGCAGCGACAGCGGCGTCCCGGAGTGCGCCAGCGCGCCGATGATGCCGGGCATCAGCGCGTACCGGCCCTCCGCGCGCTGGTACGGGTCGGTGTTCGTGCCGAGCGCGACGTGCTCGTGCCGCCACGACGGCCGGCGCAGCTCGGCGGTCAGCACGTCCACCACGTTGGTCTTCACGACGATCTGGGTCTGGAAGTCCTCGCCCGGACCGAGGCCCAGGTACTCGTGCGTCGGCCGGGCGAAGCAGTACGTGCACGCGTGCAGGCAGCCCCGCATCGGGTTCACGGTCCACCGGAACGGCATCGCGGACGACTCCGGCACCTTGTTCAGCGCCGACTTCGCGTGCACCTCGTGGAAGGTCACGCCGGCGAACTCCGGGGTGCGCACCGAGCGCTGGTGCCCGGCCAGGGCGAGCCCGGGCAGGGCGGTGTCCGCCTCCGCCGCGATCTTCTGGCCGTCCCACCGCATGGCTCGATTCGAACACGTGTTCGACCGGCGGGCAACCACCGAGGCGGGACGGCCGCCGTGCCGCGGGAAGGTCAGCATGCTGGCCTTCCGGTTGCCGGACCGCCCGCGCCGGCGGACGGTGGAGGCATGACAGCCGCGACCCCCGCCGCCGCCCGCCCCGCCGGCGCCGCCGCCCCCGCGCCCCGCGCCGGGTCCGCCCGCGGCTGGCCCGTGCTCGCGGGCCTGCTGCTCCTGAACGCCGCCGTGGCGTGGGGCGGGAGCCTCGCGTCGGCCTCCGGCGTGGACGGCTGGTACGCCGACGCCGACAAGCCCGCGTGGACGCCGCCGAGCTGGGTGTTCGGCCCCGTGTGGACGGTGCTCTACGCCGTCATGGCCGTCGCCGCGTGGCTGATCTGGCGCCGCCACGGGTTCCGGGCGGCCCGCACCGCACTGGTGCTCTACGGCGTGCAGCTCGCGCTCAACGCCACGTGGACGCCGGTGTTCTTCGGCGCCGAGCGGCTCGGAGCGGGCCTGGCGATCATCCTCGCGCTGGAGGTGGCGCTGGTCGCGACGATCGTCGCGTTCCACCGCCTGACCCCGTGGGTCGCGTGGCTGCTCGGGCCGTACCTGGCCTGGGTGCTGTACGCGACGACGCTGAACGCCGGCCTCGCCGCGATCGCCTGAGCCGCGACGGGGCCCCGGGCGTCAGCCCTCTGCCGGCACCACCCGCGGCCACAGGTCCTCAGCGGGCGGCGCCCAGGAGCCGGCGTCCGCGGCGACCTGCTCGCCGGACCGGATGTCCTTGACCTGGTCGCCGTCCTCGCCGGGGAACCAGACGAACGGGATGCCCCGCCGGTCCGCGTGCTTGATCTGCTTGCCGAACTTGGCGGCCGTCGGCGCGACCTCGACCGGGACGCCCCGGGCGCGCAGCGCGGTGGCGACGGCGTCGGACTGCGGGCGCGACTCCTCGGACGTCACCGCGACCAGCACCGCCGACGGCACGCCGCGGGTCGCGCGCACCAGCCCGGCGGACAGCAGCCGGGACACCAGGCGGGACACGCCGATCGACAGGCCGACGCCCGGGTAGGTCTGGTTCCCGTCCGAGGCCAGCGTGTCGTACCGGCCGCCCGAGCAGATCGACCCGAGCTGCTCGTGCCCGACGAGCACCGTCTCGTAGACCGAGCCCGTGTAGTAGTCCAGCCCCCGGGCGATCTTGAGGTCCGCGACCACGACGCCCGGGGCGCGCACCGCGGCGGCCTCCACGAGCTGCCGCAGCTCGGCGAGGCCCTGCTCCATGAGCTCGGACTCGACGCCGTGCGCCGCGGCCAGCGACCGTACCCGGTCGACCACCCCGGCGTCCCCGCCGGAGATCGCGGCGAGGTCCAGGCACGCACGCGCCTGCTCCGGCGTGGCACCTGCCTCGGCGACCAGCAGGTCCGCGACGGCGTCCGGCCCGATCTTGTCGAGCTTGTCGATGCTGCGCAGCACCGCGTCGACGTCGGTCAGCCTGAGCCCGCGGTAGAACCCCTCGGCCACCCGGCGGTTGTTCACCAGCACGCGCACCGGCGGCAGGCCGATCTCACGCAGCGCGCCGAGCGCCTCGGCCATGACCAGCGGCAGGTCGACCTCGTAGTGGTACGGCAGCTCGCCGGCACCCACGACGTCGATGTCGGCCTGGGCGAACTCGCGGAACCGGCCGTCCTGGGGGCGCTCGCCACGCCACACCTTCTGGATCTGGTACCGGCGGAACGGGAACGCCAGGTGCCCGGCGTTCTCCAGCACGTAGCGCGCGAACGGCACCGTGAGGTCGAAGTGCAGCCCGAGCTGCGCGGCCCGGGCCGGCTCGCCCTCGCCCGCCTCCTCCTGCAGCCGGCGCAGGACGTAGACCTCCTTGGACGTCTCCCCCTTGCGCAGCAGCTGGTCCAGCGGCTCGACCGCGCGCGTCTCGATGCCGGCGAACCCGTGCAGCTCGAAGGTGCGGCGCAGGGTGTCGAGGACGTGCTGCTCGACGACGCGACCGTCGGGGAGCCACTCGGGGAAGCCGGACAGGGGGGTGGGACGGGCCATGCGCGTCATCCTGCCAGGTACGGGTTGGTGGCCAGCTCCCTGTCCACCCGCGTGGCGGGGCCGTGCCCGGGGAGCACGTGGGTGCGCGGCGGCAGTGTCGCCACGACGTCACGGAGCGTCGCGGCCATCGTCGCCGGGTCGCCGCCCGGCAGGTCGGTGCGCCCGACGGTCCCGGCGAACAGCACGTCGCCGGTGAACGCCACGCGGTCGTCGCCCGCCTCCAGCAGGTAGAGCGTCGAGCCCTCGGTGTGCCCCGGTGCGTGCCGCGCGACCAGCCGGACGCCGCCCAGCACGAGCTCCTCGTCCGGCGTGCGCGCGCCGTCGCCGGCGCCGAACGGGGCAGGCTCCCCCGCGTCGAAGCCGTCGGCGTCGAGTCCCGCGTCCCGCAGCGCCGCGGCCAGGCCGTCCGACACCCCGCGGGCACCGGCACCCAGCGTCCCCAGCGGGTCCGCGAGGCGGTAGGCGTCCCGGGCGTGCAGCCGCAGCGGCACACCCGCGGCGCCCGCCACCCGCCCGGCGTCCCAGACGTGGTCGGCGTGCCCGTGCGTCGCGACGACCCCCGCGACCCGCAGCCCGTGCTCCGCCACCGTGGCCGCCACCGCGGGCGCGACACCACCGCCGGGGTCCACCACGACGCAGGTCCCGTCGTCCGCGGCGACGACGTAGCAGGTGGCCGCGAACACCGGGGCGGTCAGTCCGAAGATGCGCACCGGCGCCACGCTAGCGGCGCCTGGGCCGGTGGGCGCACTCAGCGCCATCGCCGCCTGCCTAGACTGTCGGGCGGGCGCGGGAGCCTCGGCCGCCGCGCCCGCGCGCGGGGGCCGACCCCGCCCGAGGACCGAAGACGAGGAGTGTGCGTGCCGTCCAGCAAGCGCGAGCGCGAGTACGAGCGACGCCGGTACGAGAAGTGGCAGGAGCGCCAGGCCGCGAAGAAGGCCCAGCGCCGTCGCCAGCAGGTGGTCGCCGGCGGCGTCGTCGGCGTGCTCGTGCTGGGCATCGGCGTGACCGCGGCCCTGCTGCTCGGCGGCGGCGACGACACGCCCTCCGCGGCGGCGACCCCCACGGCCACCGCCGACGCCACCACCCCCGCCGCGCGCACCGGGAACGGCGGCGTCCTGCCCGACGCCGCGCTCGCCGAGGGCCGCACCTGGACCGGCACCATCAGCACGAGCCAGGGCGAGATCGGCGTCGAGCTCGACGGCGCGGCCGCCCCGCAGGCCGTCGCCAACTTCGTGACCCTCGCGCAGGA
This sequence comes from Cellulomonas hominis, assembly GCF_014201095.1. Lineage (NCBI taxonomy): Bacteria > Bacillati > Actinomycetota > Actinomycetes > Micrococcales > Cellulomonadaceae > Cellulomonas > Cellulomonas hominis. Next base: position 3,951,323 of record NZ_JACHDN010000001.1, on the reverse strand, counting down.
GGGGTACTTCGACGGCACCGACTGCCACCGGCTCGTCACGAGCGGCATCTACGTGCTGCAGTGCGGCGACCCGACGGGCACCGGCAGCCCCGGCTACGCGTTCGGCCCGATCGAGAACGCCCCCGCGGACGACGTCTACCCGGCCGGCACCATCGCGATGGCGCGGCAGGGCGGCGACGGCGAGTCCATGGGCAGCCAGTTCTTCCTCGTCTACGAGGACTCGACCATCCCGTCGGACACCGCCGGCGGATACACCGTGTTCGGCCGCATCACGTCGGGCCTCGACGTCGTGCAGGCAGTCGCTGACGCGGGCGTGACCGGGGGTGCCTCCGACGGCACCCCCGCCACCCCCGTCACCATCGAGGGAGTGGAGACCCAGTGACCGAGACGCCCGACGAGCAGCAGCGCTCGCACGACAGCGAGGACGTCGCCGTCGCCGCGACGACGCCGACCGCCGAGACGCCGGAGGCCGCGGAGGCCGAGGTCGAGGTCGAGGTGGAGCCCACCGAGGCCGACGCGACCGAGGTCGACGCGAGCACCGAGGTCACCGAGCCCGCCACCGAGGAGCCCGCCACCGAGGAGCCCTCGGCCGAGGCGACCCGGCCGGAGGCCGCGCAGCCCGAGGCGAGCGAGCCCGAGGCCACCGAGCCCGAGACCGCGCAGCCCGAGGCGACCGAGCCCGAGGCCGCCGAGGCGCCCGCCGCCCCGGCCCCCGCGCCCCGCCCCGGCCCGCGCCCGCCGCTGCCGAGCGCCCTCAAGCCCCGCCCCCGCCCGGTCCCGCAGCCGGGCGCCGCCGCCCCCGCCGCGTCCGCCCCGGCCACCCCGGTGGTCCCGGTCCCGGCGCCGGACGACTCCGCCGAGGCCGCCGCGGCCGCGGAGTTCGGCCGGGTGGACGAGAACGGCACCGTGTACGTCCGGGAGGCCGCAGGCGAGCGCGCCGTGGGCCAGTTCCCCGGCGCGACCGCGGAGGAGGCCCTGGGCCTGTACGTCCGCCGCTACCTGGACCTGCAGGCGAAGGTGGCCGTGTTCGAGGCCCGCCTGGCGGCCACGGACCTCGCGGTCAAGGAGATCGACCAGACCCTCGCGAAGCTCACCGAGGAGACCGCGGAGCCGGCCGCCGTCGGCGACCTGGACGCGCTGCGCGCCCGGCTGGACGGTCTGCGCGCCGCCGCGGCCGAGCGCCGCGCCGCGGTGGAGGCCGAGCGCGCCGCCGCCCGGCAGGTCGCGCTGGCCGCCCGCACGCAGATCGTCGAGCGGGCCGAGAAGATCGCGGGCACCGACCCGGCGCGCATGCAGTGGCGCCCGGCGGGCGAGCAGCTGCGGACCCTCCTGGAGGAGTGGAAGGACGCGCAGCGCTCCGGCCCGCGCATCGACCGCACCTCCGAGGAGGCGCTCTGGAAGCGGTTCAGCCACGCGCGCACGACCTTCGACCGGGAGCGGCGGCACTACTTCGCCGAGCTCGAGTCCCGCAACGCGGGGGCGAAGGCCGCGAAGGAGGAGATCGTCCGCGAGGCCGAGCGCCTGCAGACGAGCACCGACTGGGGCGCCACGGCCGGCGCGTACCGCGACCTCATGGCGCGGTGGAAGGCCGCCGGCCGCGCCGCGCGCCAGGACGACGACGCGCTGTGGGCCCGGTTCCGGGCGGCGCAGGACACGTTCTTCCACGCCCGTGACGAGCTGAACGCCGCGACCGACCGCGAGTTCCAGGCGAACCTCGAGGTCAAGGAGGCGCTGCTGGTCGAGGCCGAGGCGATCGACCCGGCGAAGGGGCTCGGCCAGGCGAAGGCCGCGCTGCGCTCGATCCAGGACCGCTGGGAGGCCGCGGGCAAGGTCCCGCGCGGCGACATCCAGCGCGTCGAGGGCCGGCTCCGTGCGGTCGAGTCGAAGGTCCGCGACGCGGACCAGGCCGAGTGGCGCCGCACCAACCCCGAGACGCGTGCGCGCGCCGAGGGGGCCGCTGCCCAGCTCGAGCAGGCGATCGCCGCGCTGGAGGCGGACCTGGAGCGCGCGCAGGCCGGCGGCGACAAGCGCAAGGTCGCCGAGGCGCAGGCGGCGCTGGACGCCCGCCGCGCCTGGCTGGAGCAGGTGCAGCGGGCCGCGCAGGACTCGCGCGGCTGACGCTCGTCCACAGGGTGCCGGTCGCCGCTCGACCTCGGTCGGGGCGACCGGCATCCTGCGTCGGGTGACCTCCCGACGCCCACCCGCTCCCCCGCGCCCCGCCGACGTCCTCGTGCGCCGCGCCGACCTCGGCGACGTCGCCTGGCAGGTGCTGGTCCGCGACGGGCACGTGGTGCCGCTGCACGACGACGTCGGGCTGCCCGCGGGCGTCGCCGCGACCCCGGCGCTGCGCGCTGCGGCGCTCGCCGGCCGGGTGGCCTCCCGGGAGGCGGTGGCGCGCGCCTCGGCCGTCTGGGTGCACCTCGGCGGGCCGCCGCCGGCGCGGGTGCACGCCGTCGCGGTCGCGGCCGCCTCGCCCCGGGACGTCGTCGTCCTCGGCGGCGTGCGGGTCACGACGCCGCGCCGCACCGCGCTCGACGTCCTCGCGCTCGAGCCCCCGGACGTCGCCCGCGCCGTGCTGGCCCGCCTGGCGCGCGCCGGCCTCGACCTGGGGCAGGTGCAGACGGACCTCACGGCGGCGGCGACGCGCCGGGGAGTCCGGCACGGGCTCGCCGTCCTGCACGCCCTGCGCGCGGAGCGGGAGGCTCAGCCCTCCGCGACGGGCTCCGCGGCCTTCGCGCCGGTGATCCGGTAGACGTCGAACACGCCCTCGACCTTGCGCACCGCGGACAGCACGGACGCGAGGTGCGACGGCTCGGCCATCTCGAAGACGAACCGCGACTGCGCGACCCGGTCCCGGGACGTCGACACCGACGCGGACAGGATGTTCACGTGGTGGTCGGACAGCACCCGGGTCACGTCCGACAGCAGCCGGTTGCGGTCCAGCGCCTCGACCTGGATCTGCACGAGGAACAGCGCGGTGCTGCCCTGGCTCCACTCGACGTCGACCATGCGCTCGGGCTGCATCTTGAGCTGGGCCACGTTGATGCAGTCCGACCGGTGCACCGACACGCCCTGGCCGCGCGTGACGAAGCCGATGATGTCGTCGCCCGGGACCGGGGTGCAGCACTTGGCGAGCTTCACCCAGATGTCGTCCACGCCCTTGACGACCACGCCCGGGTCACCGGTGCGCACCCGCCGCGCCGTCTGGCCGGGGCGCGCGACCTCGGCGATGTCCTCCTCGGCGCCGGGCTCCCCGCCCATCGCGTGCACGAGGCGCTGCACGACCGTCGCCGCGGACACCTGGCCCTCGCCGATCGCCGCGTACAGCGCGGACACGTCGGCGTACCGCATCTCGTTCGCCAGGGCGACGAGCGACTCGTGGGACAGCAGGCGCTGGATCGGCAGGTTCTGCTTGCGCATCGCCTTGGCGATGGCGTCCTTGCCGTGCTCGATCGCCTCCTCGCGCCGCTCCTTGGTGAACCACTGCCGGATCTTGTTCCGGGCGCGCGGGCTGGTGACGAAGCCGAGCCAGTCGCGGGACGGGCCGGCGGTCTCCGACTTGGACGTGAAGACCTCGACGACGTCGCCGTTCTCCAGCGTCGAGTCGAGCGGCACCAGGCGGCCGTTCACGCGGGCGCCCATCGTCCGGTGGCCGACCTCCGTGTGCACCGCGTACGCGAAGTCCACCGGCGTGGCCCCCGCGGGCAGCGCCATGACGTCGCCCTTCGGCGTGAAGACGTAGACCTCGCCGTCGGCGATCTCGAACCGCAGGGAGTCGAGGAACTCCGAGGGGTCCGCCGTCTCCTTCTGCCAGTCGACGAGCTGCCGGAGCCACGCCATGTCGTTGCCGTCGGTGTCCGTGCCGCCGGCGTTCTTGGCGTTCTCCTTGTACTTCCAGTGCGCCGCGACGCCGTACTCCGCGCGCCGGTGCATGTCGTGGGTGCGGATCTGGATCTCGACGGGCTTCCCGCTCGGCCCGATCACCGTCGTGTGCAGCGACTGGTACAGGTTGAACTTGGGCATCGCGATGTAGTCCTTGAACCGGCCCGGGACCGGGTTCCACCGCGCGTGCAGCGCGCCGAGCGCCGCGTAGCAGTCCCGCACCGTGTCGACCAGGACGCGCACGCCCACCAGGTCGTAGATGTCGGCGAAGTCGCGGCCGCGCACGATCATCTTCTGGTAGATCGAGTAGTAGTGCTTCGGCCGGCCGGTGACCGTGGCCTTGATCTTCGCGCTGCGCAGGTCGGCACCGACCTGCTCCCGCACGACGGCCAGGTACTCCTCGCGGGCGGGGGCGCGCTCGGCCACCAGGTGCACGATCTCGTCGTACACCTTCGGGTACAGCGTCGAGAACGACAGGTCCTCGAGCTCCCACTTGATCGTGTTCATGCCGAGGCGGTGCGCCAGCGGGGCGTAGATCTCGAGCGTCTCGCGGGCCTTCTTCTCCGCCGACGCGGCCGGGACGAACTTCCAGGTCCGCGCGTTGTGCAGGCGGTCGGCGAGCTTGATGACGAGCACGCGGATGTCCCGGGACATCGCGACGACCATCTTGCGGACCGTCTCGGCCTGCGCGGCGTCCCCGTACGTCACCTTGTCGAGCTTCGTCACGCCGTCGACCAGCATGGCGATCTCGGGGCCGTACTCGGCGCGCAGCTGCTCCAGGGAGTACGACGTGTCCTCGACCGTGTCGTGCAGCAGCGCGGCCGCCAGCGTCGGCGGGGTCATGCCGAGCTCGGCGAGGATCGTGGCGACGGCGACCGGGTGCGTGATGTACGGGTCGCCGCTCTTGCGGAGCTGGCCGCGGTGCGCCTGCTCGGCGGTCGCGTACGCGCGCTCCAGCAGGCCGAGGTCGGCCTTGGGGTGGTTGGTCCGGACGGCCTGCAGCAGCGGCTCGATGACCGGGGACTGCCCCCCGACCGCGCGTCCCTGCCCGAACCGCGCCAGGCGCGAGCGCACCCGGCTGGTGGAGCCCGTGCTCGCGGGCGCCTCCGGCCGCGCGCCGCCGGGAGCCGAGGTCCGGACCTGGTCCGCCATGCGCGCCTCCTGACCTGCCGGGGTCACCCGGCCTGGTGCCACCGCCCGCCGGGGGTGCTCCCGGCCGGGCCGCTGATCCGCACGATTCTACGGCCCCGCAGGCGGGCCGCCGTCCGGGACGCCCCGGACGGCGGCGCGCCGCGCGCGGTCAGCCGACCTGCAGCAGCGCGTCCACGTGGTGGCCGGCCAGCCGGGACCGGCCCGGCAGGAACGTGAGGTCCATGAGGAACGACAGCCCGACCACCTCGGCGCCGCACTCCTGCAGCAGCTCGACGGTCGCCGCGGCCGTGCCGCCGGTCGCCAGCACGTCGTCCACCACGAGCACCCGCGAGCCCGCGGGGACGGTGAACGGGTGCAGCTCGACGGAGGCCGCCCCGTACTCCAGGGAGTAGTCGCGCCGGGCGGTCGGGCCGGGCAGCTTGCCAGCCTTGCGCACCGGGAGGAAGCCCGCGCCGAGCTCCTTCGCCACCGGGGCCGCGAGGATGAACCCGCGCGCCTCCATGCCCGCCACCAGGTCCACCGGACCCGGGACGCGCGCCGCCATCTCGCGCACGACGGCCGCGAACGCGGGGCCGTCCGCGAGCAGCGGGGTGATGTCCTTGAACACCACGCCCGGGGTCGGGTAGTCCGGCACGCTGCGCACCAGCGCGTCGATCCGCTCGATCAGGGCGGACCCCGTCAGGGGCGCCTCCTGCGCGGTCATCGGCGTCCCTTCCGTCGCGGCTGCGCGCCCTGGCCCTGGTGCCCGCCGGGGCGGGTCTGGCCGGTGTACCGGGCGGCGGCCACGGGCTCGTCCTCGCCGCCCTCGTCGCCGTCGGCCGGGGCCGCACCCGCGGCCCTCGCGCGGGCGGCCAGCACCTTCGCGGTGTGCTCCTTGATCGGGCGCTCCCGCTCCCGCAGCGCGACCTCGAGCGGCGTCGCGAGGAACACCGAGGAGAACGCGCCCACGATCATGCCGACGAACAGCGCCAGTGCGATGTCGCGCAGCGTGCCGGCGCCGAGCACGAACGCCCCGATGAACAGGATGCCCGCGACCGGCAGCAGCGCCACGACCGAGGTGTTGATCGACCGGACCAGCGTCTGGTTGACGGCGAGGTTGGCGCGCTCGGCGTAGGTGGAGCGGGTCTGCTCCAGCACGCCCGTGGTGTTCTCGCGGACCTTGTCGAACACCACGACGGTGTCGTAGATCGAGTACGCGAGGATCGTCAGGAAGCCGATCACCGTCGCCGGCGTGACCTCCCAGCCCACCGCCGCGTACACGCCGACGGTCACGATCAGGTCGTGGAACAGCGCGATGATCGCCGCGACGGCCATCCGCCAGTTCCGGAAGTACACCGACAGCACGACCATGACGAGCACGAGGAACACGACGAGGCTCTGCACGGCCTTGCCGGTCACGTCCTTGCCCCAGGTCGGGCCGATGAAGGAGCTCGCGACCTCGTCCTCGGAGACGCCGTAGGCCTCCTCCAGGCTGGTCCGGACCTGCTCGACCTGGTCGTTGGTCAGCTCGGACGTCTGGATCCGGATGGCCGCGGACCCGACGTTCGTGACGCGCGGGACCTCGTCCGGGGCGATCTCGGCGATCGCGTCGATCGCGGGCTGCTGGTCGGTGGTCGAGGCGTTCGAGACCGTGAACTCGGAGCCGCCGCGGAACTCGATGCCCGGCTGCAGGCCCGGCTTGACCAGGAAGATCGCAGACAGCACCACGAGGATCCCGGCGATCGAGAACCACAGCCGGCGCTTGCCGACGATGTCGTACGACCGGCGGCCGGTGTACAGGTCGTTGCCCCACTGGGCGAAGTTGACGGCCATCAGGCGTCGCTCCCCTCGGTGCGTCGTGCGGCGTCCTCGGGGTTCGTGCCGTCGTCGGGTGGTGCGGTGTCCTGCGCGGCGCCGTCCTGCGCGGCGCCGTCCTGCGCGGCGGCGGCCTTCGCGGCCGCGCGCCGCTCGGCGATCGTCCCGCCGGCGGGCACCGCGGCGGCCACCAGCGTGGACGTCGGGACGCCGAGGTCGGCCGGCGCGGCGCCGGCGTCCGCGCCGGCACGACGGCCCGTGACGACCCGCCCGCGGCCGACGTACCGGGTCGCCTCGGGGGCGCCCAGCCGGCGCGGGTCCAGGCCGGACAGCGGGTGGCCGCTGGCGAAGAACCGCGTCCTGGCGAGCAGCAGCATGACCGGGTGCGTGAACGTGAAGACGATCAGCAGGTCGAGCAGCGTGGTGAGGCCCAGGGTGAACGCGAAGCCGCGCACCGAGCCGACGGCCAGGAAGTACAGGACGATCGCCGCGAGGAAGTTCACCGCGTCGGACGCGAGGATCGTGCGCCGCGCGCGCTCCCAGCCGCGGTCGACGGCGGCGACCAGCGTGCGGCCCTCGCGCAGCTCGTCGCGGATGCGCTCGAAGTACACGATGAACGAGTCCGCGGTGATGCCGATGGCCACGATGAGTCCGGCGACGCCGGGCAGCGACAGGCGGTACCCCTGCGTCCAGGACAGCAGCGTGATCGTCCCGTAGGTCAGCACCGCGGCGATGATGAGCGAGGCCACGGTGACCAGCCCGAGCGCGCGGTACTGGAACAGCGAGTAGACGACGACCAGCAGCAGGCCGATGAGGCCCGCGATGAGGCCCTTCTCGAGCTGCTCGGAGCCGAGCGTCGCGGAGATCTGCTCCTCGCTCTGCACCGTGAAGCTCAGCGGCAGCGCGCCGAACTTCAGCTGGTTCGCCAGGGCGGTCGCGGAGTCGCGCGTGAAGGAGCCGGAGATCTCGGCCTTGCCGTCCGAGATGATCACGCCCGGGTTGAGCCCCGGCGCGGAGATGACGAGGCCGTCCAGCACGATGCCGAACTGGTTCTGCGGCGACGTCAGGCCCTGCAGCCGCTCGGTGACGGCGGCGAAGGTCTTCGTGCCCTCGCTGTCGAACTCGAGGTTGACGACCCAGGTGTTCGTGACGGTGCCCTGCGAGTTGACCTGCAGGCCGGACGAGGCGTTCGCGATGTGCGAACCCTCGATCTCGACCGGGCCGAGCACGTACTTGACGGTGCCGGCGGGGTCGCAGGTGACCAGGGCCTCGTCCGGGTCACCGGACTCGCCGCCGGTGAGGTTCTCCGGCTTGGTGCAGTCGAGCTCGTCGAAGCGCGCCTGCACGGCCGGGGTGATGTAGTACTCGGCGTCGCTGGCGGAGTCCGGGGCGGCCTTCGTCGGCTCGTCCGAGGGCTCCTCGGCGGGGTCGGTCGCGGCGTCCGTGGCGGCGTCCGTCGGGGCCGCCGTGGCGCCGTCGGTGGCCGCGTCCGTCGTCGTGTCCGTCGCGGCGGGCTCCGGGCCCGAGTACGTCAGGACCGGCCGGAACTCCATCTGCGCGGAGGTCCGGACCAGGTCGAGCGTCTCCTCGCTCGGGCGGCCGGGCAGCGCGACGACGATGTTCGACCCGCCCTGGCTCGTGATCTCCGCCTCGGCGACGCCCGACGAGTCGACGCGCTGCCGGATGACCTCGATGGCCTGGTTGATGGTCTCCTGCGTGACGCTCGACTGGTCCTCGGTGACCGGGGCGAGGATGAGCTGCGTGCCGCCCTCCAGGTCGAGCGCCAGCTTCGGCGTCCAGCTCGCGTCCGACCACTTCGTGCCCGCGAGCACCGTCCCGAAGACGGCGACGACCAGGACGGCCAGCGTGAGGAGAATGCGCGCCGGGTGCCGGCGACGGGTGGGTGGGGCCAACGGATCTTCTTCTCTCGTGCGCGTACCGCCCGCGCGGTGCGGGCGGTACGGGTGGTGGGCGCCCCGCCCCCCGGACGTGCCGGGAGGCGGGCCCGTCGACTACTGCTGCGGCTTCTTCTTGCTGTCGGGACCCTCGTCGTCGCGCGGCGGCTGCAGCGAGGACAGGTCGTCCGGGACCTCGATGAGGCCCGGCGGGACCGCGCCAGGCTCGTCGCGCCACTCGGCGTCGTCGGTGGCCTCGTCCTCGTCGGCCTCCTCGACCGGCGGCTCGACCAGGCGGGCGATCGCGGCCTTGATCCAGCGCGACTGGTTGCCCGGCGTCGACTCGAGCGTGACCTCGTCACCGTCGACCGAGACGACCGTCCCGTACATGCCGGAGCCCGTCATCACCTGCTGGCCGGGCTCGAGGCTGTCGCGGAAGCTCAGCTGCTCGCGCTGGGCCTTGCGCTGCCGGCTCGACAGCAGCCACATCGCCCCGATGCCGATGACGAGGATGATGAGGAAGGAATAGTCCACGAACAACAGCTCCTGATCGCACGGGTCGTCGGCCGCAGTCTAGGCGCCACGGCTCCGGGCTCCTAACGAACGGACCTGTGGGTCGGTTCCCGCACCCGGTCGGCTCAGCCGAACAGCGTGCCCGTGGGCACCGGTGGGGTCAGGCCGAGGTGCGCCCAGGCCTCCGGGGTGGCCACCCGGCCGCGCGGCGTCCGGCCGATCAGCCCCTCGCGGACCAGGAACGGCTCGGCGACGGTCTCCACGGTCTCCGGCTCCTCGCCCACCGCGACGGCCAGCGTCGTGAGCCCGACCGGCCCGCCCCCGAACCGGCTGCACAGCGCGGTCAGCACGGCGCGGTCGAGGCGGTCCAGCCCGCGCCGGTCGACCTCGTAGACCTCGAGCGCCGCCCGCGCCGCGGCCAGCGACAGCGTGCCGTCGCCGCGCACCTGCGCCCAGTCGCGCACCCGCCGCAGCAGCCGGTTCGCGATGCGGGGGGTGCCGCGGGACCGGGACGCGATCTCGGCCGCCGCCTCCGGGGCGAGCGGCACGCCGAGCAGCCCGGCGGAGCGCAGCAGCACCCGCTCGAGCTCGTCGTCGGCGTAGAAGTCGAGGTGCCCGGTGAACCCGAACCGGTCGCGGAGCGGCGCCGGCAGCAGGCCGGCGCGGGTGGTGGCGCCGACCACCGTGAACGGCGGCAGGGCGAGCGGGATCGCGCTGGCGCCCGCGCCCTTGCCGACCACGACGTCGACCCGGAAGTCCTCCATCGCGACGTACAGCAGCTCCTCCGCCGGGCGGGCCAGGCGGTGGATCTCGTCGAGGAACAGCACCTCGCCCTCCTCCAGGGAGGACAGGATCGCCGCCAGGTCGCCGGCGTGCTGGATCGCGGGTCCGCTGGTCACGCGCAGGGACGTGCCGAGCTCCGCCGCGATGATCATGGCGAGCGTCGTCTTGCCGAGCCCGGGCGGGCCGGACAGCAGCACGTGGTCCGGGGCCCGGCCGCGGCCGATCGCCGCCTGCAGCACCAGGGACAGCTGCTCGCGGACGACCTTCTGGCCGACGAACTCGTCGAGGTGCCGCGGGCGCAGCGCCGCCTCGGCGGCCCGCTCCAGCTCGTCGGCCTCCGGGCGGACGACCGACGGGTCCTCAGCCACGCCCGCCGCCCAGCGTCCGCAGCGCGGCGCGCAGCACGCCCGCCACCTCGGCCTCGCCGACCGGCTCCTCGCTGCCGTCCAGCACGGTCGCGACGGCGTCCTGCGCCGCCTTCTGGTTCCAGCCCAGCCCGACGAGCGCGTCCACGACCTGGTCGCGCCGGTCCGCCGGAGCGGCGGCCGCGGCCGATCCGCCCGGGACACCCACGGGCGCCGGGGCGCCGAGCCGGTCCGCGAGCTCCAGCACGATGCGCTGCGCCCCCTTGTGCCCGATGCCGGGCACGCGCTTGAGCGCCGCGAGGTCCTCCCCCGCGACCGCCCGGCGCAGGCCGTCCGGCGTGTGCACCGCGAGCATCGCCAGCGCGAGCCGCGGCCCGACGCCGCTGACGGTCTGCAGCACCTCGAACACCTCGCGCTCGTCGTCCTCGGCGAAGCCGAACAGCGTGAGAGCGTCCTCCCGGACCACCAGCGAGGTGAACAGCGTCGCGGCCTGGCCGACCCGCAGCCCTGCGAGCGTCGCCGGGGTCGCCTGCACCAGCAGGCCCACGCCCCCGACCTCCAGCACCGCGGCGTCCAGCCGCACGGCCCGCACCGTCCCGTGCACCGAGGCGATCACACCGGCTCCTTCCCGTCGTCGCGTGCAGTCTGCCACGGATGCGAACACGTGTACGAACGACACACCCCCGCGCAGTGGACGGCTCGAGCGGACACGCCGACGGCGTGCCGGTCCGGACCTCCCACCTCTGCGCCGGGCGTCAGGCGCGCACGCGCCGGCTGGCCTGCTCCGCCGCGGCCCACGCCCGCTGCGCGGCGGTCATCGACCCCGGCGCGCGCTGCGGCGCCCCGATCGCGCCGGCCGGGCGCCACAGGTGGCAGATCGCCAGGGCGAGCGCGTCCGCGGCGTCCGCGGGCCGGGGCAGCTCGTCGAGGGACAGCAGCCGCTGCACCATCGACTGCACCTGGGGCTTGTCCGCCCGCCCGTTGCCGGTGACGGCGGCCTTCACCTCGGACGGCGTGTGCATCGCCACGGGGATCCGCCGGCGCGCGGCGGCGAGCATCGCGATCCCCGCGACCTGCGCCGTGCCCATGACCGTCCGCACGTTGTGCTGCGCGAACACCCGCTCGACGGCGACGGTGTCCGGGGCGTGCTCGTCGAGCCAGTCCTCGATCTGCGCCGCGACGGCGAGCAGCCGCTGGTCGACGTCCAGGTCCGGGGTCGTGGTGGCGACCCCGACCGCGACCATCCGCACCTTCCGCCCGGGGAGGCCGTCGACCACCCCGAGCCCGCAGCGGGTCAGCCCCGGGTCCACACCAAGCACGCGCACCGCCCGAGTCTCCCAGCCCGCACCCGCCCCGCGCGGGAGCCGCGCCGCGCAGGGCCACAGGCACCCGTCGCCCCGGCGCACGCCGTGAGTGGAGGTTGCTGGCGGGACACGCCGGGCGTGTCGGGCAGAACCCTCCGGTCAGCGGGAGACGGCGGGGTGGACACGCCGACGCCCCGCGCCGGACCGGGGTCCGGGCGGGGCGTCGCGGCGCGCGAGGGGTCAGTCCTCCTCGAGCTCCGCCATGACCTCGTCCGAGGCGTCGAAGTTCGCGTAGACGTTCTGCACGTCGTCCGAGTCCTCGAGCGCGTCGATCAGCCGGAGGATCTTGCGGGCACCCTCAGCGTCCACCTCGATCTGCGTGGCCGGGTAGAACACCACGTCGGCGGAGTCGTACTCGATGCCCGCGTCCTGCAGCGCCGTGCGGACGGGCACCAGGTCGGTGGCCTCGGACAGGACCTCGAACTGGTCGCCCGCGTCGTTGACCTCCTCCGCGCCGGCCTCGAGCACCGCCATCATGACGTCGTCCTCCGTGGTGCCCTCCTTCGGGACCATGACGACGCCCTTGCGGGAGAACAGGTACGCCACCGAGCCGGGGTCGGCCATCTGGCCGCCGCTGCGGGTGAACGCGACGCGCACGTCCGCCGCCGCGCGGTTGCGGTTGTCGGTGAGGCACTCGACGAGGACCGCGATGCCGCCGGGGCCGTAGCCCTCGTAGAGGATCGTCTGGTAGTCCGCGCCGCCGGCCTCGGCACCGGAGCCGCGCTTGACGGCGCGCTCGATGTTGTCGTTCGGGACCGAGGTCTTCTTGGCCTTCTGGATCGCGTCGTAGAGCGTCGGGTTGCCCGCCGGGTCACCGCCGCCGGTGCGCGCGGCGACCTCGATGTTCTTGATGAGCTTGGCGAAGAGCTTGCCGCGCTTCGCGTCGATCACGGCCTTCTTGTGCTTCGTGGTGGCCCACTTGGAGTGACCCGACATCGCTTCCCTCTCGCTTCACCAGACTCGTCCTGCACGCGCATCCCCAGGGCGTCGCGACCCGGCGCCGGGTCGCGCGCCGACGCTCCCCTACCGGGCGTCGCGGACGATCTCGACGAACAGCCGGTGCACCCGCGTGTCGCCCGTCACCTCCGGGTGGAAGGACGTCGCGAGCAGCGGGCCCTGGCGCACCGCGACGATCCTACCGGCGGCGGGCCCGCTCTCCACGCGGGCGAGGGCGGTGGCGGCCGGTCCGATCTCGTCGACCCAGGGCGCGCGGATGAACACGGCGTGCACCGGCTCGTCCGCGCTGGACGGCACGCCCTCGATCCGCAGGTCCGTCTCGAAGGAGTCGACCTGCCGCCCGAAGGCGTTCCGCCGGACCGTGACGTCCAGGCCGCCGAGGGTGCGCTGGCCGTCGATGCCGCCGACGATCCGGTCGGCGAGCAGGATCATCCCGGCGCACGAGCCGTAGGCGGGCATCCCCGCGGCGAGGCGGTCGCGGACCGGCCCGTCCAGCTCGAACGCGCGCAGCAGCTTGTCGATGGTCGTGGACTCGCCGCCGGGGAGCACGAGGGCGTCGACGGCGTCCAGCTCGGAGGCGCGGCGCACGGGGACGGCCTCCGCGCCGCTCGCGCGCAGGGCGGCGAGGTGCTCGCGGACGTCGCCCTGCAGGGCCAGGACACCGATGGTCGGGGAGGCGCTCACGCGCCTCATCCTACGAATCCGCGGTGACTGCTCCGTCCACCGCGCCGGCGGGCACCTCGACGGCGTCCCACGCGGCCACGAGGTCGGCGAGCCGGGACAGGCCCTCGAGCAACGCGGACCGCTCGCTCGCGAGGGACACCCGGACCATGCCCTCGCCCCCGGGCCCGAACGCGCTGCCCGGCGACACCGACACGTGCCGCTCGTCCAGCAGGCGCAGCGCGAACGCCTCGGAGTCGGGCGTCGCGGCGGAGACGTCGACCATGAGGTAGAACGCGCCGAGCGGCGGCACGCAGGGGACGCCGCGCGCGGCCAGCAGGGCGACGGCCGCGTCGCGGCGCTCCCGGTAGGACGCGACGGCCGCGGCCACGTCGTCCTGCGGGCCGGTGAGCGCGGCCAGGGCGGCGCGCTGGCTGACCGACGACGGGCACGCCACCGTGGCCTCCGCGACCTGGCCCAGCAGGTCGATGACGCCGGGGTCGCGGGAGACGACGTAGCCGAGGCGCCAGCCGGTCATCGCGTAGGTCTTCGAGAACGAGAAGAACGTGAGCACCCGGCCGTCCGTGTCGAACGCCGCGGCGGACGCGTGCGGGGCGTCGAAGGTGATCGCCTCGTAGCACTCGTCCGCGAGCACCCACAGGTCGCGCTCCCGGGCCAGCTCGACGACGCCCGCGAGCAGCTCCGCCGGGTACACGGCGCCCGTCGGGTTGTTCGGGGAGCACAGCACGATCGCGCGCGTCGCCGGCGTGACCGCCGCCGCGATGTCGGCGAGCACCGGCACGAAGCCGTTCGCGGCGTGCGCCGGGTAGGTGCCGACCTCGACACCGGCGGCCACGGCGGCCATCCGCCAGTTCGGGAACTCCGGGTCCGGCACGAGGATCTCGTCGCCCGGGCCGGCCAGGGCGTTGATCGCCATCGCGAGGCCGTGCATGGCGCCGTGCGTGACGACGACGTCCGCGGCCGTGACGTCGAGGCCGTTCACCCGGCGCACCTTCTCGGCCAGCGCGGCGCGCAGCTCCGGGGTGCCGGTGCTCGACGTATACCCGGTGTGCCCGGCCGCCGCGTCGCGCCCGGCCGCCGCGACGACGTGCTCCGGCGTCGGCACGTCGGGCTCCCCGATCTCCAGGCGGATCGCCTCCGGGTCGCGCATCGCGAGCTCCATGAGGGTGCGGATGCCGCTGCGGTGCATGCGGGTGACGGGCGAGGTGGAGTGGGGCACCGGCCGACGATAACCGATCCGGGCGCCCCGAAGTTACCCCCCGGTACGAAAAGCGCTCAGTCGTCGCGCTGCAGGCCCAGGTGCCGGGTCACGCCGTCCCACCCGCCCAGCAGCGGCCGCACCAGGTCCGCCAGCCCCTCGGGGAACACCTCGCGCGTCTCGGCCGCGAGGTCGTCCAGGTGCCACCAGCGCACCTCGTCCAGCACGTCGAGCTCGACCTCGGTCCAGCCGTCGCGCGCGATCGACGCGGGGTCGAGCGCGTGGTCGACGCGGGCCAGGAAGAACTCCTCGTCCTGGCGGCAGTGCTCGGCGTAGAAGTCGAAGATCGCCGACCGGGTCAGCACCGGACCGACCAGCGCGCCGTCGCCGAGCACCAGCCCGGTCTCCTCGCGCAGCTCGCGGACCGCCGCCGCGCGGGCCGACTCCCCCGGGTCGATCCCGCCCCCGACGGTGAACCACCAGGACCGCTCGGGCTGGTCGACGTCGTGCCCCCGGACCAGCAGCAGGCGGTCGTCGGCGTCGAGCAGCAGCACGCGCGCCGCGCGCCGGAACCGCAGCCCGTCGGCCCCGAGCACCCAGTCGTCGCCGAGCACCGACGGCGACGGCCCGCCGGCCCCGGTGGGGGTCGGCGGGCCGTCGGTCGGGTGGGTCACCAGCCGCGCTCGGCCAGGCGGTGCGGCACCGGGACGTCGTCGACGTTGATCCCGACCATGGCCTCGCCGAGGCCGCGGGACACCTTCGCGATGACGTCCGGGTCGTCGTAGAAGGTCGTGGCCTTGACGATCGCCGCGGCGCGCTGCGCCGGGTTGCCCGACTTGAAGATGCCGGAGCCGACGAACACGCCCTCCGCGCCGAGCTGCATCATCATCGCCGCGTCGGCCGGGGTGGCGATGCCGCCCGCGGTGAACAGCACGACCGGCAGCTTGCCGGCGCGAGCCACCTCGACGACCAGGTCGTACGGCGCCTGCAGCTCCTTGGCCGCGAGGAACAGCTCGTCCTCGGGCAGCGAGGTGAGGCGGCGGATCTCCTGGCGGATGGTCCGCATGTGCGTCGTGGCGTTCGAGACGTCGCCGGTGCCGGCCTCGCCCTTCGACCGGATCATGGCCGCGCCCTCGGTGATGCGGCGCAGCGCCTCGCCGAGGTTGGTCGCGCCGCACACGAAGGGCACGGTGAACTGCCACTTGTCGATGTGGTGCGCGTAGTCCGCCGGGGTGAGCACCTCGGACTCGTCGACGTAGTCGACGCCCAGGCTCTGCAGCACCTGCGCCTCGACGAAGTGGCCGATGCGGGCCTTGGCCATCACCGGGATGGACACGGTGTTGACGATGCCGTCGATCAGGTCGGGGTCGCTCATCCGCGCGACGCCGCCCTGGGCCCGGATGTCGGCGGGCACGCGCTCGAGCGCCATGACGGCGACCGCGCCGGCGTCCTCGGCGATCTTGGCCTGCTCCGGCGTGACGACGTCCATGATGACGCCGCCCTTGAGCATCTCCGCCATGCCGCGCTTGACGCGGGCCGTGCCCACCGCGGGGGCGTCGGCGGTCGCGGGCTGGGTGGTGTCGCTGGTCACGGTGACCTCACAGTTCGGGAGGGGGTTGGCGGCTTCCGTCGTCCATCGTAGTCGCGCGCGCGGCGGCCCCGGGGGCGCCGTCCACGCCTCGCGCGGTCGTGTCAGGCGGCGGCCGGGGGGCGGCCCGGGCGGCCGAGCGCGGGGGGCCACGCGTCGTCCAGCTCGAGGGTCTCGGGCATCGGCGCGCGCCCGGCCAGCCGCAGGGTGCGCACCGCCCAGCCGCGCCGCATCCGCTGGGCCTGGGCGACCGCCTCGTTGTGGAACCGGCGCGCGAGCTGCACGCGGTACCAGGCGTCGCCGAGCGCGTCGAGCAGCTCGCCGGCGCCCGGCTCCTCGCGCAGGGCGGCGACCTCCTCGGGGTCGGCCAGCGCCTCGCGCAGCGTCGCGGAGAGCTCGCTCTCGACGAGCCCGCGGTCCTGCTCCGGCCCCGGCGTGCCGGCGCGCGCCGGGCCGCGGAGCTCGGCGGGCAGCCGCGCCATGCCGCCGGTCTGCGGGTCGCCGGCCGCGATGGACGCCCAGGACGCCTCGCCCACCAGCACGCTGCTCACCGGGTCCAGCACGCCCGACGCCGCCAGCGTGGACGCCGCGGACGCGCGCCGGAGCAGCTGGGTGTCGACGACCGCGCGGGACGCGGCGACCTTGCGGTGCAGCCGGTCGATCCGGGACGCGGCGAGCCACGACCACCACACCACCAGCAGGACGACCGCGACCACGAGGACCGCCGTCTCGGACCAGCTCATTCGTCACCCCGCAGGCGGCGCAGGACCTCGCGGCGCGCCCCGCGGCGGGAGGTCGGGTCCTCCCCCACGGGCGCGGCGCTGCCCTCGACCGCCATCTCGTACACCGTCAGGACCTCGTGCGTCACGGACGACCAGTCGTACCGCCCGACCGCCGACTCCCCCGCGGACGCCACCCGGCTGCGCCGCTCCGGATCCCCGAGAAGCTCGACCAGCGTGCGCGCGAGGTCCGCGGAGTCGCCGGTGCGGAACAGCACGCCCGCCCGGCCGTCGTCCAGCACCCGCCGGAACGCCCCGAGGTCGGAGGCGACGACGGCCGTGCCGGCGCTCATCGCCTCGACCAGCACGATGCCGAACGACTCGCCGCCGGTCTGCGGCGCGCAGTACACGTCCGCCGACGCGAGCAGCCGGGCCTTGTCCTCGTCGCTGATGCCGCCCAGGAACTCCACGGCGTCAGCGTCGTCGCCGAGCAGCTCGCGGACCTCCGCCGGGCCGGTGTCGCCGCGGCCCGCCACGAGGAAGCGCACGCCCGGGAACGCCCGGCGGACCTCCGGCACCGCGTCGAGCAGCACCGGCAGGCCCTTGCGGGACTCGTCGAGCCGGCCGAGGAAGACCACCGTCGGCGCCTCGGGCGTGCCGAGCCAGCGGGGGTCGGTGCCGGCCCGGGCGAACGCGTCGACGTACACGCCGTTCGGGATCACCACCGCGTCGCCGCCCAGGTGCTCGACCAGGGTGCGACGCGCGTCCTCGGACACCGCGATCCGGGCGCTGATCTTCTCCAGCGACTGCCGCACCAGCGGGTAGGCGATCTGCAGCGACCGGGACCGCACCAGCGAGGAGTGGAACGTCGCCACGACCGGCCCGTCCGCGATCCACAGCGCGAGCATGCTCAGCGACGGGGTCACGGGCTCGTGCAGGTGCAGCACGTCGAACTGCCCCGCCTCCAGCCAGCGCCGCACGCGGGCGGCGGTCAGCGGGCCGAACGTCAGCCGGGCGACCGCGCCGTTGTACCTGACCGGCACGGCCTTGCCCGCGGATGTCATGTACCCCGGGATCGGGGTGTCGTCGTCGGCCGGCGCGAGCACCGAGACGCTGTGCCCGCGGGCGATGAGCGCCTCCGCGAGGTCGCGGACGTGGAACTGCACGCCGCCGGGGACGTCGAACGAGTACGGGCAGACGATGCCGATGCGCAGCGGCCGGGCCGGGGCGGGGGTCATCGCGCGGCCTCCCCGGCGGTCTCCCCGGCGGTCTCGCCCGCCGTCTCCCCCGCCGCCGCCCGGGTGCGGGCGTACCGCTCCGGGTCGAGGTCGGCGACGAACACCTTCTGCAGCATGTGCCAGTCCTGCGGCGCGCGGTCGATGCCGCGGGCGAGGTCGTCGACCCAGGCCTGGGTCAGCGCCCGGACGCGGTCCTGCCGCGGCACGTCGTCCGGGACCGGGAGCAGCCGGCCGAACTCGATGACGACGCCCCAGGCGGTGCCGGCCGCCCGCCGCCGGGGGCCGCGCAGGCGCTCGTAGGTGATGGTGGTCGCGCACAGCGGCGCACCGGTCGCGACGGCCAGCGCCGCGGGGCCGGCGGCAACCCGCGCGCGTTCGCCGAACAGGTCGACCTCCACGCCGCGGGCGGTCAGGTCCCGGTCCGCCAGCAGCGGCACCAGGCCGCCCGGTCCCTGCTTGATCGCGCGCACCAGCTCGCGGAACACCCCGCCGCCCCCGCCGGACAGCGGGATGATCTCGAGCCCCAGGCCCTCGCGGAACGTGAGGAACTCCTGGAACAGCGCCTCGGGCTTGAGGCGCTCGGCGACCGTGACCGTGCGGCCGAGGTGGGTGGTCGCCCACGCGCCGGCCAGGTCCCAGTTGCCCAGGTGGCCCAGCGCCATGACGACCATCCGGCCGGCGTCGATCTCCCGGACGACCTCCCGGGGGTCCTCGAGGCGCACCCGCGCGGCGATCTGCTCGGGCTTCACCCCGACGAGCGCGAACGACTCGCCGTAGTACCGCATGTACGAGCGCATCCCGAGCAGCGTCAGCCGCCGGATCTCCTCGGGCGGCGCCTGCGGCCGCACCCGGCGCAGGTTCGCCTCGAGCTGCCGCACGCCGCTGCCGCGCACCACCCAGGCGACGTCCGCCACGAGCCGGAACAGCCCGCGCACGATCGGGTCCGGCACCTTGCCGACCACCCGCCACGCGAACGCGAACAGGCGCGCCACGTCGAACCGGCCCGTCCGGGCCTCGTCGCTCACGCCGCCGCCCCCGCCTGCCGCCGGACCGTGGCCATGCGCTGCACGATCGTGACGAGCGAGGCGACGGCCAGCAGCGCGAGGACGACCACGAGGACGACCTGCGGCACACCGAGCCCGACCAGCGCGGTGGCGACCAGCACGGTCGCCAGCCGGTCGGCACGCTCGGCGATGCCCACCGCGGCCGTCATGCCGAGGCCCTCGGCGCGCGCGCGGGCGTAGGGCACGATCGAGCCGAGCACCAGGCAGGCCAGCGCCGCGCCGGCGCCCCAGGCCGAGTCGCCCTCGCCCATGAACCACAGCACCAGGCCGGAGAAGATCGCCGCGTCGCCGAACCGGTCGAGCGTGGAGTCGAGGAACGCCCCCCACGGCCCGGACCGGCCCGCGCGCCGCGCCATCACCCCGTCGAGGGAGTCGGTGAGGGCGAAGAACGCGATCACCAGGCTCGCCGCGAGGAAGTGCCCGGTGGGGTACAGCCACAGCGCGGTCGCGACGACCGCGACCGTGCCGGTGATCGTCACGGCGTCCGGGGACACCCCCCGCTTCAGCAGCGCGTCGGCCACCGGCGTGAAGAGCCGCGTCATGGCCCCCCGCAGTCGGTTCAGCACGGGCGGGTCAACCCCTCTCCTCGCCGGGCTCCCCGGCGGTCGGCCACGCGGCGGCGAGGCGCGCGCGCGTGTCGTGCAGCAGCTCGGGAAGCGCCCGCGTCCGGCCGACGATCGGCAGGAAGTTCGCGTCGCCGGACCACCGGGGCACGACGTGCTGGTGCAGGTGCGCGGCGATGCCGGCCCCCGCCACGTCGCCCTGGTTCATGCCGATGTTGAAGCCGTGCGGCCCGCTGACCTCGCGCAGCACCCGCATCGCCGTGCGGGTCAGCGCGGCGATCTCGGCGACCTCCGGCCCGGTCAGGTCGGTGTAGTCGGCGACGTGCCGGTACGGCACGGCCAGGACGTGGCCGCCGTTGTACGGGTACAGGTTGAGCACCACGTACGCCGTCGTCCCGCGCGCCACCACGAGCCCGTCCTCGTCGGACAGGGCCGGGATGCGGCAGAACGGGCAGCCGTCGCCCGCGGCCCCGTCGGCGGGCTTGTTCTCCCCGCCGATGTACGCCATGCGGTGCGGCGTCCACAGGCGGCCGAAGCCGTCGGGCACGCCCGCGAGGGCGGCGGCGTCCTCCGCTGCCGCCCCGCGGGCCGCGTCGTCGTGCTCGGGCACCGCGTCAGACCTGCGCGTGCTCGCGGACCGCGGCGACGACGCGCTGCACGGCCTCGGCCACCGGCACGCCGTTCTCCTGCCGGCCGTCGCGGTACCGGAACGACACCGCCCCGGCCTCCGCGTCCTCGCCGCCCGCGATCAGCACGAACGGGATCTTCTGCGTGCTCGCGTTGCGGATCTTCTTGCCGAACCGGTCGCTGGACCGGTCGAGCTCGGCGCGGATGCCCTGGGTGCGCAGCTGGGCCACGACCCCCTCGAGGTACGGCTCGAACGGCTCGGCCACCGGCACCGCGAGCACCTGGACCGGCGCGAGCCAGGCCGGGAACGCGCCCGCGTAGTGCTCGGTCAGCACCGCGAAGAACCGCTCGATCGACCCGAACAGCGCGCGGTGGATCATCACCGGGCGCTGCCGGGTGCCGTCCGAGGCGGTGTACTGCAGGTCGAACCGCTCCGGCAGGTTGAAGTCGAGCTGGATCGTCGACATCTGCCAGGTGCGGCCGATCGCGTCCTTCGCCTGCACCGAGATCTTCGGGCCGTAGAAGGCCGCGCCGCCCGGGTCCGGGACCAGGTCCAGGCCCGACTCGGTGGCCACCTGCCGCAGCGTCTCGGTGGCCTCCTCCCACGCGGAGTCCTCGCCGACCGACTTCTCCGGGTTGCGGGTCGACAGCTCCAGGTAGAAGTCGTCGAGGCCGTAGTCCTTGAGCAGGTCGAGGACGAAGGTGAGCAGGCTGGTCAGCTCGTCCTTCATCTGGTCGCGGGTGCAGTAGATGTGCGCGTCGTCCTGCGTGAAGCCGCGGGCGCGGGTCATGCCGTGCACGACGCCCGACTTCTCGTACCGGTACACCGTGCCGAACTCGAACAGCCGCAGGGGCAGCTCGCGGTACGACCGGCCCCGGGAGTCGAAGATCAGGTTGTGCATCGGGCAGTTCATCGGCTTGAGGTAGTAGTTCTGCCCCTGCCGGGTGACGTTGCCCTCGGCGTCCCGCTCCTCGTCCAGCTGCATCGGGGGGTACATGCCCTCGGCGTACCAGTCCAGGTGCCCGGAGATCTCGAAGAGCTGCTGCTTCGTGATGTGCGGGGTGTTGACGAACGAGTAGCCCGCCTCGACGTGCTTGCGACGCGAGTACTCCTCCATCTCCATCCGGATGATGCCGCCCTTGGGGTGGAACACCGCCAGCCCCGAGCCGATCTCGTCCGGGAACGAGAACAGGTCGAGCTCGTTGCCCAGCCGGCGGTGGTCCCGGCGCTCCGCCTCGGCGATGCGGTCCAGGTACGCCTTGAGCTCGTCCTTGGTCGGCCACGCCGTGCCGTAGACGCGCTGCAGCTGCGGGTTCTTCTCGCTCCCGCGCCAGTAGGCGGCGGCCGACCGGGTCAGCTGGAAGCCGTTGCCGAGCAGCTTCGTGCTGGGCAGGTGCGGGCCGCGGCACAGGTCCTGCCAGACGACCGTCTCGGACTCCCGGCCCGCGCCGCGCACGTTCTGGTAGTACGTGAGGCCGCCGGAGCCCACCTCGACGGAGGCGCCCTCCCCCGCGGTGTCCGCGGTGGACTTCAGGCCGATGAGCTCGAGCTTGTACGGCTCGTCCGCGGCCAGCGCGCGCGCCTCGTCGTCGGTGACCTCGACGCGGCGGAACGTCTGGCCCTCCTTGACGATGCGGGACATCACCTTCTCGAGGGCCCGCAGGTCCTCCGGGGTGAACGGGGTCTCGACGTCGAAGTCGTAGTAGAAGCCGTCGGTCACGGGCGGGCCGATGCCCAGGCGGGCCTTCGGGTTGACCTCCTGCACCGCCTGCGCGAGCACGTGCGCGGCCGAGTGCCGGAGCACGGCCAGGCCGTCCGGGGAGTCGATCGTGACGGCCTCGACGACGGCGCCGTCCGGGAGCGGGCGGGACAGGTCCCGGAGCTCGCCGTCGACGCGGACGACCACGACGTCGCGGCGCGCGGCGTACAGGTCCGTGCCCGTCGTCCCCGCCTCGGCCGTGGTGCTGACGCCGTCGACGGTGAGGGTGATGAGCTCGGACACGTGCGGGTCTCCTCGGGTCGGTCCCGCGCCTCGCGCGCGGGGTCCGGGTCGATGCTACCGACCGGTCGCCTCGTCGCCGGGACGCACGCCCGCGCCGGTCGGGGGCTCGCGCGGGCCGCGGCCCGGGACGACGACGGCCCCCGGTCCGCTGGGGACCGGGGGCCGTCGTGCCGGTGGGCGATACTGGGTTCGAACCAGTGACCTCTTCGGTGTGAACGAAGCGCGCTACCACTGCGCCAATCGCCCGGCGGTGGACAACAGTACCCGACGCGGGGCGGAAGGACGAAACCGGCCCGGGGCAGCCCGGGCGTGCCGGTCCACCAGCGGGATCGCCGGCGCGGCGCCGCCCCGGCCCGGCAGACCGCGACCGGCGCTGAGGGGTTCCACCGGGTGAAAGTCGGCGCGGGACCTCGGACCCGGGCAGCGCGGCTGTCATCATGGTCATCTCGCGTGACGTGTGGACATGTGTGAAGGAGGATGCGGTGGCCCAGCGCTCGTACGACGTCGTCGAGTCCGTCGCCATGCAGCTCATCAGCTCCGATGCCAGCGTCCTGCCTGTCACCGCGGAGCTGTCGTACCGCGTGAGCGACCCCTACACGGTGCGTGCCGTGTTCACCAGCCCCCAGTCCACCTCGGTCTGGCTGCTCGGGCGCGAGCTGCTGCTCCAGGGCATGCTCGCGGACGCCGAGGACCCCGCGGGCTGCGGGGACGTGCAGGTGTGGCGGGACGAGGACCCGCTGTTCACCCTCATCTCGCTGACCGGCATCGAGGGCAGCGCGCTGCTCGCGGCGCCGTCCGAGCCGCTCGAGCGGTTCCTCACCGCCACCGAGCAGCTCGTCGCCCTCGGCACCGAGAGCGACCGCATGGAGGGCGAGATCGCGGCCCTGATCGCCGCGCTCCTCACCGCCTGAGCCGCTACGGGTCCGGGTCGGCGCCCGCGCGCGCCCGGAACAGCTCCGCCACGGCCGCGGTCAGCGGGCCGGTCGCCACGGCCGCGCCGTCGAGGGCGTGCACGCCGACGAACCCGCGCAGCGACCCGCTCAGCGCCAGCGACGCCCCGCCGCGGCGGACGTCGTCCAGCACCTCCCACGGCAGCTCGCCGGACCGCGCCTCCGCCACCGGCAGGCCCGCCTCGGCGGCCCACTCCAGCGCCAGCGCCCGCGTGACCCCCGGCAAGCAGCCGGAGGACAGCGGCGGCGTGAGCAGCGCGCCGTCGCGCTCGACGAACACGTTCGAGCCGGTGCCCTCGCACAGCTCGCCGCGGGTGTTCGCGAGCACCGCCTCGTTGCCGCCCGCGCGCTGCGCGGCCGCGAGGGCCAGCACGTCCGCGGCGTAGGACGTCGACTTGTGGCCCGCCAGCGGCGACCGCTCGTTGCGCACCCACGGCACCCGGACGACGTGCGCCGGCCCGCGGAGCGGCGCCGGGCCCGCCGTGACCACCAGGCTCGGCGCGGCCGCCCCCGGGGCGCCCGGGCTCACCGTGACCCGCACCCGGCCGACGTCGGCGCCGCCCGCGGCCAGAACGGCGGCCACGGCGTCCCGGACCTCGCCCTCGTCGACCGGCGGGAGGTCGAGGGCTCGCAGCGAGGCGGCCAGGCGGTCCAGGTGCCGGGTCAGCGCGAACGCCCGGCCCGCCGCCACCGCGCAGGTCTCGAAGACGCCGAGGCCCGTCGCGAAGCCCGCGTCGGCGCCCGACAGCACGGGCTCGCGCGGGTCGCGCAGCCGGCCGCCGGCCCACAGGACGCTCACCACGGCGGTCAGTCTGGCACCGGCGCGGCGCCGGGCTGGGACGCGGGGCCGGAGGCCAGTGCGACGAGCCGCCGCGCCTTCAGCTCCGTCTCCGCCCACTCCGCCTCGGCGTCGCTCCCCCACGTGATCCCCGCGCCCGTGCCGAACCGCAGCACGCCGTCCCGCCACACGAACGTCCGGATGCCCACCGCCAGCTCCGCCGCGCGGACGCCCCCGTCCGCACCGACCTCGACCCAGCCGACCGCCCCGCAGTACGGCCCGCGGGGCACGGGCTCGAGCCGGCGGATGACGTGCAGCGCCGCGAGCTTCGGCGCCCCCGAGACCGACCCCGGCGGGTACGTCGCCGCCAGGAGGTCCGCCCACAGCCCCTCGCCGTCCCGGACGTCGTCCCGCAGCCTCCCGCGGACCGTCGACACCAGGTGCACGAGACCCGGGTGCTCCTCCACGCCCAGCAGCGTCGTGACCTCCACCGTCCCCGGGTCGCACACCCGCTGCAGGTCGTTGCGCACCAGGTCGGTGATCATGACGTTCTCGGCCCGGTCCTTGGCGGTGAGCCCGTCCGCCGTCGGCGCGGTGCCCTTGATCGGCGCCGAGGTCACCCAGCCGTCCGCCACGCGCAGGTACAGCTCCGGCGACGCGGACACCACCCACACCGGCGGCACCGCTCCCCCGGCCGGCACGTGCACGACGCCCGCGTACGGCGCCGGGTTGCCCGCCGCCAGTCGCGCCCCGAGCGCCCGGGCGTCCGGCTCCGCGCCGCGCGCGTCGACCGGCAGCGGCGCGGCCAGGACGCGGCAGAGGTTCGCCTGGTAGACCGTCCCCGCCCGGATCGCCGCCCGGACCTCCCCCACGGCCGCGACGTACGCCGCCCGGTCCAGGGACGACGTCCAGGCGCCGGCGTCAGGACCGCGCCACGCCCCCGGGTCGGCGGTGCCGTCAGCAACCTCGTCCCCGGGCCGGGCCGGGCCGGCCGTCGCGAACCGCCACGCCCCCACGCGGCCCACGAAGTCCCCGACGAGGACCCAGGACCCCGGCGTCCGCAGCCGCCCCGGCTCGAGCGCGACGTCCGGGACGTGCTCGACGGGGTCGCGGAGCACGCGGCCCGCGAACCGGGCGGAGCCGGGCGCAGGACCATCGGACGGTCGGCTGGGCACCCGGTCACGGTAGCCAGGACCCCTCGTCCGTCCCCGGAGGCGCGACGTGCGCGGCACGCCACGCCGCGTGTCCCGCGTGATCACGCGGATCTCCGGGCCTCGGCCGGGCCGGTTGGACTCTCGCGTCCGGAGTCGGCTATTGTTCTCGACGCACCCGGAAAGCCGGTGAGAACCGGTGGAACGAGGCGCGCGGACGTGGCTCAGTGGTAGAGCATCACCTTGCCAAGGTGAGGGTCGCGGGTTCGAATCCCGTCGTCCGCTCGGAGGCAGACACTCCCGGCCGACCTACTCGGTCGCTGAGGACTGAGGTCTCAGGGTGGAGTGGCCGAGAGGCGAGGCAGCGGCCTGCAAAGCCGTATACGTGGGTTCGAATCCCATCTCCACCTCGTATCGCCCGGGCGATTGGCGCAGCGGTAGCGCGCTTCCCTGACACGGAAGAGGTCACTGGTTCGATCCCAGTATCGCCCACGAGCACGAAGGCCGTCCCGGCACCCCGGGGCGGCCTTCGTCGTCTTCTCCGCCGCCCGAGCGCGCGGTGCGCCACGCTGTGGCGTCCGTCTCACATGCGGCTCCACCCGGCGCTCCCCGGCCGCAGCGGCCGGCGCGGTCACCCGGCCCGGCCGGGGCGCCGACCACGACCGCCGGCGTGACGCTCAGCACATCCGCCCTCTCCCGCACCGCGCCGACGAACCGTTCCGACGGCGCGGAGCGGTTCGACGTGGAGACGCACGCGCGCCTGGCGACGGACGACCGACGCCGGGCCCCCGGCCGCCTCAGGCGTCCCGGGCGTCCGCCTCGGGCTCCTCGCGGGTGGGCGCCTCGCCGTGGTGCTCGTCCGGCACGGGGTCGGGGTCGACCGCGAGGCTGGGCACGTCGGGCTGCTGCGGGTCGAAGCTGTCGGGCAGGTCCTCGCTCATGCGTCCAGCCTCGCACCGGTGAGCCCGGTCAGCACCCGCTCGGCGTCCGACCCCGCGGGCACGGGCAGGTCCAGCGCGGTGTCCCCTGCGCGGAGCGTCACCACCGCGACCCCCGGGTACCGCGGGTGCCGCCGGGTGGTCACGGCGGTCAGCCGGTCGAGGGGCAGGACGAGCCGGGAGTCCGAGTGCACCGGCGTCCGCCCGCGCACGAGCCAGGACGCCCGGCCGAACACCTGGAGCTCGCGGCCGTCCGAGCAGACCACGGCACCCTGGACCGTCATCGGCCGCAGCACGTGCGCGACCCGGCGCAGCGCGCACCGGGCCGGCGGGACCGTGCGCCGCGGGTGGGCGGCGAGGGTGCGCAGCCCGGGCTCGCGGTCGGCGACCTCGCGGTAGGCGGCCAGCAGCCCGATCTCCCGGTCACCGAGCGCACGCCGGGACAGCTTGCCGAGCCCCGGACCGGGGTCGACGCCGCCGGACGCTCCGGGCGCGCCCGTCGCCCCGGACGCCCCCACCGGCCACGCCAGGAGCCGTAGCAGGTCGACGAGCTCCTCGATGACGTCCGCGGACGACCCGGAGTACCGCACCCGCACGGGCGCGCCGGCCAGCGCGTGCACGGCCAGCCGCCCGTCCAGCAGGTCCACGGACGTCCGCACGGCGGCGACCCGGTCGTACGGGACGTCCCGCACGTCGTAGCGCGCGCCCTCGCGCCGGCTGAGCGCGACGAACCGGTCCGTCCCCAGCACGAGCAGGTGGTCGTACAGGTCCATGTCGGGCGTGGCGTCGCGGCGGGCGATGTCGCGCGGCACCTTGAGGACCAGCCGGCTGCCGGCGAGGTCCAGGGGGTAGTCCTGGTAGAGGCGTGGCACGTCCTCGGGGCTCCGCACCGGGTCGACCCACGGCCCGAACGCGTCGTACTCGGCCGTGCTCCGGGTCCTGCTCGCCGCCGCCGCCATCGCGATCGCCTCCCTGACTCCAGGATGCACCCGTGGTGACGCTCCCACCACGGAGCGGACCGCACCTTCCGCCGGACGGCCCGGGCGCGGAATGATGCGCGCGGGGGACGCTCCACGCCCCGGGTGCACCGCGCGAGACCACCGAAGTCGCAGCAGACCGCCGCGCCTGCTGCTCGTCAGCCGTCAGACACCACCGAACGGGAGCCGCCATGACCACCGCACCGCAGCCTGCCGCGAGCCCGGACACGATCGTCCTGGTGCACGGCCTCTGGATGACCCCCCGCTCCTGGGAGCACTGGGTGCCCTACTACGAGGCGAAGGGCTACCGGGTGCTGACCCCGGCGTACCCGGGCTTCGAGGTCGAGGTGGAGGCGCTGCGCGCCGACCGCTCGGTGATCGCCACGCTGACCGTCCCGGAGACCGTCGACCACCTGGCGTCCGTGATCGAGGCCCTGGACGCGCCGCCGATCATCATCGGCCACTCGTTCGGCGGCACGCTGACCCAGCTGCTGCTGGCCCGCGGGCTGGGCGCGGCGGGCGTGGTCGTCGACTCGGCGCCGACGGAGAACGTGTACGTCACGCCGCCGTCGCAGCTCAAGTCGCTGCTGCCGGCGTTCACGCACCCGTCGAGCCGCCACGAGGCGCTGGCGTTCACGCCCGAGCAGTTCCACTACGCGTTCACGAACACCCTGAGCCGCGCCGACTCCGACGCCGCCTGGGAGCGGTACGCGATCGGCGCTCCGGGGGCGTGGCTGTGGGCGTACGGGCTGATCGCCAACTTCAAGCCCGGCCACCAGGAGACGTGGGTCGACTACGACCGGGACCGGGCTCCCCTGCTGTTCATCGCGGGCGGGGAGGACCACATCATGCCGCCGTCGGTGAACAAGGGGAACGCGAAGAAGTACGCGAAGTCCCCCGCGGTCACCGAGTACCAGGAGCTGCCCGGCCGGTCGCACTGGACCTGCGCGGAGCCGGGCTGGGAGGCCGTCGCCGACCTCGCGCTCGAGTGGGCGGTCGCACACGCCGCCCCCGTCCCGGCCGCCGGGACCCCGGCCACCGAGGCCGGCTGACCGCGCCCGCGGCGGCTCAGGGCTCCAGCACCCAGCCCGGCCGCCGCGGGTCGTCCACCCGCAGCACGACGTCGGCCGTGCCCTCGGGGTCCGCCTCCGCGCGGTACCGCTCCTCGGCCGCGAGCCGCCACGCCTCGTCCTGCGGGGTGAGCCGCGCGAGCGTCCCCGGGCGCACCGCGAGGTGCACGGTCAGGTCGGCGGGCAGCCACCGGCCGAGCAGCAGCCCGCCGTCGAGCAGGAGCACGGCGCCGGGCGGGGCGGTCGTCCGGGCGGCCCGGGCCGAGCGCTCCCGCTCGGCGTCCCAGAGCGCGGGCAGGTACGTCCCGTCGCCGTCGGGGCCGAGCGGGTCCAGGACCTCCCGGATCAGGGCCCCGGTGTCGAGCGCGTCGTCCAGCAGCGCGTCCGGGTCCTGCCGGCCGTGCTCGAACCGCACGCCCGCCGGCCGCAGGAAGTCCCCGGCGGAGACCCGCAGCGCGGCGTGCCCCCGGGCGCGCAGGGGCTCGACCAGTGCGTCGGCCAGCGCCCCGGGACGGGTGGGCGGAGCGCCGTCCAGCAGCACCCGCCACCGCCGCCCCGGCTCGCCCGGCCCGGCAGTCGCGCCCGACCCGCCCGGATCCCCCGACGACTCCGCCGCCAGGCCCCCGAGGACGCGCTCGACCAGCCGGTCGACGACGACGTCCGGCGTGACCGGCTCGACCCGCACCCGCGGCTCAGCGGGACGTGACGACGCCGCGCACGAACGCGGCCTGGCCGGCGTGCTCGAGGACGTCGCCCAGCACGCTGACGAGCCGCACCCCCACGGTGACCGGGGGGTCCCAGCGCTCGTCGACCACCCGCGCGAGGTCCTCGTCCTGCAGCCGGGCGAGGTAGGCGTCGGTGGCCGCGCGCGTGGCGTCGGCGTACGCGGCGAGCAGCGCCGGCTCCGCGCGGACCTGCGCGACCTGCCCGGGGCTCTGACCGTAGCCGGTGGCGTCCCGGTCGAACGGCAGCGCGAACCGGTCGGCGAACCCCTGCGCGTGCCAGACCTGGTCGGTGCCGGCGAGGTGGGCCACCTGGGCGTCCTCGACGCGGGCGAGGTGCCACACCAGCCACGCGATCGTGTTCGCCTCCGGACCCAGCCGGGCGGTGAGCTCGTCCTCCCCCAGCCCGTCCAGGACGCCGTGCACCAGATCCCCGACCCGGCCGAACCCGTCGACCAGCACCCCGACCCCGTCCACGCCCGCTCCCTCCTCGCGCCCGGCGGCCGCGACCGGCCGCCGCAGCCGACGCTATGCCCCGGCCGTCGCGGGCGCTACGCGGGTGTCGCCTCGACGCGGTCCCGGACGCCGCGCAGCATCCGCGTGCTCATGAGCGTGCTCAGCGCCGCGACCACCTCGACCATCGGGCGCGCCGCCGGCGTGCGGCACAGGTACCGCTCGCGCACCACCAGGCGGGTGGTCCCGGCGTCCGGCCCGGGCCGGAGCACGAAGGACCACGTGAAGTCGTAGGGCGCGGGCGCGGCGTCGGTGCCCTCCGGGGCGGCCCCGGCGAGCACCAGCGCCCGGCGCGGCTCGGCGAGCACCACCTCGAGCCCGACCTGCGGCGCCAGGTGCACCCGGTCGCCCACGCCGAGGTCCTGCCACTCCGGCACGATCTCGTCCGCGGAGCGGATGTCCAGCCCGACGAGGTTCTCGAGCGCGTCGTAGGAGTAGAAGCCGCCGCGCCCCCAGCCGATCTGCACGAGCCACGGCCAGACCCGGTCCGGCTCCGCGGCGATCGTGATGCCGCGGGTGGCGGTCACGTGCGCGAACGGCAACACCCCGTCGCCGGGGAGGTCCACGGCGCGCTCGACCTGGGTCGCGCCCCAGCGCATCCCCTGGTGCCGCGCGACGGCGACCCCCGCGAGCAGCCCCGCCCCGACCAGTACCCGTCGCGCACGCGTCATGCCGAGCACTTCACCACGCCGACCGGGCGTCCACCAGGACCAACGGTCCCGGACGTGCGCGAGGGGCCCCGCAGCACGCGGCTGCGGGGCCCCTCGCGGGCGGTGCGGTGTGCGTCAGGCGATGCGGCCCGCGGCCTCGTCGCCGATCTTGTGCACGATGATCGAGTTGGTCGACCCGACGACCCCGACCGGCGTGCCGGCCACGACGACGACGTAGTCGCCCACCTCGGCGAGGCCCTGCGCGCGCAGGGTGGACTCGACCTGCTGGACCATCGCGTCGGTGTGCTCGACCTGCGGGACCTCGTACGTCTGCGTGCCCCAGCTCAGCGACAGGGTGTTGCGGACCGAGGCCTGCGGGGTGAACGCCAGCAGCGGGATGGACGAGCGCAGGCGGGACATGCGGCGCGCGGAGTCGCCGGACTGCGTGAAGGTCACGAGGTACTTCACGCCGAGCGTCTCGCCGATCTCGGCCGCCGCGCGGGTGATGGCGCCGCCGCGGGTGTGCGGGGTCGAGCCGAGCGGGGCGATGCGCTCCCGGCCGAGCTCCTCGGTCGCCTCGATGATCCGGGCCATGGTGCGGACCGTCTCGATCGGGTAGTCGCCCACGCTGGTCTCGCCGGACAGCATGACCGCGTCGGCCCCGTCGAGCACCGCGTTGGCGCAGTCGGAGGTCTCGGCGCGCGTCGGGCGCGGGTTGTTCGTCATCGACTCGAGCACCTGGGTGGCGACGATGACCGGCTTCGCGTTGCGGCGGGCCAGCTCGACGGCGCGCTTCTGGACCAGCGGCACCTGCTCCAGCGGGAGCTCGACGCCGAGGTCGCCGCGGGCGACCATGATGCCGTCGAACGCGTCGACGATCTCGGCCAGGTTCTCGACGGCCTGCGGCTTCTCGACCTTGGCGATGACCGGGACGACCCGGCCCTCCTCCTCCATGATCCGGCGGACGTCGTCGTAGTCGGCGGCGTTGCGGACGAAGGACAGGGCGATGATGTCGGCGCCGGTCCGCAGGGCCCAGCGCAGGTCCTCCTCGTCCTTCTCGCTCATCGCGGGGACGGAGACGGCGACGCCGGGCAGGTTGATGCCCTTGTTGTTGGAGACGGGGCCGCCGACCTCGACGCGGGTCACGACGCGCGGGCCCTCGACGGCCGTGACGCGCACGAGGACGCGGCCGTCGTCGATGAGCAGCGGGTCGCCGACGCGGGCGTCGTCCGCCAGGCCCTTGTGGGTGGTGGAGACGAGCTCCTTGGTGCCCGGCACGTCCTCGGTGGTGATGGTGAAGACGTCACCCTCGGCGAGCTCGTGCTTGCCCTCGATGAAACGCCCGAGGCGGATCTTCGGGCCCTGGAGGTCCACCAGCACGGCCACGGAGCGCCCGGAGGCCTTCGCGGCGGCGCGCACGTTGTCGTACACGCGCTTGTGCACCTCGGTGTCACCGTGGCTGCGGTTCAGTCGGGCGACGTCCATCCCGGCGTCGACAAGGGCCTGGATCTGCTCGGCGGACTCCGTGGCGGGGCCGATGGTGCAGACGATCTTCGCTCTACGCATGGGGGAAAGCCTAGGCCTTTCGTGACAGACGGTTCGGACCGAACGTCCTGGTGGGCACAGACCGGCCCGGACGTGCGCGGTTGATGGTCTACGGCCGCATCGCCACCGTGCTCGCGGTCACCGGAGCGGGCAGAGCGGTACTGCCAGACAGGTAGGAGTCTACGGCCGCCGCGGCGGCCCTCCCCTCCGCCACGGCCCAGACCACGAGGGACTGCCCGCGGCCGGCGTCGCCTGCGACGTACACACCCGGGACCTTGGTCCTGAAGTCGTCGCGGCGCTCGAACGTGCCGCGCGGGCCGACCTCGAGGCCGAGCTGCGCCAGGAGCGGCCCCTGCTCGGGTCCGGTGAACCCGAGCGCGAGCAGCACGAGCTGCGCCGGGATCTCCCGCTCCGTCCCGGGCACGGGCTCCATCCGGCCGTCGACCGCCCGGACCTCGACGAGGCGCAGCGCCCGCACCCGGCCGTCCGCGTCGCCGACGACCTCGGTGGTCGCCGCGGCGAACTCCCGCTCGCCGCCCTCCTCGTGCGCCGAGGACACCTTGAACAGCACCGGCCAGGTCGGCCACGGCTGCTCCGGGCCGCGCGCGGTCGGCGGGGCGGGCATGATCTCGAGCTGGGTCACGGACCGGGCGCCCTGGCGCAGGGCCGTGCCGAGGCAGTCCGCGCCGGTGTCGCCGCCGCCGACGACGACCACGTCCAGCCCGGTCGCCACGACCTGACCGGGGGCGTCCAGGCCGACCGCGACCCGGTTCGCGGGGCGCAGGTAGTCCATCGCCGGCAGGACGCCCGCCAGTTCCCGGCCCGGCACCGGCAGGTCGCGCGGCACGGTCGAGCCCACGCACACCAGCACGGCGTCGTACCGGTCGCGGAGCTCGTCGCCGGACAGGTCGACGCCGATCTCGACGCCGCACCGGAAGCGGGTGCCCTCGGCGGTCATCTGCGCGATGCGGCGGTCGACCACGGCCTTCTCGAGCTTGTACTCCGGGATGCCGTACCGCAGCAGACCGCCGGGCGCGTCGGCCCGCTCGTAGACCGCCACGGTGTGCCCCGCCCGCGTCAGCTGCTGCGCGGCGGCGAGGCCCGCCGGGCCCGAGCCGACGACGGCGACCGTCTGCCCGGTCTGCCACTGCGGGACCTGCGGCACGAGCAGGTCGCGCGCGAAGCCCTCCTCGGCGATCGCGAGCTCGATCTCGCGGATCGTCACGGCCTCCTGGTTCAGCCCCAGGACGCAGGACGCCTCGCAGAGCGCCGGGCACACCCGCCCGGTGATCTCCGGGAAGTTGTTCGTGGCGTGCATCCGCTCCACGGCGTCCGGCCACTGGTCGCGCCACACCAGGTCGTTCCACTCCGGCATGAGGTTGCCGAGCGGGCACGCGTGGTGGCAGAACGGCACGCCGCAGTCCATGCACCGCGACGACTGCCGGTGCAGCCGCTCCAGGTCCTCCGGGTGGCCCGCGCGGTGCGCGTGCACCTCCCGCCAGTCCTGCAGCCGGACCGGCACGGGCCGGTTCGGGGGCAGCTCGCGGGAGCGGTGGGCGAGGAAGCCGCGGGGGTCAGCCATGGTGCCCGAACCTAGGCCGCCCCCGCCGCGCTCCTCTGGACCGAACGTCCCGGGCGCGGGCCGGGCTCAGGCCCGCAGCGCGACCGTCCCGGCCGTCACCGGCGCCGGGAGCTCCGTGGAGCCCCCGAGGTAGGTGTCCACCGCCGCCGCGGCGGCCCGGCCCTCGGCGATCGCCCACACGATGAGCGACTGCCCGCGGCCCGCGTCGCCGGCGACGAACACGCCCGGAACCGACGTCGCGAAGTCGTCCGACCGCGCGACCAGGCCGCGCGCCGTGAGGTCCACGCCCGCCTGCTCCACGAGCTCCGCGGTCTCCGGGCCGGTGAAGCCCATCGCGATGAGCACGAGGTCGGCCGGGATGTCCCGCTCGGTGCCCGGGGTGGGCACGCGGCGGCCGTCCGGCAGGTACTCGGTGGTCGCGAGGCGCAGGTGCGTGACCCGGCCGTCGTCGTCGCCCACGAACGCCACGGTGGACGCCAGGTAGGCGCGCTCGCCGCCCTCCTCGTGCGAGGAGGACACCTCGAACAGCACCGGGTCCGTGGGCCACGGCTGGTTCGCGGGCCGCTCGGTCGGGGGCTGCTTGCCGATGGCCAGCGTCGTGACGGACGCCGCGCCCTGGCGCAGGGCCGTGCCGACGCAGTCCGAGCCGGTGTCGCCGCCGCCGATGACGACGACGTGCTTGCCGGCCGCGTCGATCGGGTCGGGCACGTCCTTGCCCGCCACCAGCGCGTTCGACCGGTGCAGGTACTCCATCGCCGGGTGGACGCCCGCGAGCTCGCGCCCGGGCAGGGGCAGCTCGCGCGGCACGGTCGCCCCGGTGGCCACCACGACCGCGTCGTACCGGGCGCGCAGCTGCGCCCAGGTGACGTCCCGGCCGATCTCGACGCCCGGGCGGAACCGGGTGCCCTCGGCGGCCATCTGCTCCAGGCGGCGGTCGATGTGCCGCTTCTCGAGCTTGAAGTCCGGCACGCCGTAGCGCAGCAGGCCGCCGATCGCGTCGTCCCGCTCGTACACCGCGACGGTGTGCCCGGCGCGGGTCAGCTGCTGGGCGGCCGCCAGGCCGGCGGGGCCGGAGCCCACGACGGCCACGGTGTGCCCGGACAGGCGCTGCGGCACCTGCGGGTGCACCAGCCCCCGGTCGAAGGCCTCGTCGATGATCGAGACCTCGATGTTCTTGATCGTCACCGCGGGCTGGTTGATGCCCAGCACGCAGGCCGACTCGCACGGGGCCGGGCAGATCCGGCCCGTGAACTCCGGGAAGTTGTTCGTCGCGTGCAGCCGCTCGATGGCGTCCGCCCACTGCCCGCGCCACACGAGGTCGTTCCACTCGGGGATGAGGTTCCCGAGCGGGCAGCCGTTGTGGCAGAACGGCACGCCGCAGTCCATGCAGCGCCCCGCCTGCCGGTGCAGCAGGGTCGGCGTCTGCGGGTCGTCGGCGGCGCTGCGGTGCTCGTGCACCTCGCGCCAGTCCATGAGCCGCAGCGGCACCGGACGGTTGGCGGGCAGCTCGCGCTCCCGCACCTTCAGAAACCCACGGGGGTCAGCCACGTGCCACCTCCAGGATGCCCTCCCACACGCCGGGCGCGCTCGGGTCCAGCCCGTCCGCCTCGGCCTTCGCCAGTGCCGCGCGCACGCGGGCGTACTCGCGCGGCTGCACCCGGGTGAACCGGGCGCGGGTCGCGTCGGGGTCCGCGAGCAGCTCGGCGGCCACCCGCGAGCCCGTCTCGTCGGCGTGCCGCCGCAGCAGGTCCAGCACCAGCGCCGCGTCCTCGTCGCCGAGCGGGTCCAGCCCGATCTCGCCGGTCGCGACCGACTGGACGTTCACGCGCTCGGGCTTGAGGTCCAGCACGTACGCCGTGCCGCCCGACATGCCCGCGGCGAAGTTCCGCCCCGTGCGGCCGAGCACCAGCACGGTGCCGCCGGTCATGTACTCGCAGCCGTGGTCGCCCACGCCCTCGACGACCAGGGTCGCGCCGGAGTTCCGGACGCCGAACCGCTCGCCGACGACGCCGCGCAGGAACATCTCCCCGGACGTGGCGCCGTAGCCCAGCACGTTGCCGGCGATGACGTTGTGCTCGCCGCTCAGCACGGCGTTGCGGTCCGGCCGGACCACGATCCGGCCGCCCGAGAGGCCCTTGCCGACGTAGTCGTTCGCGTCGCCCTCGAGCCGCAGCGTGATGCCCGCCGGCAGGAACGCGCCGAACGACTGCCCCGCCGACCCGTTCAGCGCGACCTCGATCGTGCCGTCCGGCAGGCCGGCGCCGCCGTAGCGGCGGGTGACCTCGTGGCCGAGCATCGTCCCGACGGTGCGGTTGACGTTGCGGACCGGCAGCTCGATGCGCACCGGCCGGGCGTCCTCCAGGGCGTCGGCGGCCAGCGCGATGAACTGGTTGTCCAGCGCGCGGTCCAGGCCGTGGTCCTGGTCGTGGACGTGGTGCAGCGCGGAGCCGGGGACCGGCTCGGGCTGCGCGAGCACCGGGGCGAGGTCCAGGCCCTGCGCCTTCCAGTGGTCCACCGCCTTGCGGGTGTCCAGCAGCTCCACGTGGCCCACGGCCTCCTGGATGCTCCGGAACCCGAGCTCCGCGAGGATCTCGCGCACCTCCTGGGCGATGAACTCGAAGAACGTGACGACGAACTCCGGCTTGCCGGTGAACCGGGACCGCAGCTCGGGGTTCTGCGTCGCGACGCCCACCGGGCAGGTGTCCTGGTGGCAGACGCGCATCATGATGCAGCCCGACACCACGAGCGGTGCCGTCGCGAAGCCGAACTCCTCCGCGCCGAGCAGCGCGCCGACGACGACGTCCCGCCCGGTCTTGAGCTGGCCGTCGACCTGCACCACGACGCGGTCGCGCAGGTTGTTCAGCACCAGCGTCTGCTGGGTCTCGGCGAGGCCGATCTCCCAGGGCGTCCCGGCGTGCTTCAGCGACGTCAGCGGGGACGCGCCCGTGCCGCCGTCGTGGCCCGAGATGAGCACCACGTCGGAGTGCGCCTTGGCCACGCCCGCCGCCACGGTGCCCACACCGAACTCGCTGACGAGCTTGGTGTGGATCCGCGCCCGCGGGTTCGCGTTCTTGGCGTCGTGGATGAGCTGCGCCAGGTCCTCGATCGAGTAGATGTCGTGGTGCGGCGGCGGCGAGATCAGGCCGACGCCCGGCGTCGAGTGCCGTGTCCGCGCGACCCACGGGTACACCTTCGGGCCGGGCAGCTGGCCGCCCTCGCCGGGCTTGGCACCCTGGGCGAGCTTGATCTGGATGTCGTCCGCGAACGTCAGGTACTCGGAGGTGACGCCGAACCGGCCGGAGGCGATCTGCTTGATCGCCGAGCGCCGCTCGGGGTCGTGCAGCCGCTCCGGGTCCTCGCCGCCCTCGCCGGTGTTCGACTTGGCGCCGAGCCGGTTCATGGCGATCGCGAGCGTCTCGTGCGCCTCCATGGAGATGGAGCCGTAGGACATCGCGCCGGTGCTGAACCGCTTGACGATCTCGCTCACCGGCTCGACCTCGTCGACCGGCACCGGGGTGCGGTCCGCGGTCCGCAGCTCCAGCAGGCCGCGCAGCGTCATCAGCCGGGAGGACTGCTCGTTCACCCGGTTCGTGTAGGACCGGAACACGTCCATCTGCCGCGTGCGGGTGGAGTGCTGCAGCCGGAACACGGTCTCCGGGTCGAACAGGTGGTCCTCGCCGTCCCGGCGCCACTGGTACTCGCCGCCGGTCGCGAGGCGGCGGTGCGCCAGGCGGTTGCCGTTCGCGGGGTACGCGTCCGCGTGCCGGGCGGCGACCTCGGCCGCGATGACGTCCAGGCCGATGCCGCCGAGCCGGCTGGTGGTGCCGGTGAAGTACCGCTCCACGAGCGCCTGGGACAGGCCGATGGCCTCGAACACCTGCGCACCGCGGTAGGACGCGATGGTCGAGATGCCCATCTTCGACATGACCTTGAGGACGCCCTTGCCGAGCGCCTTGATGAGGTTCTTGACCGCCTGCTCCGGGCCGACGCCCGGCAGGTAGCCGTTCGTCGCGAGGTCCTCGACCGACTCCATCGCCAGGTACGGGTTCACCGCGGCGGCGCCGTAGCCGATGAGCAGCGCCACGTGGTGCACCTCGCGGACGTCGCCGGCCTCCACGACCAGCGACACCTGGGTGCGGGTGTGCCGGCGCAGGAGGTGGTGGTGCACGGCCGACAGCAGCAGCAGCGACGGGATCGGTGCGCGGTCCGCGTCGGAGTCCCGGTCGGACAGCACGAGGAAGCTCACGCCGTCGGCGATCGCCGCGTCGCACTCCGCGAAGATCTCCTCGAGCCGCTGCTCCAGGGCCTCGCCGCCGCCGCTCGCCGGGTACAGGCCGCGCACGATCGTCGACCGGAAGATCCCGGCCATCGCGGGGTCCTTGTCGATCTTGACGATCTTCGCCAGGCCGTCGTTGTCCAGCACCGGGAACGGCAGCACGAGCTTGCGCGCGTGCAGCGGGGTGTCCTCGAGCAGGTTCGGCTCGGGGCCGATCGCGCCGCCGATGGAGGTGACGAGCTCCTCGCGGATGGCGTCCAGCGGCGGGTTCGTCACCTGGGCGAACATCTGGGTGAAGTAGTCGAACAGCAGGCGCGGGCGCTCGGAGAGCACGGCGACCGGGGTGTCCGAGCCCATCGCGCCCAGCGGCTCCGCGCCGGTCGCGCCCATGGGCGTGAGGATGACCTTGAGCTCCTCCTCGGTGTACCCGAAGGTCCGCTGCCGGCGGCGCACGGAGGCCGACGAGTGCGCGATGTGCTCGCGCTCGGGGAGCTGCTCCAGGTAGACCGAGTTCTCCCGCACCCACTCCGCGTACGGGCGCTGCTCGGCGAGCTGGGCCTTGATCTCGTCGTCCTCGATGATCCGGCCCTGGCCGGTGTCCACCAGGAACATGCGGCCCGGCTCGAGGCGGCCCTTGCGGACGACGGTCGCCGGGTCGAGGTCGAGCACGCCGGCCTCGGACGCCATCACGACCAGGCCGTCCTCCGTCACCCAGAACCGGCCGGGGCGCAGGCCGTTGCGGTCCTGCACCGAGCCGATCAGGGTGCCGTCCGTGAAGGTCATCGCCGCCGGGCCGTCCCACGGCTCCATCAGCGACGCGTGGTACTCGTAGAACGCCCGCCGCGCGGGGTCCATCTGGGCGTGGTTCTCCCAGGCCTCCGGGATCATCATCATGATCGCGTGCGGCAGGCTGCGGCCGCCCAGGTGCAGCAGCTCGAGCACCTCGTCGAACGAGCCCGAGTCCGAGCCGCCCGGCGTGCACACCGGCAGCAGCGGCGCCAGGTCGCCCAGCAGGTCGGACTGCAGCGTGCCCTCGCGGGCGGCGACCCAGTTGCGGTTGCCGCGCACCGTGTTGATCTCGCCGTTGTGGGCGATCATCCGGAACGGCTGCGCGAGCGGCCACGACGGGAACGTGTTCGTCGAGAAGCGGGAGTGCACGAGCGCGAGCTCGGAGGCGTACCGCGGGTCCGACAGGTCCGTGAAGAACGGCTCGAGCTGCCCGGTGGTGAGCATGCCCTTGTAGCTGAGCGTCCGGGCGGACAGCGAGGCGAAGTACACGCCCAGCTCGCGCTCGGCGCGCTTGCGGAGCCGGAACGCCCGGCGGTCCAGGTCGATCCCGGCGAGCTCGCGGGACGGGTCCGCCACGACGAGCTGGCGGAACACCGGCATCGAGGCGCGGGCGGTCGGGCCGACGAGGTCGGCCGTCACCTGCACGTCGCGCCACGCGAGGACGTCGAGCTTCTCCTCCGCCGCGATCGCCTCGACGGCGCGCACGGCGACGGTGCGCTCCTCGGCGTCCTGCGGCAGGAACGCCATGCCGATCGCGTAGCGGCCGGCCGGGGGCAGCTCGGCGTCCACCACGTCGCGCAGGAAGGCGTCGGGGATCTGCGTGAGGATGCCGGCGCCGTCGCCGCTGTTCTCCTCGGCGCCGACCGCACCGCGGTGGTCGAGGTTGAGCAGCGCCGTCAGCCCGGCGTCCACGATGTCGCGGCCGGGGGTGCCGCGCAGCGTCGCGACGAACGCGAAACCGCACGCGTCGTGCTCGGCAGCCGGGTCGTAGAGACCCTGCTGCGGCACCGCAGGGGAAGCACCGAGACGCACAGGCGACGCGGGCATCAGCACCGTCCTCTCGACCCAGGGAGGGCCGGGTAGAGCTATGGGGGGCTGGGACGTCATCGGCCCGGGCTAGGTGTGGCGACGATACCCGCCGGAAACACGGGGGCTCACATCGCGAGAAAGTGAGGTGGGTCACACGCGCGGGGCCCGCGGTCAGCGGGCGGTGCCGTGCTCCTCCACCTCGTCGTCCTGCGCCGCTGCTTCCCGCAGGAGAGGTGTGGTCTCGCGTCCTGGATGACGACGTCCGACGACCAAGAACGCTACCAGCGCCCCGAGACCGACGATGATCGACGTCCACACGTTGAGCCGGAACGGGCCGATCATCTCGGCGGGGTCGATCCGCAGCAGCTCGATCCACAGGCGGCCCGTCGTGTAGATCACCACGTAGAGCCAGAACACCCGGCCGTGGCCCAGGCGGAACCGCCGGTCGAGCCAGATGAGCAGCGCCGCCCCCGCGAGGTTCCACAGCAGCTCGTACAGGAACGTCGGGTGGAACAGCGTGCCGGACTCGTAGCCCGCGGGCAGGTGCGCGTCGTCGATGCGCAGGCCCCACGGCAGGGTCGTCGGGCCGCCGAACAACTCCTGGTTGAACCAGTTGCCGAGCCGGCCGATCGCCTGCGCGACCAGCAGCCCGGGCGCGAGCGCGTCCGCGAACGCCGGGAACGAGACGCCCTGCCTGCGGCAGCCGATGAACGCGCCGACGGCACCGAGCGCGATCGCGCCCCAGATGCCGAGGCCGCCCTCCCAGATGGCGAGCGCCTTCCACGGGTCGCCGCCGGCGCCGAAGTACGCGTCCGGGGAGGAGATGACGTGGTACAGCCGCCCGCCGACGATGCCGAACGGCACCGCCCAGAACGCGATCTCCAGCACCTGGTCGGGGTCGCCGCCCCGCTCCCTCCACCGGCGCTGCGTCAGCCACACGGCGACGACGATGCCGAGCAGGATCGCCAGCGCGTAGGCGCGCAGCGGCACGGGGCCCAGGTACCAGACGCCCTGCGACGGGCTGGGGATCGCGGCGGGGATGATCACGACGCGAGCCTAAGCCACGGCGGCGCGCGCACCGCCCGCCGGTCCGGTCAGCGGGAGCGGCGGACGCCCTCGGCCAGGCCGGAGGCCACCGCGGCGAGCGCGTCCAGGCCCGCGGCCTCGTCCGGCGCGTCGGCCAGGGCCCGGACGAACGCCGAGCCGACGATGACGCCGTCCGCGTACCGGCCGATGTCCTGCGCCTGCTCCGGGCGGGACACGCCCAGCCCGACGCAGACGTGCTCGGCGCCGGCGGCGCGGGTGTCGGCCACGAGCTGCTCGGCGCGGGCGCCGACCGTGGTCCGCTCCCCCGTCACGCCCATGGTCGACGCCGCGTACACGAAGCCGCGCGAGGCCGCCGCGGTCATCGCCAGGCGCTCGGGCGTCGAGGACGGCGCGACCAGGAAGACGCGGTCCAGGTCGTGCGCCGTGGACGCGGCGATCCAGTCCTGGCCCTCGTCGGGGATGAGGTCGGGGGTGATGAGCCCGGCGCCGCCGGAACCCGCGAGGTCGCGCGCGAACGCGTCCACGCCGTACCGCAGCACGGGGTTCCAGTAGGTCATGACGAGCACGGGCGCGCCGGTCGCGGCGATCTGCTCGACCGCGCCCAGGACGTCCCGCACGCGCGTGCCGCCGGCCAGCGCGTGGTCCACCGCGTGCTGGATGACCGGTCCGTCCATGACGGGGTCCGAGTACGGCAGGCCGAGCTCGACGACGTCGACGCCCGCCTCGACCATCGTGCGGGCCGCCGCGACCGAACCGGCCACCGACGGGTAGCCGAGCGGCAGGTAGCCGACCAGGGCGGCCCGGCCCTCGCCGCGCAGGCGGTCCAGGGTGGCGCCGGTGCGCGAGGTGGTCACGGTCCCGCTCACAGCTGCTCCCCCTCGTCGGCCTGGACGACCGGCTTGTCCTCGATCAGGTCGAACCAGGCCGCCGCGGTCGCGACGTCCTTGTCCCCGCGCCCCGACAGGTTCACCAGGATCACGGGCTCGCGGCCGTCCGGCGTCTCCCAGGTCGCGGCCTCGCGGCCGAGCTGGAGCGCGCCGGCCAGCGCGTGCGCCGACTCGATCGCGGGGATGATGCCCTCGGTGCGGCACAGCAGCTGGAACGCGTCCATCGCCTCCGCGTCCGTCACCGGGCGGTACTCGGCGCGGCCGATGTCGTGCAGCCAGGCGTGCTCGGGGCCGACGCTCGGGTAGTCCAGTCCGGCGGAGACGGAGTGGCTCGGCAGGGTCTGGCCGTCGTCGTCCTGCAGCAGGTACGACTTCGTGCCCTGGAGGACGCCCGGGGAGCCGCCGCTGAACCGCGACGCGTGCCGGCCGGACGCGATGCCCTCGCCGCCTGCCTCGAAGCCGAACAGCCGGACCGACGGGTCGTCGAGGAACGCGTTGAAGATGCCCATCGCGTTCGACCCGCCGCCCACGCACGCGGCGACGGCGTCGGGGAGCCGGCCGATCTCCTCCGCGAGCTGGGCCTTCGCCTCCTCGCCGATGAGCTTGTGGAAGTCCCGGACCATCTCCGGGAACGGGTGCGGGCCGGTGACCGTGCCGAGCAGGTAGTGCGTCGTGTCGACGTTCGCGACCCAGTCGCGCAGCGCCTCGTTGATCGCGTCCTTGAGCGTGCGGGAGCCGATCGTCACGGGGACGACGGTCGCGCCGAGCAGCCGCATCCGGGCGACGTTGAGCGCCTGGCGCCGGGTGTCCTCCTCCCCCATGTACACGACGCACTCGAGGTCGAGCAGCGCCGCGGCGGTCGCGGTGGCCACGCCGTGCTGGCCCGCGCCGGTCTCCGCGATGACGCGCGTCTTGCCCATCCGCTTCACGAGCAGCGCCTGGCCGAGCACGTTGTTGATCTTGTGCGAGCCGGTGTGGTTGAGGTCCTCGCGCTTGAGGAAGACCCGGACCCCGGGCGCGACGTGCTCCGCGAACCGCTTCACCTCGGTCAGCGGGCTCGGCCGGCCGGTGTAGGTGCGGTGCAGCCGCGCGAGCTCGGCGCCGAACGTGGGGTCGGCCAGCGCCTTGTGGAACGCGGTGTCGAGCTCGTCGAGCGCGGCGACGAGTGCCTCGGGCACGAACCGCCCGCCGAAGTCCCCGAAGTAGGGGCCCGCGTGCGTGGCCAGCGGCCCGCCGGGGGTCGTGCTCACCTGCGGACCGGTCCGACCCGTCGTCACGTGCTGCTCCTCGTCCCTCGTGCTCACTGCCGGACGGCGCGCAGCGAGGGGTGCGCCCCCGCCGCCACCAGGTCCGCGACCGACTGCCGCGGGGCGTCGTCCGTGACCAGCGCCTCGCCCACCAGCACGGCGTCCGCGCCGGCCCGGGCGTAGTCCATGACGTCGTGCGGCCCGCGCACGCCCGACTCCGCGACCTTGACCACGTCCGCCGGGATCGACGGGGCGACCCGCGCGAACGTGCCGCGGTCGACCTCGAGCGTCTTGAGGTCCCGGGCGTTCACGCCGATCACCCGCGCGCCGGCGTCGACCGCGCGCATGACCTCCTCGGTGTCGTGCACCTCGACCAGGGCGGTCATGCCCAGGGAGTGCACCCGCTCCACCAGCGAGGTCAGCACGGTCTGCTCCAGCGCCGCCACGATGAGCAGCACCAGGTCGGCGCCGTGCGCCCGCGCCTCCCACACCTGGTACGGCGTGACGACGAAGTCCTTGCGCAGCACCGGGATGTCGACGGCCGCGCGCACGTGGTCCAGGTCGGCCAGGCTCCCGTTGAACCGGCGCTGCTCGGTGAGCACCGAGATGACGGTCGCGCCGCCCTTCTCGTACTCCGCGGCCAGCGCGGCCGGGTCGGTGATCGTCGCGAGCGCGCCCTTGCTCGGGCTGGAGCGCTTGACCTCCGCGATCACCGTGACCGCGTCCTCGACGCGGAGCCGGGAGACGCAGTCCTTCGCCCCGGGCACCCGCGCGGCGCGCTCCTTGAGCTCCGCCAGCGGCGTGGCCGCCTCGCGCACCGCGAGGTCCTCGCGGACCCCCGCCACGATGTCGTCCAGCACAGTGCCCATCGCCGCCTCATCTCCCCCGCCATCGGCAACGGCACCCCGCGCGGCGCCGCCTCGGCCATGGTACGGGCGGCCGGCACGTCGCCCGACCACGGCCCAGCGTGTGGGACGGGTCACGGCGCGAGGAGCGGCGCCCAGGCGGGGACGTTGCGCGCGACGGAGTACGCCGCGACCAGCAGCAGGCCGCCCACGGCGACCCACGCGGGCGGGGCGGCGGGCGGGGTCCCGGTCCGCCAGCCCCGCACGAGCCCCCGGACCCAGAACGCGACCAGGACGGGGACGACGAGCACCCACAGCGGGTTCATCGCCCACGCCCCCGCCAGGTCGCCGGTCAGCAGGTCGCGCGACGCGCGCAGCACGCCGCACCCGGCGCAGTACCGGCCGGTCAGCGCGTACACCGGGCACACGCCCCACGAGCCGGGCTCGTGCGGGTCGACCAGCAGGAGCCCGGACGTGACGACGGCCGCGCCGCCCGCCAGCAGCAGCGGCGTCCGCACCGCCCGGAGGCGGCTCGGACGCGCGGCGCGGACGGGCGGCGCGGCCGGGGTCATCTCAGTAGCCGTTGAGGCTGTTCTGGTACTCGTCCCAGAACGCGTCCCAGCCGCCGAGCGAGACGATCGCGATGATGACGAACACCGTCGCGAGGACCGTGAGGACGGTGGCGATCCAGGAGATCACGAGGCCGGCCGTCGCCATGCCGCCGTTGTTCGCCTCGCCGCGGGCCACG
Source organism: Cellulomonas hominis (assembly GCF_014201095.1). Classification (NCBI taxonomy): domain Bacteria; kingdom Bacillati; phylum Actinomycetota; class Actinomycetes; order Micrococcales; family Cellulomonadaceae; genus Cellulomonas; species Cellulomonas hominis. The sequence continues at coordinate 3,907,193 of NZ_JACHDN010000001.1, read as the reverse complement.
GCCTGCTTGGCCTTCGTGCCGACGACGATGCCGGCGATGCCGGTGACGAACCCGCAGACGAACAGGCCCACCAGGCCCAGCACCAGCGACCACACCGCGAGGTTGTTCTTCGGGTAGTAGCCGCCGTAGCCGGCAGGCTGGCCGTACGGCTGCTGCTGCCCGTAGGGCTGCTGGCCGTAGGGCTGGGGCGCCGGCTCCCCGCCGGCGTACTGCCCGTACTGCGGGATGCCGCCGGGCTGCTGGCCGCCGGGCTGCTGGCCCTGGCCGGAGCCGTCGGGGGCGGAGTACGGGTCCTGCGGCTGGTTCGGGGTCGACATCTCGGCGGGCTCCTGTCGTGGGTCCGTGCGGGGTCTCTGCCCGGCGTCGCCGCTGCTCGCGAGCGTGCCGGAACCCCCCAGGTCTACCGGAGCCGGGTTCCGCCGTCCAGCCGGGGCCGGGCGCGTCGCCCGTCCGCGCGGGCGCTCAGTGGCCGCCGGTGCGCCGGGCCTTCGCGACCGTGTGCCGCCCGCCCTGGCCGAAGCCCGCGACCTGCAGCACCTTGCCGACCACGACGCCGCCGAGCGCGACGCCGATACCGGTCCAGAACAGCCACATCTGGCCGAAGATCAGGCCGAGCGCGCCGGCGACCGAACCGACCAGCACGATGATCGTCGTGGTCCACGCGGCGGTGGTGTGGCCGTGGTTGGTGGGCGGGGCCGACGGGGGCAGACGCAGGGTCTCCGTGCCGGGCTGCTGCTGGGCACCCGACACGACACCGGGGGGACGGAGCGACTGCTCGACCATCGTGGGCACACCTTTCATGACGTCGTGTCGTCACCCTAGCGGACGGTTCAGGTCGGGTCGTCCCCACGGGACAGCGCGTCCCAGGTGCTGCGCTCGTCGTCGCCGCCCGCGGCGGCGGGCGGCGCGCTCCCGCCCGCGCGCTCGTGCCGGTCCGAGGCGGCGGGCCAGCGGCCGGAGACAAGGGCCAGGCGCACGGCGGCCGCGACCACGACCACGCCGAGGCCGGCGGCGACGAGCGGCCACGGGCCGACCGCGACCTCGCCGACGACCCCGGACACGCCCGTCGCGTCCGCGGCGGCCCGCTCGGCGGCGGCGGCCGCCCCGCCCCACGCGGCCAGGCCGGAGGCCACGACGAGCACGCCCGCCGCGGCGACGACCCCGACCACCACCCAGCGCCCGATCCGGCCGACCAGCGCGACCGCGCCGGCGGCGGCCAGCAGCACGAGGGCCGCCGCGACCAGGCCGGGCGCGGCGGCGGAGCCCCGGACGGTGACGGCGACCTGCTCGCCCTGCGCGCCGGCGGCGGTGGCCGTGACCCAGGTCGGCAGCGTGGTGAGCGCGACCAGGCCGGACAGGAGCAGCAGGGCGAGCACCGACCCGGCGCGCCGGGGGGTGCGGGGGCTCCGGGGCGCCTCGGTGTCGGGCGCCGAGGTCACGACCGCTCCGCCCGCCGCAGCCGCGACGCCACCTGCACCGCCCGGACCGCCGCGGCGGCCTTGTCCCGGGACTCGCGGTACTCCGCCGCAGGGACCGAGTCCGCGACGATGCCGGCGCCCGCCTGCACGCTCGCGCGGCCGCCCCGGATCAGGGCGGTGCGGATGGCGATGGCCATGTCCATGTCCCCCGCCAGGTCGAAGTACCCGACGGTCCCGCCGTAGATGCCGCGCCGGGCCGGCTCGATCTCGTCGATCAGCGCGATCGCCCGCGGCTTCGGGGCGCCGGACAGGGTGCCCGCGGGGAACGTCGCGGTGAGGGCGCCGAGCGCCGTCGCCCCGGCGCGCAGCCGGCCGACCACGGTCGAGCAGATGTGCATGATGTGGCTGAAGCGGCGGACCGCCATGAACTCGACGACCTCGACGGTGGCGGGCTCGCACACCTTGACCAGGTCGTTGCGGGCCAGGTCCACCAGCATGAGGTGCTCCGCGCGCTCCTTCGGGTCGGCGAGCAGCTCGTCGTGCAGCGCGCGGTCCTCCTCGGGGGTCGCGCCCCGCGGGCGGGAGCCGGCGATCGGGAACGTGGTGACGTGGCCCTCGGTGACCTTGACCAGCGTCTCCGGGCTGGAGCCGACGACGGCGAAGTCGCCGCCGTCCGCGTCCCGGAGCTGCAGGTAGTACATGTACGGGCTCGGGTTGATGGTCCGCAGCACCCGGTACACGTCGAGCGGGTCCGCGGGGCAGTCCAGGTCGAGCCGCTGGGACAGGACGACCTGGAACACCTCGCCGTCGCGGATCGCCTCCTTGCCGGTGGCGACCGCGGCCTCGTACTCCGCGGCGGTGGACCGGAACTCCAGCTCGGGCACCGGGGCGTCCACGAGCAGGGCGGCTGCCGGGGCGGCGGGGCGGAGCAGGGCGTCCTGCATCGCGTCCAGGCGGGCCATCGCGTCGGCGTGCGCCTCGTCCACCCGCTCGTCGGTGCCGTCGAAGTTGATCGCGTTGGCGACGAGCCACACCGAGCCGTCCCGGTGGTCGGTCACCGCGAGGTCGGTCGCGAGGCAGAGCGTCAGCTCCGGCACGCCGAGCTCGTCGGGGGCGGCCGCGGGCAGCGTGGGCTCCCAGTGCCGGACCACGTCCCAGCCGAGCGCGCCCACCAGGCCGCCGGTGAGCGGGGGCAGGCCCGGGACGGCGGGCGTGCGCAGCACCTCGAGCGTCTCGCCGAGCACGGCCAGCGGGTCGCCCTGCGTCGGCACGCCGGCCGGCACGTCGCCGGTCCACACGGCGCGCCCGTCGCGGACGCTCAGGGTCGCGCGCGACCGCACGCCGACGAACGACCAGCGCGACCACGTGCCGTCCTGCTCGGCGGACTCGAGGATGAACGTGCCCGCCCGGCCGGCCGCGAGGGTGCGGTACAGGCCCACCGGCGTGGTGTCGTCGGCGAGCAGGCGGCGGACCACCGGGACCACCCGGCGCGTCGCGGCCCGCTCGCGGAACTCGTCCAGCGCGGGCCAGGTCGCGCCCCAGGGCACGTCCACGGGGGCCTCGGCGGGCGCCGCCGGCCCGGCGGTCACGGCTGCTCCCCCGCGGTGGCCGAGGGGCGCTCGCCCACGACGGCGTCCAGCGGGCCGCCGGCCTCGAAGCAGGTGCGCGTGCCCGTGTGGCAGGCCGCGCCGACCTGGTCGACCCGCACGAGCAGCGCGTCGCCGTCGCAGTCGAGGGCGACCGACTTCACGTACTGCGCGTGCCCGGACGTGTCGCCCTTGCGCCAGTACTCCTGCCGCGACCGGCTCCAGAACGTCACGCGGCCGGAGGTCAGGGTGCGGTGCACCGCCTCGTCGTCCATCCAGCCGACCATGAGCACCTCGCCGGTGTCGTGCTGCTGCACGACCGCGGCGACCAGGCCGGCGGCGTCCCGGGACAGGCGCGCCGCGACGGCCGGGTCGAGCGCCGAGGGGCGGACGGGGACGGACGGGACGGAGGAGTGCTGTGCCACCCGCCGATCCTCCCACGGCGCCCCGCGCGACCGCCCGGCGCGTCCACGCCGGTCAGCGCGTCTGCGCCACCCACGCCCGGTGCATCGCGGCGTACACGCCGTCGCGCCCGGCCAGGTCCTCGTGCGGGCCGACCTCGACGACCCGCCCGGCGTCCACGACCACCACCAGGTCGGCCGCCTCCGCCGTCGACAGCCGGTGCGCGATCGTCACCGTGCTGCGGCCCGTGGTCAGCGAGTCGAGCGCCCGGGCGATCCGCACCTCGGTCGCCGGGTCGACAGCGGAGGTGGCCTCGTCCAGGACGAGCAGGTCGGCGTCCGCCAGGTACGCGCGGGTGAGCGCGACGAGCTGCCGCTCCCCCGCGGACAGCGCCTCGCCGCGCTGGCCGACCGGCGTGTCCAGGCCGGCCGGGAGCTCCGCGACCCAGTCCGACAGCCCGAGCTCCGCCAGCGCCGCGCGCAGCTCCGGCTCCGCGGCGTCCGGGTCGGGGGCGGTGCCGTCGGCGCCGCGCAGGCCGTAGACCAGGTTCTCCGCGAGCGTGGCGTCGAACAGGAACCCCTCCTGCGGCACCATGACGACCCGCCGGCGCAGGTGCTCGGTGCTGACCGTGCGCAGGTCGGTGCCGTCCAGCAGCACCGAGCCGTCCGTCGGGTCCATCAGGCGGGTGATGAGCTTGGCGATCGTCGTCTTGCCGGAGCCGGTGGCGCCCACGACGGCGACCGAGCGGCCCGCCGGCAGGTGCAGGTCCACCTCGTGCAGCACCGGCGGCCCGCCCGGGTAGGCGAAGCCGACGCCGCGCAGCTCGACCGCCGCCGGTCCGCGGGGCGACGGCACGCCGCGCGGGCCGGGGTCGGCCACCTGCACGGGCGTGTCGATGATGCCCAGCACCCGGCGCCAGCCGGCGACGGCGTTCTGCAGCTCGTTGAGCACCTCGGTGGCCTGCTGCACCGGGCCGGTGAACAGCTGCACGAGGAACAGGAAGGCCAGCAGCTGGCCGACGCTGAGCTCGCCGGCCACGCCCAGCGCCGTCCCGGCGACCACGACGACCGCGAGCACGAGGTTCGCGACCAGGACGCCCGAGGAGAACACCAGCGACACGGTGTTCTGCGCGTGCACCATCGCGTCCCGGGTCGCGCCGATCCGGGCGTCCACGGTCCGCTGCACCCGGCGCTGCACGCCGTACGCCCGGATCGTCTCGGCGCCGACGACGGCCTCGGACACCGCGCCGAGCATCGCCCCGACGCGCTCGCGCACCCGGGTGTAGGCCGCGTTCACCCGCTTCTGCAGCGGCCGCAGCGCCACGACCAGGGGCCCGAAGCACAGCCACACCAGGATCGTGAGCTGCCACGAGTAGACGGCCATGAGCACCGTCGCGACGGCGACCTGCAGCGTCGAGACCAGCAGCATGATGCCGCCCCACTGCACGAACATCGAGATCGTGTCGACGTCCGAGGTGACGCGCGAGACCAGGGACCCGCGGCGCTCGGTGTTCTGCGTGAGCACGGACAGGTCGTGCACGTGCCGGAACGCCCGGACCCGCAGCTCCGCGAGCCCGGCTTCGGAGGCCCGGAACAGCCGCACGTTCACCAGCGCGGAGCACAGCCCGCCCGCGACCAGCGCGAGGGCGGCGGCGCCCACCAGCGTGACGACCCGGCGCACGTCGGGGCCGCCGTCCGCGAGGATGCCGGTGTCCATCACCTGCTGCACCGCCACGGGCACGACGACCTTGCCGGCCGCCGCGACGACGGCGAGCAGGAAGGTCAGGCCGATGCCCTGCACGAGCTGCGGGGAGACCTGCACGCCGCGGCGCAGGGTGCCGAGGACGCCGAGCGGCTCGGCGCCGCCGCCCAGGCCGGCCTGGTCGGCCGGGTCCGCCGCGCTCATCGCGCCTCCTCCTCGTCCAGCTCGGCCGCCACCAGCGCGTCGGCCTCGCGGTCCTCGTCGTCCTCCTCGGCGGACTCCCCCGCGGCCAGGGCCTCGGCCCGGCGGGCGGCACGGCGCTCCGACTCCTGCTCGTAGGCCGTCGCGAGCTCCCGGTAGCCGGGGTCGCGGGCCAGCAGCTCCGCGTGCGTGCCGCGGTCGACCACCCGGCCGCCCGCGACGTGCACCACCTCGTCGGCCAGCAGCACCGAGGACATCCGGTACGCGACCAGCAGCACCGTCGGGCCGGTGCCGCCGTCGCCCGTGTGCTCGCGCAGGCCGGTGAGGATGCCCTGCTCCACCCGCGGGTCCACCGCCGACGTGGCGTCGTCCAGCACGAGCAGGCGCGGCCGGCGCACGAGCGCCCGGGCGATCGCGAGGCGCTGCCGCTGCCCGCCGGACAGGTTCGAGCCGCGCTCGCCCAGCGGGGCGTCCAGCCCGCCGGGCAGCTCCCGGACCACGCCGTCCACCCGGGCGAGCCGCAGCGCGGCCCAGACCTCGTCGTCGGAGGGGGCGGCCGGGTCGTCGGCGTCGCACAGCGTGACGTTGCCGCGCACGGTGTCCTCGAAGACGAAGGTCTGCTGCCCGACCAGGACCACCTGGCCGGTCAGGTCGCCGGGGACGAGGTCGCGCACGTCCGTGCCGTCGACGGCGATGGTCCCGGTCGTGGGGTCGGTGAGCCGCGGGACGAGCGACACCAGCGTCGTCTTCCCCGCCCCCGTCGGGCCGACGACCGCGACCACGCGGCCGGGCGCGACGTCGAGGTCCACGTCCCGCAGCAGGTCGACCGGTCCGCCGTCCGGGCCGGGCACCCGCACGCCGACGCCGGACATCCGCAGCGCCGCGCCGCCGGGCCGGCGGGTCAGCGGCACCGCGCCCGCCGCGAGCTCGCCCTCGGCGTCGACGACGCGCGCCACCCGGTCGTGCCCGACCAGCGCGCGCGGCAGCTCGCCCAGCACCCAGCCGAACGCCCGCACCGGGACCGCCATCAGGGTGAGCAGGTAGGCCGCCGCGACGATGTCGCCGGTGTCGACCGCGCCGACGGACACCCGCCACACGCCGACCAGCAGCACGAGCAGCGTCCCGATGCTCGGCAGCATGTCGATGACCGGGTCGAAGTAGGCGCGCACGACGCCCACGCGGACGTTCGCGTCCCGGAGGGCGCCCGCGCGCTCGGCGAACCGGCGCTCCTCGCGGTCCTCGGTGCCCAGCGACTTCACCAGCAGCGCGGCCTCGAAGCTCTCGTGCGCGATGTCCGCCACCTCCGCGCGCAGCTGCTGCGCGCGGGTCGCGGCCGGGGACATCCGGCGCTGGAACACGAGGTTCGCGACGACGGCGGCGGGCAGCACCACGAGGGCGGCCAGCGCGAGCCACACGTCGGTGGACAGCAGCGCCACCGCGGCCACGGCGATCATCACGACGACGCCGAGCGCGAAGGGCAGCGGGTTGAACACGCCGGTCGCGGCCTCGACGTCCGCCGAGGCGTTCGACAGCAGCTGCCCGGTCGGGTGCCGGCGGTGCCAGCTCATCGGCAGCCGCAGGTACTGCCGGGTCACGGCGCGCCGGTGCATGGCCTGCTGGTCGGCCACGCCCATGCCCGCGAAGATGCGCCGCCCGGCGACCGCCGCGGCCAGCGAGACCGCGACCAGCGCGAGCACGCCCCCCGCGAGCCAGATGCGCCCGCGCGCCACGCCGTCCCCGGCGATGGCCGGGACCACGACGTCGTCGGTCGCCCAGCCGAGCACCCGGCTCACGGCGACCGTCAGCGCGCCGAACGCGGCGGACGTGCCGATGGCCAGGACGTACGTGCGCGGCTGCGACGCGATCCCGCGGCCCATGAGCAGCAGGGACCGCCGCAGCACCGACCCGGTCAGGGTGGCCGGACGGGGCGTGGTGGAGCGCGCGGGCACAGCTCGGCCTTTCACGGGGTGGATCAGCGGCGCCGTCGATCCTCTCACGCACCGGTGACACGGCCCGGACGGGCGTCCCGGCCGGTGAGACGCCGACGGGCCGGCCACCCGCAGGTGGCCGGCCCGTCGGACCGCTGACCGGGCGCAGGCCCGGCCGGTCGGCTCAGTTGCCGGTGAGCTTCTCGCGGAGCGCGGCGAGCGCCTCGTCCGACGCCAGCGTGCCGGTCGCCTCCTGGGCCGGGGCCGAGGAGTAGGAGGAGCTCGACGACGAGGAGGACGACGAGGACGCACCCTCGGACGCGGCCTCCGCGTCGGCCTGGACGGCGTCCAGGACCTGCTTGCGGTGCGCCTCCCAGCGCTCGTGGGCCTTGGCGTACTGCGCCTCCCAGGCCTCGCGCTGGGTCTCGAAGCCCTCGAGCCACTCGTTGGTCGCCGGGTCGAAGCCCTCGGGGTACTTGTAGTTCCCCTCCTCGTCGTACTCGGCCGCCATGCCGTACAGCGCGGGGTCGAAGTCCTCCGAGGTCGGGTCGAAGCCCTCGTTCGCCTGCTTGAGCGACAGCGAGATGCGGCGGCGCTCCAGGTCGATGTCGATGACCTTGACGAACACGTCGTCGCCGACCTGCACGACCTGCTCCGGGATCTCGACGTGGCGCACGGCCAGCTCCGAGATGTGCACCAGGCCCTCGATGCCGTCCTCGACGCGCACGAACGCACCGAACGGGACGAGCTTGGTGACCTTGCCGGGGACGACCTGGCCGATGGCGTGCGTCCGGGCGAACGCCTGCCACGGGTCCTCCTGCGTCGCCTTCAGCGACAGCGAGACCCGCTCGCGGTCGAAGTCGACGTCCAGGACCTCGACCGTGACCTCCTGGCCGACCTCGACGACCTCGGACGGGTGGTCGATGTGCTTCCAGGACAGCTCGGAGACGTGCACGAGCCCGTCCACGCCGCCCAGGTCGACGAACGCACCGAAGTTGACGATCGAGGACACGACACCGGGGCGCACCTGGCCCTTCTGCAGGGTCTGCAGGAAGGTGGAACGGACCTCGGACTGCGTCTGCTCGAGCCACGCCCGGCGCGACAAGACCACGTTGTTGCGGTTCTTGTCGAGCTCGATGATCTTCGCCTCGATCTCCTTGCCGACGTACGGCTGGAGGTCGCGGACGCGGCGCATCTCGACGAGGGAGGCCGGCAGGAAGCCGCGGAGGCCGATGTCGAGGATGAGGCCACCCTTGACCACCTCGATGACGGTGCCGGTGACGACGCCGTCCTCCTCCTTGATCTTCTCGATCGTGCCCCAGGCGCGCTCGTACTGGGCGCGCTTCTTGGACAGGATCAGACGACCCTCCTTGTCCTCCTTCTGGAGGACGAGGGCCTCGACCTCGTCACCGACCTTGACGACCTCGCCCGGGTCCACGTCGTGCTTGATGGACAGCTCGCGGGACGGGATGACGCCCTCGGTCTTGTAGCCGATGTCGAGCAGGACCTCGTCACGGTCGACCTTGACGATGGTGCCCTCGACGATGTCGCCGTCGTTGAAGTACTTGATCGTGGCGTCGACGGCGGCGAGGAAGTCCTCGGCCGTGCCGATGTCGTTGACCGCGACCTGCGGGGTGCCGGGCTTGGCGGGGGTGGAGATGCTCATGTAGGGATGGGCTCCGATGCGGACAGTTGTCGTGCGAACAGGGATTCGGCGGTGCCGCGCGCCCCACGCAGGGCACGCCACACCGCCGAATACCTTACCGGCCCCGGTGACGGCGGGTCAAAGCCGTCAGGCCAGGGCGCGCGCCACCCGGAGCAGCTCCGACGGGACGCGCTTCACCTTGCCCGCGATCTCGGGCAGCGGGACCAGCACGACCTCCTCGCCGCGCAGCGCCGTCATGACGTTCGACTCGCCCCGGGCCAGCGCGTCGATCGCGGCGACGCCGAACCGGCTGCCGAGGATCCGGTCCGCCGGGACCGGGCTGCCGCCGCGCTGCACGTGGCCGAGCACCGTCACGCGGGTGTCGAACCCGGTGCGCTCCTCGATCTCCGCCTTCACCCGCGCGGTGATCGCGCCCGCGACGATCTCGCCGAACTGACCGACCGGCGCCTCGTACGACATCGACGTGCCCTCGGCCGGGACGGCCCCCTCGGCGACGACGACGATCGAGAAGTTCGCGTGCGCGCGGTGCCGGTGCTTGAGGAACTTGATCACCTTGTCGATGTCGAACGGCTCCTCCGGGGCCAGCACGACCTCGGCGCCGCCGGCGATCCCGGCGGTCACGGCGATCCAGCCGGCGCTGCGCCCCATGACCTCGACGATCATCACGCGGTTGTGCGACTCGGCGGTGGTGTGCACCCGGTCGATCGCCTCGGTCGCGATGCCCACCGCGGTCTCGAAGCCGATGGACCGGTCGGTGCCCCAGACGTCGTTGTCGATCGTCTTGGGGATCGCGACGATCTTGACGCCCGCCTCGGCCACCTTCGACGCCGCGTGCAGCGTGCCGTCGCCGCCGATGCAGATCAGCGCTTCGATCCGCTCGGCCTCCAGGGTCGCCAGGACGCCGTCCATGCCGCCGTTCGACGCGTGCGGGTGGTACCGCGCCGTGCCGAGGAGGGTGCCGCCGCTGGGCAGCACGTTGCGGATGTGGTTGCGGGTCAGCGGCACGATGTCGCCGTCCACCACGCCGCGCCAGCCGTTGCGGAACCCGATGATGGAGTGCCCGTACTCCCCCTCGCCCCGCTTGACGACCGCCCGGATCGCCGCGTTCAGACCGGGGACGTCGCCACCACCGGTGAGCAGTCCGACTCGCACGCTGAGGTCTCCTTCATCCGAGGGTGGGGGTTGGCCGCGGCGCCGTCGCGCGACCTGACCAGGCTATCGGCACGCCGGGCCCCACCGTGAGCCGGAGGTCCCGGACGGCTACCGTCGGGGGGTGACGACCGACGACGCGCCGGGCCCGCAGCTCGCCTCCGCGGGGTACCGCGACGTGCCCGCCGCGGCCGCCGAGGGTGCCGGCCGGCGCTGGTGGGACGCGAACGCCGGGGACTACCTCGACGAGCACGGCGCCTTCCTCGGGGACGACGACTTCGTCTGGTGCCCCGAGGGCCTGCGGGAGGCCGACGCGCACCTGCTGGGCGACGTCGCCGGACGGCGGGTGCTCGAGGTCGGCTCGGGCGCGGCGCAGTGCTCGCGCTGGCTGGCCGCGCACGGCGCGCTGGCGGTGGCGACCGACGTGTCCGCCGGGATGCTCGGCGCGGCCGCGGCGGTGGACCGGGCGCGCGCCGCCGACGCGGGGCGCGAGGCCGGGCCGGTCGCCGGGCGGGCGGTCGCCGTGCCGCTCGTGCAGGCCGACGCCCGGACGCTGCCGTTCCCGGACGCCTCGTTCGACGTCGTGTTCACCGCCTACGGCGCCATCCCGTTCGTGCCGGACGCGCGGCGGGTGCACGCCGAGGCGGCGCGGGTGCTGCGGCCGGGCGGGCGCTGGGTGTGCTCGGTGACCCACCCGGTGCGGTGGGCGTTCCCCGACGACCCCGGGCCGCCCGGGCTCACCGCGGAGCGCTCGTACTTCGACCGGCGGCCCTACGTCGAGGCGGACGACCGCGGGCGGGTGCTGTACGCCGAGTACCACCGGACCCTCGGCGACCACGTGGCCGACCTGGTGGGCGCCGGGCTGGTGCTGGACGCGCTGGTCGAGCCGGAGTGGCCCGAGGGCCACGACCGGACGTGGGGCGGCTGGAGCCCCCTGCGCGGACGCCTGCTCCCGGGCACGGCGATCCTGGTGTCCCACCGCCCCTGAGCGCCCCCGCCCGGCGTGCCCCGTCGAACTCGCGGGCTCGCGGATCGTGCCGGGGGTCTGGCGGCGGACCGGGGCAGGCAGTACCTTGCGTTCTGGATCAGGTGATACACCAAAACGCGGAGGACGCGATGCCGGAGTCGAACCCGCCGGGCGCGCCGGCCGTGGCCGTCCTCGCCGGGCCCCGCGTACCCACCCGGGGGTGGCTCGTCGCGTACGTCCTCGCGATGGTGGGCGTGGCCGCGGGGTGGTTCGGGCCGATCCAGGTGCTGCTGCCCGCCCAGGCCGACCGGATCGCGGCGGACGGCAAGGAGGCGCTGCTGGCCCTCGTGACGGGGTACGGCGCGTTCGCGTCGATGGTCGCCAACCCGCTGTGGGGCGCGCTGTCCGACCGGCTGCGCACGCGGTGGGGACGGCGCCGGCCCGTGCTGGTCGCCGGCACCGCCGTCGGCGTCGCGGGCCTGCTCGTGCTCGCCGCCGCGGACACGCCGGCGGCGATGGTCGCGGGGTGGCTGCTCGTGCAGGTCGGCCTGAACGGGCCGCTCGCCGCGCTGGCGGCCATGCTCGCGGACCACGTCCCGGAGCGGCGGCGCGGGACCGTCGGCGCCTGGTTCGGCATCGCGCAGACGATCGGGGTCGTCGCGGGCACCGCCGTCGCCGTGGCCGCGGGCGAGGGGCCGCTCGGGTACGTCGCGCTGGCCGTGGCCGTGCCGTGCCTGGTGACCGCGCTGCTCGTCGTGCACCACGAGGCGCCCGGCAGCTCCCCGCAGGCGCCCGAGAGCCCGCGGGACGGGCTGCGCGGGCTCCGGCCCACCGTCCCGTTCGCGTGGGCCTGGGGCGTGCGGCTCGCACTCAACCTCGTCAACGCGCTCGTGCTGCTCTACCTGTACTTCTACCTGCAGGACGGCGTCGGGGTGGACCACCCCGGCACCTGGGTCCTGGCGCTCACCGCGATCACCGCCCTCGTCACCGCCGTGGTGGCCGGCGTCGCGGGTGCCGCCTCGGACCGCCGGGGCCGGCGCCGGCCGTTCGTCGCCGCGTCCGCGGTGCTGCTGGCGGCCGCGGCCACGCTGCTCGCTGCGTTCCCCGTGCTGCCGGTCGTGCTGGCGGCGACGGCGCTGGTCGGCGTCGGCTGGGGCCTGTACGTGGCCGTCGACCTGGCCGTGCTCACCGCCGTGCTGCCCGACCCGCGCACCCGGGCGACCATGCTCGGCGTCGGGAACGTGGCCTCCGCGCTGCCGCAGGTGCTCGCGCCGGTGCTCGCCGCGCCGCTGGTCACCCGCGCCGGCGGGTACCCCGTGCTGTACGGCGTGACCGCCGCCCTCGCGCTCGCCGCGCTCGTCGGCGTCCGCCACCTGCGCGACGCGCCCGACTCCGCCGACGCCCGCGCCGACGCGGCGTGACCCCCACCCCGTGACTCCCCGCCACCTGACCCCCGCGCCCTGGAAGGACCCCGCCGTGCCCCGAGACCTGCCGCCCGGATTCCGCTTCGGCGCCGCCACCTCCGCCTACCAGGTGGAGGGCGCGTGGGACGCCGACGGGAAGGGCCCGAGCATCTGGGACGAGTTCACGTCCCGCCCCGGCGTGATCCGGAACGGCGACACCGGCCGCGTCGCGATCGACCACTACCACCGGTACGCCGAGGACGCCGCGCTCCTCACCGGGCTCGACGACTACCGGTTCTCGATCTCCTGGCCGCGGGTCGTCCCGGGCGGCACCGGGCCGGTGAACCCCGCCGGGCTCGACTTCTACGACCGGCTGGTGGACGCGCTGCTCGCCGCCGGCGTCCGCCCGGTGCCCACGCTGTACCACTGGGACCTCCCGCTGGCCCTGCAGGCGGACGGGGGGTGGCTGGACCGCCGGACGGCGCACGCGTTCGCGGACTACGCGGGGCACGTGGTCGACCGGCTCGGCGACCGGGTGCACGACTGGCTCACGCTCAACGAGATCAACGTGCACACGCTCTACGGCCACGGGCTGACGGACCACGCGCCGGCGCTCGGCCTCGGGCTGGGTGCGCTCGCCGCGGGGCACCACCAGCTCCTCGCGCACGGACTCGGCACGGCGGTGCTGCGGGCCGCGGGACCCGGGCACCGCGTCGGGATCGCCCAGCAGCACTTCCCGGTCGAGGCCGCGTCGGACGCCCCGGAGGACGTCGCCGCCGCCGAGCTGTTCCGCGTCGTCACCAACTGGGCGTACTCCGACCCGATCCTGCTGGGCCGCTACCCCGAGGGCGTCGAGGAGCTGCTCCCGGTGCACGGCGGCGCGCTGGACGCCGACCTCGCCGTGATCGCCGCGCCGCTCGACGTGTACGGGGTGAACTACTACGAGCCCGCCCGCGTCGAGGCGCCGCGGGCCGGCAAGGACTACCGCGGCGTCATGGAGGTCGACGTCCCGGACGGGCTGCCGTTCTCCCCCGTGCCGGTGGACTGCGCGGAGCGGACCGACTTCGGCTGGGCCGTCGTCCCGGAGGCGCTGACCGCGGTGCTGGTCGCGCTGCGCGACCGGTACCCCGGCCTGCCGCCGGTCGTGGTGACCGAGTTCGGCGCGTCCTACCGCGACCCCGACCCGGACCCGGTCACCGGCCGGGTGGCGGACCCGCGCCGGGTCGCGTTCCTCGACGCGCACCTCGGCGCGGTCGCCGACGCGGTGGCCGCGGGGGTGGACGTCCGCGGCGCCTACGTGTGGTCGGCGTTCGACAACGTCGAGTGGGCCGCCGGGTTCGAGGAGCGGTTCGGGCTGGTGCACGTCGACCGCGCGACGCAGGCCCGCACGCCGAAGGACTCGTGGTCCTGGTGGCTCGGGGTCAGCGCGGAGCAGCGGGCCCGGGACGCCGCAGCCGGTCGACGAACTCCGCCGCCTGCCGCCGCACCCGTGCCGTGACCTCGGGGTCGCCGTCGCCGTCCAGCCCCACGGACAGCGCGGCGCCCTCCGCGAGCACGAAGAACTCCTGGACGACCGCGCCGTCGTCGACGCCGTCGCGCAGCTCGGCCGCCTCGCGGGCCTCCGCGAGGCAGCCGTCCAGCACCCGGCGGATGTCCGCGCGGCTGCTCCGGCGCGCGGCGGCCAGGTCCGGGTGCGCAAGGGCCGCCGCGGCGAAGGCGGCGTTGGCCGCGGCGTCGGCGGACCGCTCCGCGTCGAGCGGGAGCGCCGCGTCCAGGGCGCCCGCGAGGGCCTCGAGGCCCATCAGCTCACCCGAGGACCGGAAGGCGCGCCGGACGATCCGGTCGAGCACCTCGGTCTGCGCGGCGACCAGCAGCCCCTCCTTGCCGCCGAAGAAGTGCGCGAGCACGCTCAGCGTGCAGCGCGCCTCGTCCGCGATCGCGCGGGTGGTGGCCCCGTCCAGCCCCTCGCGCGCGACGACGCGCAGCGCGGCGTCGACGATCTCCGCGCGCCGCTGGTCCCGGTCGACCCGCCTGGGCACGCTCAGTGGCCCGCGTCGTGCCAGCTCGCCCCGACGCCGACCGAGACGTCCAGCGGGACGTCCAGGGCGTACGCCGCGCCCATCTGCGCCCGCACGAGCGCCTCGACCGCGTCGCGCTCGCCCGGTGCGACCTCGAGCACGAGCTCGTCGTGCACCTGGAGCAGGAGGCGCGACGCGAGGCCCTGCGCGTCGAGCTCGCGCTGCACGCCGAGCATCGCGAGCTTGATGATGTCCGCCGCGCTGCCCTGGATCGGGGCGTTCAGGGCCATCCGCTCGGCGGCCTCGCGCCGGACGCGGTTGTCGCTCGTGAGGTCCGGCAGGTAGCGGCGGCGGCCGAGGATGGTCGCGGTGTACCCGGTGGCGCGGGCCTCGTCGGCGACGGTCTCCAGGTAGTCGTGCACGCCGCCGAACCGGGAGAAGTAGTCCGCCATGAGGGTCTCCGCCTCCTTGACGGCGACCTTGAGCTGCTGGGAGAGGCCGTACGCGGACAGGCCGTACGCCAGGCCGTAGGACATCGCCTTGATCTTCGACCGCTGGGCGCTGGTGACCTCGTCGGTCGGGACCCCGAACACCCGCGAGCCGACGTACGAGTGCAGGTCCTCCCCCGCGGTGAACGCCTCGATCAGCCCGGCGTCGCCGGACAGGTGCGCCATGATCCGCATCTCGATCTGCGAGTAGTCGGCCGTCAGCAGCGTCTCGTAGCCGGCACCCACGACGAACGCGCGGCGGATCTGCCGCCCCGCCTCGGTGCGGATCGGGATGTTCTGCAGGTTCGGGTCGGTGGACGACAGCCGGCCGGTGGCCGCGATGGTCTGCTGGAACGTCGTGTGGATCCGGCCGTCCGGGGCGACCGAGCGCAGCAGGCCCTCGACGGTCTGGCGCAGGCGGATGGCGTCGCGGTGCGCGAGCAGGTGCTCGAGGAACGGGTGCCCGGTCCGCGCGAACAGGTCCGCCAGCGCGTTCGCGTCGGTGGTGTAGCCGGTCTTGGTGCGCTTGGTCTTCGGCATCTCGAGCTGGTCGAACAGCACCTCCTGCAGCTGCTTCGGCGACCCGAGGTTCACCTCCCGGCCGATCGCGTCGTAGGCCTCGCCCGCGGCGCGCTGCACGGCGCTGTCGTACTCCTTCTCCAGCGCCGAGAGGTAGCCGGCGTCCGCGGCGATGCCGACGTGCTCCATGCGCTCGAGCACGCCCTCCAGCGGCAGCTCGACGTCCCGGAGCAGGTGGTCCGCGCCGCGGTCGGCGAGCTGGCCCCCGAGGACGTCGACCAGGTCGAGGACGGCCGCCGCCCGGACGGCGCCGCGGGTGCCCTCCTGCGAGCCCTCCAGGTCGAGGTCGAGCGCGCCCTGCCCGGACTCGTCGGCCACCGCGCCGAGCTCGCGGCGCAGGTAGCCGATCGCCAGGTCGGACAGGTCGTACCCGCGGCGGTCGGGCTGCAGCAGGTACGCGCCGAGCTCGGTGTCGAACTCGACGCCCGCCAGCGCGAACCCGCGACCCGCCAGGGCGTGCCAGGCCTCCTTGGCGGCGTGCAGCACCTTGGGCTGCGCGGGGTCGGCGAGCCACGCGCCCAGCGCCGTCTCGTCCTCGGGGGAGATCTGCGCCAGGTCGTACGCCACGGCCTCGTCGCCGACCACGAGGGCGACGCCCCACGCGTCGCCGCCGGCCGGGGACGCCGAGCCCTGCACGTCCAGCGCCGTTCGGGCGCCGGCGTGCCGCTCCAGCCACGCCGCCAGCCCGCCGTCCACGGGGGTGACGATGACCGGCCCCTCGGACGGCCCGGCGACCTCGGCGGCGTCGGCCTCGCCGGGCAGCATCGCGAACAGCCGGTCGCGCAGGGTGCGGAACTCGAGCTCGTCGAGGATGGTGTGCAGCGCCTCCCGGTCCCACGGGCGCGCGGCCAGGTCCTCGGGGCCGAGCGGCAGCTCCAGGTCGTCCAGCAGGCGGTTGAGCTGCCGGTTGAGCAGCACCTGGTCGAGGTTCGCGCGCAGGGACTCACCCGCCTTGCCCGTGATCCGGTCGACGTTCGCGACGACGCCCTGGAGGCCGTCGTAGGTGGCGATCCACTTCGCGGCCGTCTTCGGGCCGACGCCCGGGACGCCCGGCAGGTTGTCGGAGGACTCGCCGACCAGCGCCGCGATGTCGGGGTACCGCTCCGGCGGCACGCCGTACTTGGCCTGGACCGCGTCCGGGGTCATCCGGGCGAGCTCGGAGACGCCCTTGACCGGGTAGAGCACCGTGACGCGCTCGTTCACGAGCTGCAGGGAGTCGCGGTCGCCGGAGCAGATGAGCACGTCCATGCCCTCGGCCGCGCCCTGGCGCGCCAGCGTCGCGAGGATGTCGTCCGCCTCGAAGCCCGGCTTGTCGAGCGTCGGGATGTGCATGGTCGCGAGGACCTGCTTGACGATCTCGACCTGGCCGCGGAAGGGCTCGGGCGACGCGGAGCGGTTCGCCTTGTACTCCTCGTACTGCTCGGTGCGGAACGTGGTCCGCCCGGCGTCGAACGCGACCGCGACGTGCGTGGGCTCCTCGTCCCGCAGCAGGTTGGCCAGCATCGACACGAAACCGAACACCGCGTTGGTGGGCTGGCCGGTCGAGGTGGCGAACTTGTCCACCGGGAGGGCGAAGAAGGCCCGGTACGCCATCGAGTGGCCGTCCACCAGGAGGAGTCGCGTCGCGTCAGTCACGGGTGCCAACCTATCGGTCATGTCCGACACCGGCCCGGAGCCCCAGACCCCGCCCCCCTACCCGCCCGGCACCCTCATGGAGCGCATGGGCATCGAGCTGCTGGAGGTCGGTCCCGACCGCGCCGTCGGCACGATGCCCGTCGCCGGGAACGCCCAGCCCTACGGCCTGCTGCACGGCGGCGCGTCGGCGGTGCTCGCCGAGACCCTGGGCTCGTACGCCGCCGCGGCGCACGCCGGCCCGGACCGCCGGGCGGTCGGCATCGAGCTGAGCTGCACGCACCACCGCGCGGCCACCGACGGCGTGGTGACCGGCACGGCCACCGCGGTGCACCTCGGCGGGCGGGTCGCGACCTACGACGTGGTGGTCGAGGACCCGCGCGGCCGGCGGATCTGCTCCGCCCGGCTCACCTGCATGCTGATGGACGCCCGGCCGGTCTGAACCGCCGCGGCCTCCGCGCCCGCCACGCCCCGCCCCGCGCGGGCGCGGCGGCGGCGGGCGATGAGGTCGTCCAGCCCGACGCGCCCCGACGGGCGGCGGGCCGGCGCGTCGGCCACCAGGCGGCGCTGCAGCGCCTCGGTGCTCACGACGCGGTGCGCGGCCGCGGGCGCGAAGCCCAGCCGCGCCAGGAACCGCAGCATGCCGCGCGCGCCCGGCAGCGGGACGGCGAGCACGTCGGACGCCCCGGCGCGCTGCGCCTCCTCGACCACCCCGCCGAGCAGCGCGTGCCCGACGCCGCGGCGCCGCGCGCCCTCGGCGACGAACACGGCCTCGATGGAGACGGTCACCTCGTCGGTGAACAGGCTGGGCCCGACGATCCGCGCGAGCGCCATGCCGCACACCTCGCCGTCCAGCATGCCGACCAGGCCCAGGGCGCCCGGCTCGGCGACCAGGGCGCCGATCTGGTGGCGGAGCCGGTCGGCGTCGTCCGTGCAGAGCTGGGCCCCGACCAGGGACTCCGACCGCGCGGCCAGGCTGAGGGTGACGAGGACGTCCAGGTCCTCCGGACGAGCAGGACGGACGGCGACGGGCGACGGCACGGTGCGGCGACCTCCAGTCGGACTCGGACGGCGCGGCGACCTCGGTGTCGTCGCGAGCCTGCTGCGCCCCCCGCGGCATTCGCCCGATCATGGCCCACCGCAACCCGTCCTGCCTAGTCGCCTCCGACAACCGTCGCGGGGGTCCGGCGCGAACCCGCTGGTCAGCGACCGGGCGTGTGGGACGGCTCACTCTCGCGGGTGAACGGCCCACCGTGGGACCGCTCCCGCCCGGCGTCCCGGCCGCCCGGCGCAAGGACGCGATCGCCTCGAACACGCCCGTAATCGGCCGGACACACGGCCTCCCTACTGTCGCGCCCAACCCGCCCGGCAGGACCGTCCTGCCGTCCACCGCGGGCCCGCTGCCGACTCCGGCCGATCCGTCGGCCACGACCGGACGGAGGACCAGGTGCGCCGAGCCGCGACCAGGGACCGTTCCACCGCCGGGGCGCTCGCCGCCCTCGGCGTGCTCCTCCTCTCCTTGCTCCTCACCCTCGCCGCGCCGGCGACCGCGCGGGCGGCCACGGCCGGCTGCGTCGCGGACGCGGCGACGGGGTGCCTCAACGGCACGATCCGCACGGCCGACCAGCAGCCCGCCGCCGGCGTGGTCCTCGACGTCGAGGGCCCGGGCGGCACCAGCACGGCGACCACGGACGCCGACGGCCGGTGGACCGTGGCGGTGACCGCCGCCGGCGACTACACCGTCACGCTGGACGTCGCGACCCTGCCCGCGGGCGAGACGCTGCGGGACCCCGCCGGGAACCCCCGCACGGTCACCGTCGCGCTCGGCTCCTCCGCGGGGGCGCTGTTCCCGCTCGGGGCACCGGCCGCCGGAGGGTCCGACGACGCCTCGGCCGAGCCGGACCCGGGCAGCACAGCGCCCGCGTCCGACGCCGAGGCCGACGCCCCGTCCGGCTCGGGCGGCAGCGGGTTCTCCTGGGGGCGGCTCGCGCAGCAGGCCACCAGCGGCCTGGTCTTCGGCGTCCTCCTCGCCCTCGCCTCGGTCGGCCTGTCGCTGATCTACGGCACGACGGGGCTGTCGAACTTCGCGCACGGCGAGCAGGTCACCCTCGGCGCGATCCTCGCGTACGTCGGCTGCCAGATCCTCGGGCTGCCGCTCGTGGTCTCCGGCGTGCTGGCCGTCGCCGTGGGCGCCGCGTCCGGCTGGCTGCAGGACGCCGGGATGTGGCGCCCGCTGCGCCGCCGCCGGGTGGGCCTCACCCAGCTGATGATCGTGACGATCGGCCTGTCGATGGCGCTGCAGTACGCGTTCCAGTTCTTCTTCGGCGGCGGCGCGCTGCGCATCGTCACGACGAACCCGACGACCGTCACCCTCGGCTCGGTGCGGATCAGCACCACGTCGCTGTGGTCGCTGCTCATCGCGGCGGTCGTCCTGGCGGGGGTCGCGTACTTCCTGCTCGGCACGCGCGTCGGCCGCGCCACCCGTGCCGTCTCGGACAACCCCGCGCTCGCCGCGGCGTCCGGCATCACGGTGGACCGGATCATCCGGCTCGTCTGGACGCTCGGGGCCGGCCTGGCCGCGCTCGGCGGCGTGCTCATGGGCCTGTACCTCAACGCGACCTCCTGGAACATGGGCGGCGCCCTGCTGCTCCTGATGTTCGCGGCGGTCACGCTCGGCGGCCTGGGGCAGGCGTTCGGCGCGCTGGCCGGGTCGATCGTCATCGGCCTGGTCGTCGAGATGTCGAACCTCGTCATCCCGAGCGACATGCGCTACGCCGGCGCGCTGCTCATCCTCATCCTCGTCCTGCTGCTGCGGCCCCAGGGCATCCTCGGCCGCGCCGAGCGGATCGGTTAGGAGCCGTCATGGAGTGGTCCCGCATCCTCGTCAACGTCGCCGGCGAGATCTTCGCCCCGACGACCGCGGCCTACGCGCTCGCCGCCATCGGCCTCAACGTGCACTTCGGCCTCACCGGCCTGCTGAACATGGGCCAGGCCGGGTTCATGCTGCTCGGCGCCTACGGCTTCGCCATCGCCACGATCGCCGGGTGGCCGCTGTGGGCCGCGGTGGCGGTCGCGTTCGCGTGCGCCGCGGTGTTCGCGCTGCTGCTCGGCATCCCGACCCTGAAGCTGCGCGGCGACTACCTCGCGATCGTCACGATCGCCGCGGCGGAGATCATCCGCATGGTCGGCCGGTCCTCCGCGCTGACCGACCTCACCGGCGCCTCGTCCGGGCTCACGGGCAACTCGTACAAGCACACGTTCCAGGACGCCTCGCCGTTCCCGGACGGCAGCGTCGCGATCGGGCCGTTCGAGTACGCGATGAACGCCTCGAACTCCTGGTGGGTCCGCATCGTCGGGTGGTCGGTGGTCGCGCTCGCCTGCCTGCTGGTCTGGCTGCTGATCCGGTCCCCGTGGGGGCGCGTGCTCAAGGGCATCCGCGAGGACGAGGACGCCGTGCGGTCGCTCGGCAAGAGCGTCTACTCGTACAAGATGCAGTCCCTCGTCCTCGGCGGGGTGATCGGCGCGGCGGCCGGGATCATCTACGTCCTGCCGCGCGCCGTGCAGCCCGACTCCATGGGCCGCCCGATGACGTTCTTCGTCTGGACGATCCTGCTGCTCGGCGGCGCCGCGACCGTGTTCGGTCCCGTGCTGGGGTCGATCATCTTCTGGGCCGCGCTCATGCTCATCAAGTCCGTGATGCGCGTCGGGGTCCCGGAGTCCGTCATGCGCACCGAGCAGATCGAGCAGTTCGGCTGGATCGTCGTCGGCGTCACGCTGATGCTCCTGGTGATCTTCCGACCGCAAGGCATCCTCGGCGACAAGAAGGAGCTGGCGATCGATGTCCGCTGACGTCCCCCGGGGCCACGTCCCCCCGCCCGTCCCGTACGCGACCACGGCCACCGGCAAGGACCGCGTCACGGCCGACCTCGCGCACGTCGCGCACACGCCCGGCGTGCCGAAGCCGGACGCGATCGTCGTCGCCGACGGCGTCACGCGGCACTTCGGCGGCATGACCGCCGTCGACGTCGGGCACCTCGAGGTCCAGCGCGGTGCGATCACCGCGCTCATCGGGCCGAACGGCGCCGGCAAGACCACGCTGTTCAACCTGCTCACCGGCTTCGACAAGCCGTCGACCGGCACCTGGTCGTTCGAGGGCCGGTCGCTGTCCGGGGTGTCCGCGGCGCGCGTCACCCGGTCCGGGATGGTCCGCACCTTCCAGCTGACCAAGGCGCTGTCCCGGATGACCGTCATCGAGAACATGCGGCTCGGTGCCGCCCACCAGCCCGGCGAGAACCTGCTCACCGCCCTCGTGCCGCCGCTGTGGCGCGCCCGCGAGCGGGAGATCACGGAGCAGGCCGAGGAGCTGCTGGTCCGGTTCAAGCTCGACGCCAAGCGCGACGACTTCGCCGGCAGCCTGTCCGGCGGGCAGCGCAAGCTGCTGGAGATGGCCCGGGCGCTGATGTCGAAGCCGACCATGGTCATGCTCGACGAGCCGATGGCCGGCGTGAACCCCGCGCTCACGCAGTCGCTGCTCGGGCACATCCAGGCCCTGCGGGAGGAGGGCACCACCGTGCTGTTCGTCGAGCACGACATGCACATGGTCCGGCACATCTCCGACTGGGTCGTCGTCATGGCCGAGGGACGGATCGTCGCGGAGGGACCGCCCGAGGACGTCATGGCCGACCAGGCCGTCATCGACGCCTACCTCGGCGCGCACCACGACACCGACCTCGGCGACGACGCCCTGCTGGAGGACGCGACCACGACCGAGGAGGGCACCCGATGAGCAGCACCGCCGTGCAGGGGAACGACCCCTCGACCGTCCACCGCGGCGCACCCGCCGGGGAGCCGCTGCTCGCGGCCACCTCGCTGGTCGCCGGCTACGTGCCGGGGGTGAACATCCTCAACGACTGCAACCTCGTCGTGCACCCCGGGGAGCTCGTCGGCATCATCGGCCCGAACGGCGCGGGCAAGTCCACGCTGCTCAAGGCGCTGTTCGGGCTGGTGACCATCCGGTCCGGCTCGGTGGTGCTGAAGGGCGAGGACATCACCAACCACCGGGCGGACTCGCTCGTGCGGCGCGGCGTCGGCTTCGTGCCGCAGACCAACAACGTGTTCCCGTCGCTCTCCATCCAGGAGAACCTCGAGATGGGGCTGTTCCAGTCGCCGAAGCGGTTCGCCGAGCGGTTCGCGTTCATCGTCGACCTGTTCCCCGTGCTCGGGGAGCGGCGCAAGCAGCGGGCGGGCTCGCTGTCCGGCGGCGAGCGGCAGATGGTCGCCATGGCGCGCGCGCTCATGATGGACCCGTCCGTGCTGCTGCTCGACGAGCCCTCGGCCGGCCTGTCCCCCGTGCGGCAGGACGAGACGTTCCTGCGCACCCGCAAGATCAACAAGGCCGGGGTGTCCGTCGTCATCGTCGAGCAGAACGCGCGGCGGTGCCTGCAGATCTGCGACCGGGCGTACGTGCTGGACCAGGGCTCGAACGCCTACTCCGGCCCCGGCCGGGACCTGATGCACGACCCGAAGGTGATCGAGCTCTACCTGGGCACCCTGGCGACGGACGTGGAGGCGGCGACCCGGTGCGAGTCCCCGGAGGCCTGAGGCGCGGGGCGGGCCGGAAGGGGCGAGGTCCGAGGGTCTCATGCGAGGTCGAGGGTGTCGGGGGCGCGCTCCGGACGAGACCCTCGACCTCGCGCTGCGCTACGCGGGCACGTGCTCGTGCGGGTGCGCGTGGGAGTGCTCGTGCCCGTGCTCGTGCTCGTGGGAAGGCTCGGCGTCGAGGCCCAGGCGGGCGCGGACCTCGGGGCGGCGCAGGGGCGGGACCGTGGCCGGCGGGCGGCGGCGCTCGGGGAGCTCGTCGAGCAGCCGCGTCACGATCGCGGCGATCTCCGCCACGGCCCGCTCCACCGGCTCCTCGGTCACGGCGCTCAGCGACTGCACGCCCGTGACCTTCCGGACGAACTGCCGCGACGCGGCCTCGATCTCCTCCGGCGTCGCGGCGGGCTCCAGGCCCCGCAGCGTGGTGATGTTCCGGCACATCAGGCGCTCCCCCCGGTGACGATCTGCTGGACGGCCCACCGGTTCCCGTCGGGGTCCGCGAAGAACAGGAACCGCCCCCAGGGGTAGTCCTGCACCTCCCCCACGTCCAGCCCGCGCCCGGTGAGCTCCGCGCGGGCCTCCTCGATGTCGGCGACGACGAGCTGCAGCCCCTCCACGGACCCCGGCGGCATCGTCGTCAGGCCGGTCCCGATCGCGATCGACGCGGGCGACCCCGGCGGCGTGAGCTGCACGAACCGGATGCCGCCGCCGACGGCGTGGTCGTGGTCGAGCACGAACCCGGCGCGCTCGGTGTAGAAGGCGATGGCCCGGTCCACGTCGGAGACGGGCACCTGCACGAGCTCCAGTCGAAGGTCCATGCCCCGCGACGCTACGCCCGGCCCGCCGCCCGGGGAACCCCGCCCGGGCGCGCGCGAGGGCCCGGGACGCGGCTGGTGCGCGCGCCCCGGGCCCTCGTGCCGGGCGGGTCAGGCGGTCACTCGACCGCGCCCTCGACCGCCTTCACCCAGACGTTCTTGTTGTCGGCCCCGTACTGGTACACCCCGATGAACGCGGACGACGGGTCGTTGTCCTCGTTGAACGGGCCGATGCCGGACTGGCCGACGTACTGGATGTCCTCGCCGGCGTCGAGCAGCTCGACGCAGTCCGCGAACGTCGAGCACTTCTCGCCGCCGTCCGCACCGGAGACCGCCGCCAGGTTCGCCTGGATCGTCGGGCCGTCGGTGCCGCCGCCCTTGACCGCCGCGAGGGCCGCCAGGATGGTCGCGTCGTACGACTCGGGGCCGTACGCGAAGTCCGTCAGCGCCGGGTCGACGGACTTCAGCCGCTCGGCGAACTCGTCGCTCGGGAACGCGCCGGGGATGGTGCCCTGGGCGCCCTCGAGCGTGCCGGGCTGGAAGTCGGCGGAGTAGTCGGCGGTGTTGCCGTCGACCATGTAGATCGTCGCCGGGTCGACGCCGGCGGCGACGAGCTCGGGGATGATCTGCTTCGTCTGCTCGAACGCGAGCACGACGACGGCGTCCGGGCTGGTGGCCATGAGCGCCGTGACGTCGGTCGCGAAGCTGCTGGACGCCGGGTCGAACTCCTCGCCCTGGTTGCCGTACACGACCGTGGCGCCGGCCGCCTCGACGGTGTCCTTGACGACGTTCCGCAGCGAGGTGCCGTACTCCTCGTTGAACACCAGGATGCCGATGTTCGAGTGCCCGTCCCCGGTGATGAGGTTGCCGAGCGCGGAGCCCTGCACGGTGTCCGGCGGGGCGGTGCGGAAGTAGAAGTCCGAGTAGCCGGACAGCGTGGTCGCCGTGTTCGCCGGGGAGATCTGGACGATCTCGGCCCCGGTGATGTCGTCGATCACGATCTGCGTCACCGAGGACGAGGCCGCCCCGATGATGACCTGCACGTCCTTCGAGATCAGGTCGGTGACGGACTGCGTCGCGACCTCGCCGTGCTCGGCGTCCGAGGAGTCCGCGTGCTCGACCTCGACGTCCTCGCCGAGCACGCCGCCGGCCTCGTTGATCTCCTGGATCGCCAGGTCGACGCCCGCGACCTCCGGCGGGCCGAGGTAGGCCAGCGTGCCGGTCTGCGGGAGCAGCGTGCCGATGATGAGCGGGCCGCCCGCCCCGCCGGCGGACGTCTCCTCGCCGCCGGCACCGTCGTCGTCCGAGCCGGCGCACGCGGTCAGCGCGAGGGCGACGACCCCCGCGAGAGCCGCAGCCTGCACGGCGTGTGTCCTACGAGTCATGCGTGGTACCCCTGTCGTGAGTACTGCCGGCCAGGTCCCCGGGCCGGTGCTTGCGCGAGAACGTAGGGGCCCGATGTGTCGGGGACGTGTCGCCCGTGTCTCCACCAGTGGTCGTTGCCGATTCGTGACCCGGAGGTGCCGCGAGCCGCCCCACGACCCGCCCCGGACGCGACGAGGCCCGGCCCACCGCGAGGGTGGACCGGGCCTCGTCGAGACGCGGGGGCGGGTGCCTCAGGAGGCGCCGCCGACCTGGTCGATCACGGCGTCCGCGACCTCGCGCATGGTGAGGCGGCGGTCCATCGAGGTCTTCTGGATCCAGCGGAACGACTCCGGCTCCGTCAGGCCCATCTTCGTCATGAGCAGGCCCTTGGCGCGGTCGACGCGCTTGCGGGTCTCGAACCGCTCGGCGAGGTCGGCGACCTCGGACTCCAGCGCGGTGATCTGCGCGTAGCGGGAGATGGCGATCTCGACCGCCGGCAGCAGGTCCGCCGGGCTGAACGGCTTGACGACGTACGCCATCGCACCGGCGTCGCGGGCGCGCTCGACGAGCTCGGTCTGCGAGAACGCGGTGAGCAGCACGACCGGCGCCAGGTGGCCCTTCGCGATGCGCTCCGCCGCGGAGATGCCGTCGAGCACGGGCATCTTCACGTCCATGACCACGACGTCCGGCTTGAGCTCGGTGGCGAGCGCCACCGCCTGCTCGCCGTCGCCGGCCTCGCCGACCACGTCGAAGCCCGCCTCGCGGAGCGTCTCGACGACGTCCATGCGGATGAGGGCCTCGTCCTCCGCGACGACCGCGCGGCGGGCCGGCCGGGAGGTCGCCTCCGGGGCCTTCTCGGCCGCGCGGGCCTGCGGGATCTCGAGGTCGAGGGGGGTGTCGGCGGCCTGCGCCTCGCCGCCGGGCGTCGCGTCCTGGGTGCTCACGGGAACAGATTCTAGGGGCACGCGGGCCCCGGCGGCCGTGCGGCGGCCTGTGAACCTCGGCACGCCGACCGGGCGGTCGGGGTTCGCCAGGGCGCACGCGGTCACCGCGGGACGCGGGCCAGCCACTCGCGCAGCAGCCCCGCCAGCACCTCCGGGCGCTCGTGCGGGAGGGCGTGCCCGGCGTCGTCCACCACCGCGAGCGTCGCCCGCGGGTACACGTCCAGCAGCCGGACCGCTTCCGCGTACCCGACGGTCGAGTCCCGGCGTCCCGCGACGACGAGGACCGGACCGCCGTAGGCCGGGCCGCCGGGCTCGGCGAGCTCCCACCGCACGCCGATCCGCTCGGCCGCCGCCGCGTCCGCGAGCGCCGCGCCCGGCTCCACCCACCGCCGGTAGCGGTCGAGCATCGCGGGGGTCTGCACGACGACGTAGCCCCGGAACCCGGCGTCGCCGAGGGCGTCGTCCGCGACCACCGGCCGGTGCGGGGGGACGTCGCCGCCGCCCCCGGGGAGCAGCGGGCACACGAGGGCCAGCCCCGCGACCCGCTCCGGGCGGCGCGCGGCGAGGCCCCGGGCGTAGTGCGCGCCCGCCGAATGCCCCACCAGCAGGAGCGGGTCGTCGCCCGCCACCGCGTCCGCCAGGCCGAGGATCACGTCCAGCACGTCGTCCGCGCTGCGCAGCCCCGGCGGTGCGGGGGTGCGGCCGTGGCCGGGCAGGTCCGGGTAGATCCGGCGCAGGCCGCCCTGTGCGGCGAGGGCCGGTTCGAAGCAGGCCTCGGGCTCGCGGTGGTCGACGCCGGCGCCGTGCAGCACGAGGACGGGCCGCCCCGCGCCGTGGGCGGCCAGGTGCACGTCGACGTCACCGACGCGGTGCCGTTCCATGCGGTCCATCGTGGGCCGGCGCGGGGTGGCGCGCCTATCGTCGGGTGCACGACCGTCGGGGGGAGGGATCGTGGGGCGCGCTCGGGGCCGGAGGCCGGCCGTCGCAGGGGTCGCCGCCGTGCTGCTGGTGGCGGCATGCTCCCCCGGCACGCCGGACGCGCCCCCGCCGGCGCCCTCGTCCACCGCGCTGCCGTCATGGGGCGCTCCGGCGGACGTGGTCACCGGGCTCGACGTGCCGTGGTCGGTGGTGTTCGCGGACGGCGCGCCGCTGGTGTCCGAGCGCGACACGGGCCGGGTGCTGGAGGTGCTCCGCGGCGGCTCGACCCGGGAGGTGGGCACGGTCCCGGACGTGGTGCACGGCGGCGAGGGCGGGCTGCTCGGGCTGGCGGTGGACGCCGACGACCGGCTGTACGCCTACTCCACCGGGCCGGACGGCAACCGGATCCAGCGCTACCCGCTGCGGGGCGGTCCGGGGTCGTGGGCGCTGGGCGATCCGGTGACGGTGGTCGACGGGCTGCCGTCGGCGGGCAACCACAACGGCGGGCGGATCGCGTTCGGCCCGGACGGGATGCTCTACGCGGGCGTCGGCGACGCGGGCGACCCCGCGAGCGCCCAGGACCCGGGTGCGCTGTCCGGGAAGATCCTGCGCCTCACCCCCGACGGGGACGTGCCGGCGGACAACCCCGACCCGGGCTCGCCGGTGTACAGCCTCGGGCACCGCAACGTGCAGGGGCTGGCATGGGCGCCCGACGGCCGGCTGTTCGCGACGGAGTTCGGGCAGGACACCTGGGACGAGCTCAACGTCATCGAGCCGGGCGGGAACTACGGCTGGCCGGAGGTGGAGGGGGTCGCGGGCGACCCGCGGTTCGTGGACCCCGTGCAGCAGTGGTCCCCGGACGCCGCGAGCCCCAGCGGGCTGGCCGCCGTCGGGGACGTGGTCGTGGTGGCGAACCTGCGCGGCGAGCGGCTGCGGCTGGTCCCGGTCGCGGAACCGGGCACCGCGATCGAGGCGCTGACCGACCGCGGGCGGTTGCGGGACGTCGCGCTCGCG
Source organism: Cellulomonas hominis (assembly GCF_014201095.1). NCBI lineage: Bacteria > Bacillati > Actinomycetota > Actinomycetes > Micrococcales > Cellulomonadaceae > Cellulomonas > Cellulomonas hominis. Next base: position 3,879,401 of record NZ_JACHDN010000001.1, on the reverse strand, counting down.
CCGGACGGGACGCTCTGGGTGCTCACGAACAACACGGCACGCGGAGAGCCGCGGCCCGGGGACGACCGGGCGCTGTCCGTGCCGCTGGCCGGCGGCGCGACGCGCGGGCCGTGACGCTCAGGGCCGCCGCACCGCGTACCGCAGCCAGAGCGTCCCGTTGCCGAACCGGCGCTCCTCGAGGAGGTCCAGGTCGAGGCGCAGGCCGTCCGGCCAGAACCGCAGCCCGCCGCCGACGGCCACCGGCGCGAGGTACGGCTGCACCTCGTCGACGATCCCCGCGCGCAGCGCGTGCGCGGCCAGCGTCGGGCCGTCGACCGTCACGTCGTGGTCGAGCCCGTCCACCCACGCGCGCACGGCCGCGGGGTCGAACGCCCGCTCGACGGTGGTGCGCGCCGTCGTCGGCGCGTCGAGGGTGGTCGAGTAGACGACCTTGGTCGCCGCCTGCCACACCCGGGCGTACGTGCGGACGAACTCCGGCGGGTCCGGCTCCTCGAGCGCCGTCTCCCAGTACGCCATCGTGTCGTACATGCGCCGGCCGTACAGGTACGTGCCGACCGACCGCGTCTGCTCGGAGATGAAGTCGTGCAGCGCCGGGTCGAGCGCCCCGCCCCAGTCGCTGCTGCCGGACGCGTCCGACGCGTAGCCGTCGAGCGAGGTGAACATCGAGTAGATCAGCCGCCCCATCGGCCCACAGTAGGGACGCCCGGACGGCGGGTCGAGGGGTGGGGACGAGCACGGTGCCCCGAGTGGGATTCGAACCCACACTGGATCGGGTTTGAGCCGAACGCCTCTGCCGGTTGGGCTATCGGGGCCGCGCGGCCAGCCTACCCGGGGGTCGGTTCGCCGCCCGACCCTCAGTCGCGGGCCGCATCCGGTCCCCGTCACTACTCAATTCTCCGCGTTCGCCCCGGTCGCGGGCCCGCGACGCCACTCAGGGGTTCCCCCGGTGCGAGCCGGTGTGCTGCGGTGAGGGCTGTCCGGCGGTCGGAGGGGGCCGCCGGACAGCCGGTCCCGCCCCCTCCCGGGACCGGAGGGACCCGCCGCCATGACCTCACCCGCTCCTCGGACGCAGGACGGCGCCGCCGGGCCGGCCGTCTCCCCCGGCACCGTCACGATCGGCGTCGGCGGGCTCACCGCCATGGTCGTCGGCTCGATGGTCGGAGCGGGGGTGTTCTCGCTGCCCGCGCGGTTCGCCGCCGGGACCGGCGTGTGGGGCGCGCTCGTCGCGTGGGCCGTCGCCGGCGCCGGCATGCTCATGCTCGCGTTCGTCTTCCAGCGGCTCGCGATCCGCGCCCCCCACCTGGACGCCGCGGTGTACGCGTACGCCAAGGCCGGGTTCGGCGAGTACGCCGGGTTCTTCTCGGCGTTCGGGTACTGGGCCAGCGCCTGCGTCGGGAACACCTTCTACTGGATCCTCATCATGTCGACGCTGGGCGCCGCGGTGCCCGCGCTGGGCGCCGGGGACACCTGGCTCGCGGTGGGGATCTCGTCCGTGTGCGCGTGGGGGTTCTTCCTGCTGGTGCGGCGCGGCGTGCAGGAGGCGACCGGGCTCAACCGGGTCGTCACGGTCGCCAAGCTCGTGCCGATCGTCGTGTTCGTCCTGCTCGCGCTCTTCGCCCTGGACGTGGACGTCCTCATGGCGAACCTGCAGGGCGGCGTGGACGGCGGGACGCTCGTCGACCAGGTGCGCGGCACGATGATCGTGACCGTCTTCGTGTTCCTCGGCGTCGAGGGTGCGAGCGTGTACTCACGGCACGCGCGCCGCCGCGAGGACGTCGGACGGGCGACGGTGCTGGGCTTCCTCACGGTGCTGGCGGTGTTCGCCTCGGTGACCGTCGTGTCCTACGGCGTGCTGCCGTCGGCGGAGATCGCCGCGCTGCGGCAGCCCTCGATGGCCGGGGTGCTGGAGGCGGCGGTCGGGCCGTGGGGGGCCGTCCTCGTCTCCGTCGGCCTCGTGGTCTCCGTGCTCGGCGCGTACCTGGCGTGGAGCCTGATGGCGGCCGAGGTGCTCTACGTCGCCGCGCAGGACCGGGACATGCCGCGGTTCCTCGCCCGGAAGAACGCCCGCGACGTGCCCGCCACCGCGCTGCTGCTGTCGACGTGCACGGTGCAGGTGATGCTGCTGCTCACCAAGGTCGCCGAGGACGCCCTCGACCTCGCGCTCGACCTGACCGCGGCGCTGTCGCTGCTGCCGTTCCTGCTCGCCGCCGGTTACGCGCTGCGGCTCGCGACCGACCGCGCCGCCGGCGTCCGGCCCCGGGACGCCCTGGTCGCGGGGCTCGCGGTGCTGTACACGACGTTCCTGCTCGTCGCCGCGGGCTGGGAGCTGCTGCTGATCGCGTTCCTCGTGTACGCCCCGTCGACCGTGCTGTTCGTCATGACCCGCCGCGAGCAGCACCGGCGCGTGTTCTCCCCGACCGAGGCCCTGCTGTTCGCCCTGTCGCTCGCCGGCGCGGTCGCCGCCGTCGTCGCGCTGGCCCGCGGCGCGATCAGCCTCTGACGTCCCGTCCGCCGCCCGACCCCCGGAGGTCCGCATGTCCCCGTCCACGTCCGTCCCGGCCGCCCAGGTCGCGTCGTCCGCCGAGCCCGGCGCCCTCCCGTTCGGCGTGCACTCGGAGGTCGGCCGGCTACGGTCCGTCCTGGTCTGCGCGCCCGGCCTCGCGCACCGCCGGCTCACGCCCCGCAACGCCGGCGACCTGCTGTTCGACGACGTGCTGTGGGTCGAGCGGGCGCAGCGCGACCACGCCGACTTCGTCGCGAAGCTGCGCGGCCGCGGCATCGAGGTGCTCGAGCTGCACCAGGTGCTCGGCGAGGCGCTGTCCGTGCCCGGCGCCCGGGACTGGCTGCTCGACCGGGCCCTCGTGCCCGCCGCCGTCGGGATCGGGCTCGTCGAGCCCGCCCGCGCGCACCTGGAGTCCCTGACCCCGCGCGAGCTCGCGGAGCAGCTCGTCGGCGGGCTGGCGACGGCCGACCTGCCGGACCCGCCCGCGTACGCCGCGCTGGTCGACCACGACGGCACGAGCCGGGAGTACCTGCTGCCCCCGCTCCCGAACATGCTCTACACCCGGGACACGACGTCCTGGCTGTACGGCGGCGTGACGCTCAACCCGCTCTACTGGCCGGCGCGGCACGACGAGACGCTGCTCATGAAGGCCGTCTACCTGTTCCACCCGCGGTTCGCCGGCTCGCACGTCTGGTGGGGCGACCCCGAGGTGGACTGGCGGCGGGCGACCGTCGAGGGCGGCGACGTCATGCCGGTCGGCAACGGCACCGTGCTGATCGGGATGAGCGAGCGCACCTCCCGCCAGGGCATCACGCAGCTCGCGCAGGCGCTGTTCCGGCAGCAGGCCGCCGAGCGGGTCGTGGTCGCCGGCATGCCGCGGCTGCGCGCCGCCATGCACCTCGACACCGTCATGACGTTCGCCGACCGCGACCTGGTGACCGTGTACCCGCGGATCGTCGACGACATCCACGCGTTCACCCTGCGGCCCGGCGAGCGCGAGCCCGGGGTGCACGTCACCGACGAGGGCGCCACCCCGTTCCTCGACGTGGTCGCCCGGTCGCTCGGGCTGGACGCGCTGCGGGTCGTGGAGACCGGCGGTGACGACTACGCCAGCGAGCGGCAGCAGTGGGACTCCGGGAACAACGCGGTCGCCCTCGAGCCCGGGGTGGTCGTGACGTACGACCGGAACACGATCACGAACACGCTGCTGCGGAAGGCCGGGGTCGAGGTCATCACGATCGACGGCGGCGAGCTGGGCCGCGGGCGCGGGGGCGGGCACTGCATGACCTGCCCGCTGGCCCGCGACGCAGTGGCGGTCTAGCGGGCGGCGTACATTCACGGTCCGTGAACCGTGCCGCTCCGCCCGCCGCCCTCGTGGCGCGGCTGCGTGCCGCGGGGTGCGTGTTCGCCGAGGACGAGGCCGCGCTGCTCGTCGCCGAGGCGCCCGACGCCGCCGCGCTCGAGGCGATGACCGCGCGCCGGGTGGCCGGCGAGCCGCTGGAGCAGGTCGTCGGCTGGGCGGCGTTCCGCGGGCTCCGCGTCGGGGTCGCGCCGGGCGTGTTCGTGCCTCGGGCGCGGACGGGTGTGCTGGTCGCGGCGGCGCTGTCCGGTCTGCCGCGCGGCGCGCGGGTCGTGGACCTGTGCTGCGGCACCGGCGCGGTGGGGCTGGCGGTGCTCGCGGAGCGGCCGGACGTGCGGCTGTGGGCGGCGGACCTCGACCCGGCCGCGGTGGCGTGCGCCCGGGCGAACCTCGGGTCGCGCGCGACCGTGCTGCTCGGGGACCTCGACGCCCCGCTGCCCGACGCGCTCGGCGGCCGGGTGGACGTGCTCGTCGCCAACGCCCCCTACGTGCCGACCGCGGAGATCGCGCACATGCCCGCCGAGGCCCGAGAGCACGAGCCCCGCACGGCCCTCGACGGCGGCGCGGACGGCGTCGACCTGCACCGCCGGGTGGCCGCCGCGGCGCCCCGGTGGCTCGCGCCCGGCGGCCGGCTGCTGATCGAGACCAGCCCACGGCAGGCCCCGGCCACGCTCGCCGCCTGCACGGCTGCCGGGCTGGACGCCGAGGTCGTCCGGGACGAGGACGTGGACGGCACCGCCGTCGTCGCCCGCCGCGCTGCCTGAGCCGCGCTGCCTGAGCCCTCCTGCCTGAGCCGCGCTGCCTAGAGTGGGCGCGGGCGGCGCGCACCGGGCGGGCCGCCGCGACGGGAGGATCGCCGTGGGCCGGGCGCTGATCGTGGTGGACGTGCAGAACGACTTCTGCGAGGGCGGGTCCCTCGCGGTCACCGGCGGCGCGGCGGTGGCCGAGCGGGTCACCGCGTTCCTCGCGCGTGCCGCGTCCGCCTACGACATGGTCGTCGCCACCGCCGACTGGCACGAGCCCCTCCCCGACTCCAACGCCGGGCACTTCGCCGTCGGCGCGGACCCCGACTACGTGACCACCTGGCCGGAGCACTGCGTCCGGGACACCGTCGGTGCCGCGTACCACCCGGCGCTGCGCCTGCCGGACGGCACCGTGCACGTCCGCAAGGGCCAGGGGCGGCAGGACTACTCGGGCTTCGCGGGCGCGGTGCAGCCGGCGCACGAGTCCGCCGCCGAGGCCGGCGCCCTGGCCGACGCCGCCCCCGCGGGCCTGGCGGACGCCCTGCGCGCGGCCGGGGCGGAGGGCGTCGACGTCGTGGGCCTCGCGACCGACCACTGCGTGACCGCCACCGCCCTGGACGCCCGGGACGCCGGCTTCGACGTCCGGGTCCTCACGGACCTCACCGCGGGCGTCGGCGTCCGCACGACGATCGACGCCCTCACCCGCCTGTCGGCGGCCGGCGTCACCCTGACGACGTCCGCCGCCCTCTGACGCTCGCCCGCGCCCCCGCGCTGCCGAGGGGGCACCATCCGGGCGACCGGGCATGCCGCGCGGTACCCCGACTGCACGCCACATGCCCCGCGGCGCCTGGCGGGCGCACACCTGGAGCGCACGCCGGCACGCCGGCCCCGCACAGGCACCGCGCCCGGCAGAGCAGAGCCTCCGTGCCGAGGGGGCACCATCCGGACGACCGGGCATGCCGCGCGGTACCCCGACTGCACGCCACATGCCCCGCAGCGCACAGGCCCCGCGCGCGGCCCGCACGCGCGCCCCACGAAAGGGCGGGCCGCACCCGGCCCCGCGGCCGTCAGCCCTGGTCGGCGCGGAGGGCGCCGGTGGCGCGGAACGTGTCGGCGATCTGCTGGGCCTGGGCCGAGACGAGGCGGCGGTAGAGGTCGTACGCGGCGTCGATCCGGTCGGGGAGGTCGCCGCGGGAGCGCGCGAGCTGCCAGTCGCGCTTCGCCGCCGCGATGTCCGCGTTGGTGATGACCACCCGCGCCTCGTCCCCGTCCATGCGTCGAGCATGCGTCCGATTTGCCCGATATGCGATAGTCCGTCGGAGTGAACGGGCCGGTGACCTCGGGTGAAACCCCGGCACCCACCCACCCGGACGGCCCCGGCGGCGTTCGTCCTGCGGACCTGGGGGTACCCCTGGCACGCTGTGCACCTGGGCACCGACCGCCCGGTAGCACCGAACGCCCCCCGGAGGACGAACCGCATGAGGATCTGGCCCGGACGCCCCTACCCGCTCGGCGCGACCTACGACGGCAGCGGCACGAACTTCGCGCTGTTCTCGGGCGTCGCGGAGCGGGTCGAGCTCTGCCTGTTCGACGAGGCGGGGAACGAGACCCGGGTGGACCTCCCGGAGGTCGACGCGTTCGTCTGGCACGGCTACGTCCCGGCGCTCCAGCCCGGCCAGCGGTACGGCTACCGGGTGCACGGCCCGTACGACCCCGCGCAGGGCCACCGGTGCGACCCGTCGAAGCTGCTGCTCGACCCGTACGCCAAGGCGATCGACGGGGCCATCGACAGCGACCCGTCGCTGTACTCGTACACGTTCGGCGACGAGGACCAGCGGAACACCGACGACTCCGCGGGCCACACGATGACCTCCGTGGTGGTGAACCCGTACTTCGACTGGGGCCACGACCGGCCGCCGCAGCACGAGTACCACGACTCCGTCATCTACGAGGCGCACGTGCGCGGGCTGACGCGGCTGCACCCGGCGGTGCCGGAGGAGATGCGCGGCACGTACTCGGCGCTCGCGCACCCGGCCGTCATCGAGCACCTGACCTCGCTCGGCGTCACCGCGGTCGAGCTGATGCCGGTGCACCAGTTCGTCAACGACCCGGCCCTGCAGGAGCGCGGGCTGGCGAACTACTGGGGCTACAACACCATCGGCTTCTTCGCGCCGCACAACGGGTACGCCGCCTTCGGCAGCACCGGGCAGCAGGTGCAGGAGTTCAAGGCGATGGTCAAGGAGCTCCACGCCGCGGACATCGAGGTCATCCTCGACGTGGTCTACAACCACACCGCCGAGGGCAACCACCTCGGCCCGACGCTGAGCTTCCGCGGCATCGACAACGCCTCGTACTACCGGCTCGTGGACGACGACCTCGCGCACTACTTCGACACCACCGGCACGGGGAACTCGCTGCTCATGCGGTCCCCGCACGTGCTGCAGCTGATCATGGACTCGCTGCGGTACTGGGTGCAGGACATGCACGTCGACGGGTTCCGGTTCGACCTCGCCGCCACGCTGGCCCGGCAGTTCCACGAGGTCGACCGGCTGTCCGCGTTCTTCGACATCGTCCAGCAGGACCCGATCATCTCCCAGGTCAAGCTCATCGCGGAGCCCTGGGACCTCGGCGACGGCGGCTACCAGGTCGGCGGGTTCCCGCCCCTGTGGTCGGAGTGGAACGGGCAGTACCGGGACACCGTGCGGGACTTCTGGCGCGGCGAGCCGTCGACGCTCGCCGAGTTCGCCAGCCGGCTGTCCGGGTCGTCCGACCTGTACGAGCACACCGGCCGCCGGCCGATCGCCAGCGTCAACTTCGTCACCGCGCACGACGGGTTCACGCTCGCGGACCTGGTGTCGTACAACGAGAAGCACAACGAGGCGAACGGCGAGGGCAACCGGGACGGCGAGAGCCACAACCGGTCCTGGAACTGCGGCGTCGAGGGCCCGACGGACGACCCGGTCGTGAACGACCTGCGCGGCCGGCAGCAGCGGAACTTCCTCACCACGCTCCTGCTGTCCCAGGGCGTGCCGATGATCGCGCACGGCGACGAGCTCGGCCGCACCCAGCAGGGCAACAACAACGTGTACTGCCAGGACGACGAGCTGTCCTGGGTGGACTGGGACCTGGACGAGGCCCGTACGTCGCTGCTCGACTTCGCCCGCCGCGTGGTGCACCTGCGCCGGGACCACCCGGTGTTCCGCCGCCGGCGGTTCTTCTCCGGCGCGCCCGAGCGGGGCGGCGAGTCCGAGCTGCGCGACATCGCGTGGCTGTCCCCGTCGGGGCAGCACATGTCGGACGCGCAGTGGCAGGAGGACCTGGCGCGGGCGGTCATGGTGTTCCTCAACGGCGACGCCATCGCCGAGCCGGACCTGCGCGGCGAGGAGATCGTCGACGACTCGTTCCTCGTGCTGTTCAACGCCCAGCCCGAGCCGGCGTCGTTCACCCTCCCCGACGCGGAGTACGGCGAGACCTGGACCGTCGCGCTCGACACCGACCACCAGCTCACCCCGGGCGACGAGCTCGCGGCCGGGACGGAGCTGCAGCTGGAGCACCGGTCGACCGTCGTGCTGGTCCGGCCGCCGGTGCAGGCGGTCGACCCGGTGACGCAGGCGCCGGCGACCACGTCCCGCGCGGACGGGGCGCAGCCCCCGGCGCCCAACCCGCTGCCCGCGCCGGCCCCCGGGCGCCGCCCGTGAGCGTCGACCGCGGGCCCGAGGCCCGCACCCCGTCGCGCCGGCTCCCCGCGCCCGGCCGCCCGGTGCCGACGTCCACCTACCGGGTGCAGCTCGGTGCGGACCTGACGCTGGACGACGTCGCGGAGCGGGTGCCGTACCTGGCGACGCTCGGGGTGACGCACGTCTACCTGTCCCCGATCCTCACCGCGGCCCCGGGTTCGACGCACGGGTACGACGTCGTCGACCACGACGAGGTCTCCCCCGTCATCGGCGGGGAGCCGGCCCTGCGCCGGCTCGCGGACGCCGCGCACGCCGCGGGCCTCGGCCTGGTGCTGGACATCGTGCCGAACCACATGGCCGTCCCGACCCCCGTGTGGCACAACCGGGCGCTGTGGTCCGTGCTCGCGGAGGGCCCGGAGTCGCCGTACGCGTCCTGGTTCGACGTGGACTGGTCGGCGGGAGCGGGCGACGTGCTCATGCCCGTGCTCGGCGACCGGATCGGCACCGTCCTCGCCTCGGGCGAGCTGCACCTGGAGCACGAGGTCGTCCCGGGCCACGGCGACGAGCCGCAGTGGGTGCTGCGCTACTACGACCACGCGTTCCCGGTCCGGCCCGGCACCGAGGCGCTGCCGCTCGCCGAGCTGCTGGAGCGCCAGCACTACCGGCTGGCGTACTGGCGGGTCGCGGACGAGGAGCTGAACTACCGGCGGTTCTTCGACGTGGGCACGCTCGCCGCGATCCGGGTCGAGGACCCGGCGGTGTTCGACGCCACGCACGCCCTGGTGCTGCGGCTGCTGGACGAGGGCGTGCTCGACGGCCTGCGGATCGACCACCCCGACGGTCTGGCCGACCCCGGCGGCTACCTCGAGCGGCTGCGGGAGAAGTCCGGCGGCGCGTGGGTCGTCGTCGAGAAGATCCTGCAGGGCGACGAGGAGCTGCCCGCCGACTGGGAGACCGCCGGCACCACCGGCTACGAGGCGCTGTGGCGGATCCAGCAGGCGTTCGTGGACCCGGGCGGCGGCGCGCGGCTCGGGGCGCTCATGCACCGGCTCACCGGCGACTCCTCCGACGCGCTGCCGGAGATCGTGGACGACGCGAAGCGGCAGGTCGTCGACCGGGCGCTGTACGCCGAGGTGTATCGGCTGACCGAGCTCGCCGCCGAGGTGTGCCGCGGCGACCTGCGCCTGCGGGACCACACCTGGCGGTCGCTGCACGACTGCCTGGTCGAGCTGCTCGTGGCGATGGACCGGTACCGCGCCTACGTCGCGCCCGGCAGCACCCCGCACGCGACCGACGTCGAGGCCCTCGAGTCCGCCGCCCGGATCGCCCGCGAGCGCCTGTCCCCCGAGCGCGCCGCGACGATGGACGTGCTCGTGGACCTGCTGCTCGGCCGCGAGGTGGGCAGCGCCGGCCGGACCCGGGAGCCGCAGCGCGACGAGCTCGTGGTGCGCTTCCAGCAGGTGTGCGGCGCGGTGATGGCCAAGGGCGTGGAGGACACCGCGTTCTACCGGTGGACCCAGCTCGTCGCCCTGACCGAGGTCGGCGGCGAGCCCGGGAGGTTCGCCCTGTCCCCCACCGAGCTGCTCGCGTGGGCGGCCCGGGCGCAGCAGCAGACGCCGCTCGGCATGACGACGCTGTCCACGCACGACACCAAGCGCAGCGAGGACGTCCGGGCGCGGCTCGGGGTGCTGTCCGAGCTGCCGGTGGAGTGGGCTGACCTCGTCGGCCGGCTGCGCGCCGCGTCCGCCCCGTATCGCAGCGCCCTGCTGGACGGCCGCACGGAGAACCTGCTGTGGCAGACCCTCGCGGGCACGTGGACCGCGGACGGGCCGATCGGCGGCGACCGGCTCGCGGAGTACCTGACCAAGGCGACGCGCGAGGCGAAGGACCGCACGTCGTGGATCACCCCGGACGAGGCGTACGAGCGCGCGGTGCTGGACGCCGCCGCGCAGGCGCTGGCCGACCCGCGGGTCGCGGAGCTGTTCGCCGAGTGGGAGCACCGCACGCGGGACGCCGTCCGGGCGGCGACGCTCGGGCAGAAGCTCGTGCAGCTCACGCTCCCGGGCGTCGCGGACGTCTACCAGGGCACCGAGGTCCCGGCCGTCGCGCTCGTCGACCCGGACAACCGCCGGCCCGTCGACACCGGCGCGCTCGCCGCCCGGCTGGCGCGGCTGGACGAGGGCGCGGGCCCGCGGGACCTGGCCGACGAGAAGCTGCTGGTGACCTCCCGGGCGCTCCGGCTGCGCCGGGACCTGCCGGAGGCGTTCGTCGGCCCGGGCGCCGGGTTCGCCCCGCTGCCGCACTCGACCGGGCACGTGCTGACGTTCGCCCGCACCGCGGACGGCGAGCCCCGGGTCGCCGTGGTGGCCACCCGGCTGGCGGCGATGGTGGACCGGCTCGGCGGCTGGGCGGACCACACCGTCGCCCTGCCGGACGGCGACTGGCACGACGTGCTCGCGGACCGGCCGGTCGACGGCGGGGTGCGCCCGCTGGCCGCCCTGCTCGACCGACTGCCCGTCGCCCTGCTGGTGAGGAGGACCGACGCATGACAGCCCCCCGCATCCGGCCGCCCGGCGCCGTCTGGGCGCCCGCCGCCCGCGACGTCGCCCTGCACCTGCCCGCCGCCGACGACGGCGGGGCGGAGTCCGTCCCGCTGACCCGGGGCGACGACGGCTGGTGGTCCGCGGACCGCGACCTCCCGCACGGCACGGACTACGCGTTCGTGCTGGACGGCGGCGACCCGCGCCCGGACCCCCGCAGCCCGTGGCAGCCCGCCGGCGTGCACGGCCCCTCGCGGGTGTTCGACGCGTCCCGGCACGCCTGGTCCGACGCGGGCTGGGGCGGCCGGGACGTGCGCGGCGCCGTGGTCTACGAGCTGCACGTCGGCACCTACACGCCCGAGGGCACGCTCGACGCGGCGGCCGCGCGCCTGGACCACCTGGCCGCGCTGGGCGTCGAGGTCGTCGAGCTGCTGCCCGTCGCCCCGTTCAACGGCGTGCACGGCTGGGGCTACGACGGCGTCGGGCTCTACGGGGTGCACGAGCCGTACGGCGGCCCCGCGGCCCTGCAGCGGTTCGTCGACGCGGCGCACGCGGCCGGGCTCGCGGTGTGCCTCGACGTCGTCCACAACCACCTGGGGCCGTCCGGCAACTACCTGGGCGAGTTCGGCCCCTACTTCACCGAGGCGCACCACACCCCGTGGGGCGCGGCGATCAACCTCGACGGCGACGGCGCCGAGCAGGTGCGCCGGTGGATCGTCGACTCGGCGCTGCGCTGGCTGCGCGACTTCCACGTGGACGCGCTGCGGCTCGACGCCGTGCACGCCCTGGTGGACGACTCGCCCCGGCACGTGCTGGCGCAGCTCGCCGACGAGGTGGCCGCGCTGTCCGCCGAGGTCGGCCGCCCCCTGTCCCTCATCGCCGAGGTGGACCTCAACGACCCCGTGAGCGTCACCCCGACCGCCGAGGGCGGCTGGGGCATGACCGCGCAGTGGGCGGACGACGTGCACCACGCGCTGCACGCCCTGCTCACCGGCGAGCGGCACGGGTACTACGTCGACTTCGGCGCGCCGGAGACCCTGCGCAAGGCGCTGCGCGACGTGTTCGTGCACGACGGCGGGTACTCGACGTTCCGCGGACGCGACTGGGGCCGGCCCGTGCCGCCGGAGGTCGACGGGCACCGGTTCGTCGTGTTCGGCTCGGACCACGACCAGGTGGGCAACCGCGCGCTCGGCGACCGGCCGACGGCGGCTCTGGACGACGGCGCGCTCGCCGCGTCGGCCGCGCTGGTGCTGCTGTCCCCGTACACGCCGATGCTGTTCATGGGCGAGGAGTGGGGCGCCCGCACCCCGTGGATGTACGTCACCGACCACCCCGAGCCGGAGCTCGCGCAGGCCGTGCGGGAGGGCCGGGCCCGGGAGTTCGGCGGGCACGGCTGGGCGGCGATGTACGGCGAGGACGAGGCGACGTTCCGGGTGCCGGACCCGCAGGACCCCGCGACCCACGCGGCCAGCCGGCTGGACTGGGACGAGCCCGGCCTGCCCGGCCACGTCCGGATGCTCGACTGGTACCGGCGGCTGGTCGCGCTGCGCCGGGAGGTCCCGGACCTGGCGTCCGGGGACCGGGCCGGCACCGACCTCACGTGGGCGCCGGACGCGGAGCCGGTGGACGGTGCGTGGGCGGACTGGCTGGTGCTGCACCGCGGCGAGGCCCGGGTGGTGGTGAACCTCGCCGACGCGGAGCGGGTCATCCCCCTGGCGACGACCCGCACGGACCTCACGGTCCGCGCGGCGTGGACGACGGCCCGCGTCCTGCCCGCCGGCCCGGACGGCGCCCCGCCCTCGGCGGTCCTCGGCGCCCGCTCGGTGGCGGTCCTGGCCTGAGCCGGGGGCCGGCTACGCGCGGGCCGCGGCCTCCTCGCGGCCGCGCTCCGCGAGGGCGCCCAGGCGGGACAGGGCGCGGAAGTACTTCTTGCGGTAGCCGCCGGCGAGCATCTGCTCCGTGAACAGCGCGGACTCCCCCGCGCCGCCGAGCAGCACCGGCACGTCCCGGTCGTACAGCCGGTCCACGAGCACCACGAGCCGCAGCGCGACGTCCTGGTCCGGCACCGGCCCGACCCCGGTGAGGCCCACGAGGTCCACGCCGTCCAGCAGCGCCCCGTACCGGGAGGGGTGCACGCTCGCCAGGTGCCGCAGCAGCCCCGCGAAGTCGTCGAGCGTCGCGCCCGGCACCCCGGAGACGGCGGCGCGCACCGCGTCGTCGTCCAGGCCGGGGGCGTCGGTCACGGTGGCCCGCTGCCGGTAGTCCTGGCCGTCGATGCGCAGCACCTCGAACCGGCCCGCGAGGTCCTGGATCTCGCGCAGGAAGTCGTCGGCGGCGAACCGCCCCTCGCCCAGCGACTCGGGCAGGGTGTTCGACGTCGCCGCCAGGGCCACGCCGCGGTCGGTGAGCTCGCGCAGCAGCCGGGACATCAGCACGGTGTCGCCGGGGTCGTCGAGCTCGAACTCGTCGATGCAGACCAGGCGCCGCCCGGCGAGAGCGTCCACGGTCGGCCGGAACCCGAGCGCCCCCACGAGGTTCGTGTACTCCACGAACGTCCCGTACGCGGACGCCTCGGGTCCGACCGCGCGGGCGAGCGACGCGAGCAGGTGGGTCTTGCCCACGCCGAACCCGCCGTCCAGGTACACGGCCGGCACCGTCGGGGCCTTGCGCCGGAACCAGCGCCGCCCGCCGCCGCCGGAGGTCAGCTCGCCGGCGACCGCGCGCAGCCGGTCCAGCGCCGCCTGCTGGCTCGGGTACCGGGGGTCGGGCCGGTAGGTGTCGAACGACTCCCCGGCGAAGTGCCGCGGCGGGACGCGCTCGGCCAGCAGCCGGTCGGGGGCCACCTCGGGGCGGCGCTCGGCCAGGCTCGCGGTGGTGGGGGTGGCGGTGCTCACGGCGGGACAGCCTAGGCCGGGCGGCGCGCGGCGGCGAGGCCGGGCCCGCGCGCCGCGCGGCTACCCTGGCGGCCATGCCCCGCGACCTGCCGCCCCTGGACGTGCTCCTGCCTCTCGACCAGGCCGGGGCCACGCTGCTCCCCGCGGACTGCGAGCCCGCGCTGCACGACCTGTACGCGCACCCGGCGGCCCGCCCGGGCCGCAGCAGCGCGGTCCGGGCGAACATGATCGCCACCCTCGACGGCGCCGCGCAGGGCCCGGACGGCCGGTCGCGCAGCATCAACGGCCCCGCCGACTGGCGGGTGTTCCGCGTCATGCGGGCCGTCGCGGACGTCGTGCTGGTCGGCGCGGGCACCGCGCGGGCGGAGGGGTACACCCCGTTGACGGTGCCCGCCGACCTGCGCGCGGCCCGCGCGGCCCGGGGCCAGGACCCCGCGCTCGCGCTGGCCCTGGTGTCCGCGTCGGGCGACCTGCCCCCGGGCCTGCGCGGCACCGACCGGCCGCCCTACGTCGTCACGACGGAGGCCTGCCCGCGGCTCGCGGAGCTGCGCGCCGAGCTCGGTGCCGACCGGGTGCTGGTCACGGGTGCGGACACCGTCGACCTGGGCGCCGCCCTCGTGGCCCTCGCGGAGCGCGGCCTGGCCCGGGTGCTGGCCGAGGGCGGACCGCGCCTGCTCACCGACCTGGTCCGCGCGGACCTCGTGGACGAGCTCTGCCTCACCACCAGCCCGCTGCTGGTCGCGGGGCCCGCGCTGCGCGCCGTGCAGGGTCCCGAGTGGCTGGACCCGCTGCCCGTCCGCCCGGCGCACCTGCTGCACCACGACGGCATGCTGCTCGGGCGCTGGACCCTCGGTCGCGGCTAGTCTCGACCGCGTGACAGACACCATCCTCGTCCTCACGGAGGACACCCTGGCCTCGGCGGACGTCGCCCACATCCTCTCGCTGCACGACGGCGAGACGCTGGCGTACCGCGTCCTCATCCCGGCCGACACGGAGCGCAACGTCCTCGTCTCCCTGGTCGACCAGCTCAGCCTCGGCGAGCTGCGCGACGCCCTCGACACCGTGCTCGGCCGCGAGCCGAAGCCGACCGAGGCCGTCGCCGACGCCGCCGAGCAGCTCGCCGACTCCCTCGCGGCGTTCGAGGCCGCGGGCGTCAGCGCCACCGGGGTCGTCGTGGACGACGACCCGCTGCCGGCGCTGCGCAAGGCCGTCGCGTCCGAGGGCGCGCGGGAGGTCGTCGTCGTGACCTACCCGCACGCCCTCGAGGACACGTTCCACCGCGACTGGGCGTCCCGGGCGCGCGAGGACCTGCAGGTGCCGGTGCTGCACCTCTACTCGGGGACGTCCGAGCTGGGCTGAGCCCGGCGCGGACCGCCGGGGTCAGAACCCCGTGCTCGTCGGCTCCGGGTAGTACCGCCGGAACTTGCGGACCTGGTTCAGCGCCGCCGCGAACGCGTACCAGCGGCGGCGCGGACCGGCGTCGCGGGCGTACCGCAGCGGGTGCGCCACGCGCCCGGCGCGGATCAGCGCCCGCACCCGCCCGGCCAGCGCGGGGTCGAGCACGTACTTCAGCAGCAGCCGGTGCGGCAGGATCGAGTAGAGCACCTCGGTGTCGACCACCACGGGGGTCACCCGGTGACCGAGCACCCGGTCCTCGACGAGGAACCGCGCGACGTTCGCCCCGGCCGCCGTGACGTAGTAGTTGTTCCGGCCGATGCGCGGGTTCACCTCGAAGAACCGGAAGGACCCGTCGCGCGGGTCCACCTTGACGTCGAAGTTCGCGAACCCGACGTAGCCGACGCCGCGCAGGAACGCCGCCGCCTGGTCGAGCATCTCCTGCTCCCGGGTCACGACCATCGCGGCCGGGTTACCCAGGCCGGACGGCGTGTGCTCCTCGAGCAGCACGTGCGCCGAGCAGAGCAGCGTGATCTCCCCGTGGGAGTCCACGTACGCCGTGATCGACCGCATCTGGGTGTCGTCGCCCGGGATCAGCTCCTGGACGACGAACCGGCCGCGGAAGCCCGCCGCGCGCAGCGACTCCCAGAGCGCCGCGAGCTCGGCCGGGGTGCCGATCTCGAAGACCTTCTTCTTCCCCGCGAACTCCACCTCCTGGTAGTCCGCGCTGCTGGCCGCCTTGGCGATCAGCGGGTACGCCACGTCCACGCCAGCGGGCGCCCACGCGGGGTCGCCGGCGAGGGCGAAGTCCTGCACGATCGTCCGCGGCACGGCGAGGCCGAGGTCCGTGGCGATCTCCGCGAACGTCGCCTTGTCCGACAGCCGGTCCAGCAGGTCCTCGGACAGGAACGGCACCACGTAGTGCGGCTCGAGCTCCGCGCGGTGCTGCACGACGACGCGCACCAGCCAGTCGGAGTTCGCCAGCAGCACCAGGCGGCGGCCGGGGTGCTCGCGGGCCACCCGGAGCAGGGCGTCCACGAGCTGCCGCGGGTCGTGCCCGTCGGGGACGAGCACGTTGTCCAGGATCGCCGAGTCGGCGACCGGCCCGAGGGCGGCGCCGCTCACGACGACCGAGCGGACGCCGTACTCCTCGTGGAAGGCCCGGGCGAGCGCGTACACGCCGATGTCGGCGCCGAGGACGACCGGCTGCAGGCCCTCGGGCGCCGTGGCCGCCGCGGTCACGCGGGCTGCTCGGTGCGGTCGCCGGACCAGTCGGTGTGGAACGTGCCGTCCTTGTCCGTGCGGCGGTAGGTGTGCGCGCCGAAGAAGTCGCGCTGGGCCTGGATCAGCGCGGCGGGCAGCCGCTCGGCGCGGACCCCGTCGTAGTAGGCCAGCGAGGACGAGAACGCCGGGACCGGCACGCCGGCCAGCGCCGCCTGCGCGACGACCCGGCGCCACGCCGCGACCCCGTTCGCGACCGCGCCGGTGAAGTACTCGTCGGCCAGCAGCAGCGGCAGGTCGGCGTCGCGCTCGTACGCCTCGGTGATGCGGTTGAGGAACCGGGCGCGGATGATGCAGCCGCCGCGCCAGATGCGGGCCATGGCGCCGCGGTCGATGTCCCAGTCGTTCTCGGCCGAGGCCGCCGCGATCTGGTCGAAGCCCTGCGAGTACGCGACGACCTTGGACGCGTACAGCGCGAGCCGCACGTCCTCGACGAACGCGTCGCGGTCCGCGACCTCGAACGCCCCGGCGTGCGCGGGCAGCGTGCCGACGGCCGCGGCGCGCTGCGGCACCGAGCCGGACAGCGCGCGGGCGAACGTGGCCTCCGCGATGCCGGTGATCGGCACGCCGAGGTCCAGGCCGTTCTGCACGGTCCAGCGGCCGGTGCCCTTCTGCTCCGCCTGGTCCAGCACGACGTCGACGAACGCCTGGCCGGTCTCGGCGTCGACCTGGGACAGCACCTCGGCCGTGATCTCGATGAGGAAGGACTCGAGGTCGCCCTCGTTCCACGTCCGGAAGATGTCCGCGATCTCCGCCGCCGAGGCGCCCAGGCCCTGCTTGAGCAGGTCGTACGCCTCGGCGATCAGCTGCATGTCGGCGTACTCGATGCCGTTGTGCACCATCTTGACGAAGTGCCCGGCGCCGTCGGGGCCGACGTAGGTGCAGCACGGGGTGCCGTCGACCTTCGCCGAGATGTCCTCGAGGATCGGCCCGAGCACCGCGTACGACTCGCGCGAGCCGCCCGGCATGATCGACGGGCCGTTGAGCGCGCCCTCCTCGCCGCCCGAGACGCCGGTGCCGACGAAGTGCAGCCCCTTCTCGCGCAGCGCGGCCTCGCGCCGGCGGGTGTCCGGGAAGTGCGCGTTGCCCGCGTCGATGACGATGTCGCCCTCGTCCAGCAGCGGCACCAGCTCGTCGATCACCGCGTCGGTCGGGCCGCCGGCCTTCACCATGACGACGACCTTGCGCGGCCGCTCCAGCGACGCGACGAAGTCCTCGACGGACTCGGACGGCACGAACGTGCCCTCGTCGCCGTGGTCCGCGACCAGGGACTCGGTCTTCGCGTACGAGCGGTTGTGCACCGCCACCGTGTAGCCGTGCCGGGCCAGGTTGCGGGCCAGGTTGCGGCCCATGACGGCCAGGCCGGTCACGCCGATCTGTGCGGCAGGTGCAGCGGACATGCGCAGGAGCTCCTTCGAGGGGGTGCCAGGGCCCCCTCACCCTAGTGCGGCTCGTCGCCGACCGGCGTGCCGCGACCACCCTCCGGGCGCCCCGCCGCTACCGTCGGCTGCTGTGAGCACCGGCCCCCGCGACGCGCCACCGGAGTTCCTGCGTGCCCTGCGGTCGCTGCGGGGGGTGACCCTGCGCCCCGAGGTCTCGCTCGAGAAGGCGCCCGGGCCGACGCGGATCGCCCCGTACACGGCCGCCCTGGTCGCGGAGGTGCGCAGCGCGCGCCGCGACCCGGAGGCGGACGCGCTGGCGTCCGGCCGGTTCGTCGTGCTGCACGACCCCGCGGGCCAGGAGGCCTGGGAGGGCGCGTTCCGGCTCGTGACGCTCGTGCGCGCCACGCTGGAGCCCGAGGTCGGGCAGGACCCGCTGCTCGCGGAGGTCGCCTGGTCGTGGTTCGCGGACGCCCTCGCCTCCGCCGGCGTGGACGCGCACGCCGCCGGCGGGACGGTCACCCGGGTGCTGTCCCAGTCGTTCGGCGCCCTGGACGAGCGCCCCGAGCTGAGCGAGCTCGAGCTGCGCGCCTCCTGGACGGCGCGCGACGACGACCTGGCCCCGCACCTGCGCGCGTGGGGCACCCTGCTGTGCACCGTGGCGGGCCTCCCGCCGCTCCCCGACGGCGTCGTCCCGCTGGGCCCGCGGCACTGATCCCGTGCCCCACCCGTGACCTCCGTCACGTGACAACCGCGACGCGGCACGACACGATGTCACCCGTTCCGCTCAAGACAGGGGCGTGACGGGCCGATACAGGGGGCAAGGGAATGGACCGTCAAGGGGGCACCGCCGTGAGCATCGAGCCGATCCGACGTGGACCCGGCCTGGCGCCGGGCGCGCCGACGGGTGCCCGCGCGGCCACCCTGCCGCAGACGCGCCGTCCGGGGGCCCCGGCCGCCGATCCGCGCCGCCGCGGCCTCGGCCAGATGTGCGTCGTCGTGACCGAGCTCGGCGAGGGCGACGGCCAGACGCTGGTGCGGAACCTGCGCCGCCGCGGCTCCGGCCGCGTCATCCTGCTCGCCCGCCGGGCGGGGCGCCGGGACCTGGTCGGCCTGCTGACCGGAGGCCTGCGCGGCGCCGTCGCCACGGAGCCGAACGCCGTCGTCGGGCAGCCGGGCGCCGCCCCGGGCGCGGTCCCGTCGCCGTTCGCGCGCACCCGCCCCGACCTCACCTCCCGCGAGCTGTCCGTGCTGCGCCTCGTGGCCGACGGGTTCAGCAACCGCGCCATCGGCGACGAGCTCGGCCTGTCCGCGCTCACCGTGAAGAGCCACCTCGCCCGGATCTCCCGCAAGCTCGGCACCGGCGACCGCGCCGCGCTCGTGGCCATCTCCATCCGGACCGGCCTGCTCGCCTGACGCGCGCCGCCGCGGCCGCGGGGTCACGACGGCCTACGGTTGTCCCATGCAGTCCGTCCCCCAGCCGGCCGGCAGCCCGGCCGAGCCCGACGTCACGCCCCTGACGGAACCGTCCGAGGGCGTCCCCGCCGTCGTCGACACCCCCGAGGCCTTCGCCCGGGTGGTCGAGGCGTTCGGCGCCGGCACCGGCCCCGTCGCCGTGGACGCGGAGCGCGCGTCCGGCTACCGCTACGGCCAGCACAACTACCTGGTCCAGGTGCGACGCGAGGGCGCCGGCACCGCCCTGATCGACCCGGTCGCGGTCCCCGACCTGTCGCCCCTGTCCGACGCCCTGGTCGGGGTCGAGTGGGTGCTGCACGCCGCGTCCCAGGACCTGCCCGCGCTCGCCGAGCAGGGCATGCGGCCCTCCCGGGTGTTCGACACGGAGCTCGGCGCCCGGCTGCTCGGGCTGGAGCGCGTCGGCCTGGCCGCCGTCGTCGCCGAGCTCCTCGGCCTCGGCCTCGCCAAGGAGCACTCGGCCGTCGACTGGTCCACCCGCCCCCTGCCCGAGCAGTGGCTGCGGTACGCCGCGCTCGACGTCGAGGTGCTGGTCGAGCTGCGCGAGGTGCTGGCCGAGCGGCTGGCCCTGGCCGGCAAGGCGCAGTGGGCCGCCGAGGAGTTCGAGGCCGCGCGGCTCGCCCCGCCCGCCCCGCCGCGCGTCGAGCCGTGGCGCCGGGTGTCCGGCGTGCACGCCATCCGCGACCCCCGCCGGCTCGCCGTGGTGCGGTCGCTGTGGGAGACCCGCGACGAGAACGCCCGGCAGCGGGACATCTCCCCCGGCCGCGTGCTGCCCGACGCCGCGATCGTCGCCGCCGCGCAGGCCCTGCCCCGGTCCGTGCCGCAGCTCGTCGCGCTGCCGCAGTTCTCCGGCAAGGGCACCCGCCGGCGGGCCGCGCTCTGGCAGCGGGCCGTCGACGCCGGGCTCGCGCTCGCCGACGACCAGCTGCCGTCCGTCCGCGGGCCGCGCACCGACGCCCCGCCGCCGCCGCGCGCGTGGGCCGACCGGGACCCGGCCGCCGCCGCCCGGCTCGCCGCCGCCCGCGCGATCGTCGCGGAGCTGTCCGAGGCGCACACCGTGCCTGCCGAGAACCTGCTGCAGCCCGACCTGCTGCGCCGGGTGTGCTGGACGCCGCCGCAGCCGGCGGACGCGGAGCACCTCGCGGAGCGGCTCGCGGCCGGCGGGGCCCGGCCGTGGCAGATCGGGCTGCTGGCCCCGCGCCTCGCGGAGGCCTTCGCGGCCCAGGGCGCGGTGGCCTGACCCGGGGCCGCGACCGCGTCGCGCGACAGCACCCGGGCCGCACGGTTAGGGTCACCGGTGTTCCGCAGGACACCGTCGTCCCCAGGGGGAGCCGCCATGCGCCACGCCACCGTCCCGTCCTCCGACGCGTCGGCCGCGTCCGACGCGCCCGACGTCCCGGCGCTGCTCGCGGGCCTGCCGGGCGAGCCCGACGACCACGCCCTGCGGGTCGTCGCGCGGGACGTGCCGCTGCCGGACGACGGCGGCGTGCTGGCCCTGCTCACCCTGACCGCGGGCGACGAGCGCCGTCCCACGACGATGGGCCCGCGGGGGCTGGTCGCCCTGCAGGAGGCGCTGCTCGCCGTCCGGGACCGCGCCGACGCGGGCGAGGTCGCGGCGGTCGCCGTCACGGGGCGGCCGGGCTGCTTCGTCGCGGGCGCCGACCTCGGGGTCGCCCGGGGCCTGTCCGACCTGGCCGCGACGCGCGCGCTCGGGGTCGCCGGCCACGCCGTGCTGCGGGTCCTCGGCGAGCTGCCGGTGCCGACGTTCGCCTGGCTGACCGGACACGCCCTCGGCGGGGGCCTGGAGCTCGCCCTGCACTGCGACCACCGGGTGGCCGCGGCGGGCGTGCGGTCCATCGGGCTGCCGGAGGCGTCCCTGGGGATCGTGCCGGGCTGGGGTGGCTGCTGGCTGCTCCCCCGCATCGTCGGGCTGCCCGCGGCGGTCGAGCTGGCGGTGCTGCGGCCGCTCGCGAACAACCGGCTGACGACCGCCGAGCAGGCGCTGGACCTCGGCCTGGTCGACGCGGTGCTGCCGGCGGACGCGTTCGAGCAGTCGGCCGTGGCGTGGACGGCCGGCGTCCTGCGCGCCGGCGACGCGCCGTCCCGCCGCCACGCCCAGGTGCCCCCGCTGCCGGACGGCGAGCCGGACCCGGTCGCCCGCGCCGCCGTGGCCCTGGACGCCCGGCTGCACGGCGCCGCGCCCGCCTACGCGCACGCCCTCGACCTGCTGGCCCGCGCCGGGTCCCGGGACCGGGACGCCGGCTTCCGCGCCGAGGACGACGTGCTGGCCGCCCTTCTGCTGTCCGACGAGGCCCGGGCCGCCCTGTACGCCGCCGACCTCACCGGACGGGGCGCCCGGCGCGCCGCCCGCGTCGAGGACGCCGCCGAGCCGCGCGAGGTGCACCGGGTCGGCATCGTCGGCGCCGGGCTGATGGCGGCCCAGCTCGCCGTGCTGCTCGGCACCCGGCTGGACGTCCCGGTCGCGCTGCGCGAGGTCGACGAGGAGCGCGCCGCCGCGGGCCGCGACCGGGTGCGCGACCTCGTGGAGCAGGCGGTCGCCCGCGGCCGCCTGCCCGAGGACGCCGCGCGCCGGCTGCTGGACCGGATCCGGGTCGGCACCGACCTGGGCGCGCTGGCCGACGCGGACCTGGTCGTCGAGGCCGTCACCGAGGTGCTGGACGTCAAGCGCGCGGTGTTCGCCGAGCTCGAGGGGCTGGTCCGTCCGGACTGCGTGCTCGCGACGAACACCTCCGCGCTGTCGGTGACCGCGATGGCCGACGGGCTGGCGCACCCGGAGCGCGTGGTCGGCCTGCACTTCTTCAACCCGGTCGCGCAGATGCCGCTGGTCGAGGTCGTCGCCACGGAGGCCGCCGACCCCGTCGCGGTGGCGACGGGCGTGGACGTGGCGCGCCGGGCCGGCAAGACCGTGGTCCGCACGACGGACCGTCCCGGCTTCGTGGTCAACCGGGTGCTGCTGCGGATGCTCGCGGACGTGCTCGGGGCGGTCGGGGACGGCACGCCCGTCGAGGCCGCGGACGCCGCGCTGCGGCCGCTGGGGCTGCCCATGAGCCCGTTCGCGCTGCTCCAGCTCGTCGGGCTCCCGGTCGCCCGGCACGTGCTCGTGACGCTGCACGAGGAGCTCGGGGCGCGCTACCCGCTGTCCCCCGGCCTCGACCGCCTGGTCGAGGAGGGCCGGACCGTCGCCCGCCCCGGCCCGTCCGGGCTGCCGGAGGTCGACCCCGCGATCCAGGACGCGTTCGGAGCGCCGACCGCGGGCGGGACCCGGGCCGAGCAGGAGGCCGCCGTGCTGGACCGCGTGGCGCGCGGGCTGGCCGACGAGATCGGCGCGCTGCTGGCCGAGGGCGTCGTGCCGGGGCCGGAGCAGGTCGACCTGGCGATGCTCCTGGGCGCCGGCTGGCCCGCGCACCTCGGCGGGATCTGCCCCTGGCTCGACCGGTCCGGCTGGTCGGAGCGGGTGCTCGGGCGGCGGCTGCTGCCACCGGGCGTGGCATCGGTACCGCCGGCCGCCTGACCCACGACGACCGGTGCGGCCGGCGGCACCGAGGATCAGAAGACGGTGAGCCCGCGGTCCCGGAACTGCTGGCGCACCCGGGCGACCAGCTCGGGGCTCGGCGGCTGGGCATCCTCGAGCTCGTAGTCCATGCCGAGGCTCGCCCACTTGTCCCGGCCCATCTGGTGGAACGGCAGCACCTCGACGCGGGACACGGTGGACAGCGTGGCGACGTAGTCGGCGACGGCGTCGACGTTCTCGACGGCGTCCGTCAGGCCGGGCACCAGCACGAACCGGATCCAGATCTCGGTCCCGCTCGCGGCGACCCGGCGGCCGAAGTCCAGCGTCGGCTGGAGCTCGCGGCCGGTGGTCCTCTTGTAGGTCTCGGGGATGCCGGACTTGACGTCCAGCAGCACCAGGTCGATGTCCGCCAGCATCGCGTCGGTGCAGTGCGCGCCGAGGTAGCCGGAGGTGTCGATCGCGGTGTGCACGCCGAGCTCCTTGGCCCCGCGCAGGAGGCGGGCCACGAAGGCCGGCTGCATGAGCGGCTCGCCGCCCGAGATGGTCAGACCGCCGCCGGTCACCGAGAACGCCGGCACGTAGCGGGCGATGCGGCGGAGCAGCTCCTCGGCGAGCACCGGCTCGCCGCGGCGCATCTCCATCGTGTCGGGGTTGTGGCAGTACAGGCAGCGCAGCGGGCAGCCGGCCAGGAACGTCGTGAGGCGGGTGCCGGGGCCGTCCACCGCGGTGACGAGCTCCCAGGAGTGCAGCGAGCCCAGCTCGCCGGCCCGCATCTGCGCGAACCGCTCGGAGCGGTCCGCCTCGCTCACCTCGAGGCCGGCGGTGCCGGCCGACGAGCGCTGGTGCGAGCCCCCGACCAGCGGGAGCCCGAGCTCGATCACCGGGGCGCCCACCTGCTCGACTGTGCCGGTCATCTCGGGCCTCCTCGGGGCGTGCTGCGTGCGTGGCTGGCGGGGCGGGTCGCCCGCCGGGGCCGGGTGGTCCCGGCGGGCGACCGGGCGGGTCAGATGCCGCCGTGGAACGTCCGGGAGAGCACGTCGAGCTGCTGCTCGCGCGTCAGCCGGACGAAGTTCACGGCGTAGCCGGAGACCCGGATGGTGAGCTGCGGGTACTTCTCGGGGTGCTCCATGGCGTCCTCGAGGGTGTCCCGGTTGAGGACGTTGACGTTCAGGTGGTACCCGGAGGACACGTTGTACGCGTCCATGAGGCCCACGAGGTTCGTCACCTGCTCGTCCTTGGTGCGGCCGAGGCCCGAGGGCACGACCGTCGAGGTGAGCGAGATCCCGTCCATCGCCTCGGAGTACGGCAGCTTCGCGACCGACATGGCGGAGGCGAGCATGCCGTGCGAGTCGCGCCCGTTCATCGGGTTGGCGCCCGGGGCGAACGGCTCGCCGGCGCGGCGGCCGTCGGGGGTGTTGCCCGTGGCCTTGCCGTACACGACGTTCGAGGTGATCGTCAGCACCGACTGCGTGTGCAGCGCGTTGCGGTACGTCTTGTGGTGGCGGATCTTCTCCATGAAGGCCTTGGTGATGCCCACCGCGATGTCGTCCGCGCGGTCGTCGTCGTTGCCGTACTTCGGGTAGTCGCCCTCGATGACGTAGTCCGTCACCAGGCCGTCCTCGTCCCGCACCGGCGTGACCTTGGCGTACTTGATGGCCGAGAGCGAGTCCGCGACGACCGACAGGCCGGCGATGCCGCAGGCCATGGTCCGCAGGATCGCCCGGTCGTGCAGGGCCATCTCGAGGCGCTCGTACGCGTACTTGTCGTGCATGTAGTGCACGCAGTTCAGCGCGTCGACGTAGGTCTCGGCCAGCCAGTCGAGCAGCTTGTCGTACTTCGCCGCCACGTCCTCGTAGTCCAGGACGTCGCCCTCGACCGGGGCGCTGACCGGCGCGACCTGCTTGCCGGACACCTCGTCGCGGCCGCCGTTGATCGCGTAGAGCAGGGCCTTGGCGATGTTGACGCGGGCGCCGAAGAACTGCATCTGCTTGCCGACCCGCATCGGGGACACGCAGCAGGCGATCGCCGCGTCGTCGCCCCAGGAGGTGCGGATCAGGTCGTCGGACTCGTACTGGATCGCGGAGGTGTCGATGGAGACCTGCGCGCAGTACCGCTTGAAGCCCTCCGGCAGGCGGTTGCTCCACAGCACGGTCAGGTTCGGCTCGGGGGCCGGGCCGATGTTGTAGAGCGTCTGCAGGAAGCGGAACGACGACTTGGTGACCAGCGGGCGGCCGTCCTCGCCGATGCCGCCGATGGACTCCGTCACCCAGGTCGGGTCGCCGGAGAACAGGGCGTCGTACTCGGGGGTCCGCAGGAACCGGACGATGCGCAGCTTGATGACGAAGTCGTCGATCAGCTCCTGCGCGAACTCCTCGGTGATCGCACCGGAGGCGAGGTCGCGCTGCAGGTACACGTCGAGGAAGGTGGAGACCCGGCCCAGCGACATGGCCGCGCCGTTCTGCTCCTTCACCGCGCCCAGGTAGGCGAAGTACAGCCACTGCACGGCCTCGCGGGCGGTCGTGGCCGGCTTGGAGATGTCGTAGCCGTAGGAGGCCGCCATCTGCTTGAGCTCCTGGAGCGCCCGGATCTGCTCGGCGTTCTCCTCGCGGTCGCGGATGATGTCCTCGACCGACGGCTCCATGTCCATCTCGTGCCGCTCGAGGCGCTTGCCCTCGATCAGCGCGTCCACGCCGTACAGCGCGACGCGGCGGTAGTCGCCGATGATCCGGCCGCGGCCGTAGGCGTCCGGCAGGCCGGTGATGATGTGCGAGGAGCGGGCCGCGCGCACGTTCGGGGGGTACACGTCGAAGACGCCGTCGTTGTGCGTCTTGCGGTACGTCGAGAAGATCTTGGCGACGTCGGGGTCGACCTCGTACCCGTAGGTCTCGAGGGACTTCTCCACCATGCGCCAGCCGCCGTTGGGGATCATGGCGCGCTTCAGCGGGGCGTCGGTCTGCAGGCCGACGATGAGCTCGTTCGGCTGGTCGATGTAGCCGGGCTCGTGCGACACGATCGTCGACGGGGTGTGGTTGTCGATGTCGTACACGCCCTTGGCGCGCTCGGCGGGGAACATCTCGCTGAGCGTCGCCCAGACGCCCGTGGTGCGCTCGGTCGGCCCGGCGAGGAACGCCGAGTCGCCCGTGTACGGGGTGTAGTTGCGCTGGATGAAGTCGCGGACGTCGATCCCGTCACACCAGGGTCCGGTGACGAATCCGTCCCAGGCACCCGCGGTGGCGTCGGTGCCGGACTGAGGTACTGCTGTGGTGGACATCTGTTGCTCCCTCGCTGAGGTCGTCGTACTCGTGACGCTATTCACGAGGTCATGGGATGTCTTGGGACCGAGGTCCCAGTCGGGCCGTGACCAGCGGGAACGGGAGCGTGATGGTGCTCACGTGACGGCGCTCACTGTCCTTCTCGCGCGCGCACCGCCCGCGCGCGCGAGGCCGGGCCACGTCAGGGGGTGGCGCCCAGGGCCGTCAGGACGTCGCGGGCGATGTCCGGCGGGGTCAGGCGCAGCGTCGTCAGCAGCTCGTCGCGGGCCGCGTGGTCGAGGAACCGCCGCGGCACCCCGAACGCCTGCACCGGCGTGGCGATCCCCGCGTCCCGGGCGCGCAGCGCGAGGGCCGAGCCGACGCCGCCCTCCCGCACGCCGTCCTCGAGGGTGACCACGTGGTCGTGCTCCCCCACGAGCTTGACCAGCGCTGCCGGCACGGGCAGCACCCAGCGCGGGTCCACGACGGTCACGCCGAGCCCGTGCGCCGCGAGCAGCTCCCCCAGCGCGACGGCGGTGCGCGCCATCGGCCCGACACCGCACACCAGCACGGTCCGCGCGTCGCCCGCGGCCCCGGCCCCGTGCCGCGCGAGCACGTCCACGCCGTCCACCTCGTCGACCGCCGGCAGCGGGTCGGGCAGCGCGCCCTTCGGGTACCGCACGACGGTGGGCGCGTCGTCCACGTCCACGGCCGCGCGCAGGGCCGCGCGGAGGGTGTCCTCGTCGCGCGGGGCCGCCAGCCGCAGCCCGGGCACGACGCCCAGGACCGCGAGGTCCCACATGCCGTTGTGGCTGGCGCCGTCGTCGCCGGTCAGCCCGGCGCGGTCCAGCACGAACGTCACCCCGGCCCGGTGCAGCGCGACGTCCATGAGCACCTGGTCGAACGCCCGGTTGAGGAAGGTCGCGTAGACGGCGACCACGGGGTGCAGCCCGGCGTACGCCATGCCCGCGGCCGTGGTCACGGCGTGCTGCTCGGCGATGCCGACGTCGAACGTCCGGTCCGGGAACTCCGCCGCGAACGGCGCCAGGCCCACCGGGTTGAGCATCGCCGCGGTGATCGCCACGACGTCGGGCCGGCGGCGGCCGATCCGCACGACCTCGTCCGCGAACACGCCGGTCCAGCCGAACCGCGACGGCGCCACGGGCAGTCCCGTCTCGGGGTGGATCTGCCCGACGGCGTGGAACCGGTCCGCCACGTCCTGCTCGGCCGGGCTGTACCCGCGGCCCTTCTCCGTGATGACGTGCACGATCACCGGCCCGCCGAACGCGCGCGCCCGCTGCAGCGCGAACTCCACGGCGCCCGCGTCGTGCCCGTCGACCGGCCCGACGTACTTCAGCCCGAGGTCCTCGAACATGCCCTGCGGCGCGACGACGTCCTTGATGCCCTTCTTCAGGCCGTGCAGCGCGTCGTAGGCCATCCGCCCGGGCGGTCCGGAGCGCTTGAGGGTCCGCTTGCCCCAGGACAGGACGCTCTCGTAGCCGCGCGTGGTCCGCAGCGCGTCGAGGTGCAGGGCGAGGCCGCCGATCGTCGGGGCGTACGACCGCTGGTTGTCGTTGACCACGACCACCAGGCGCCGGTCGGTGCCGTCGGCGATGTTGTTCAGCGCCTCCCAGGCCATGCCGCCGGTCAGCGCGCCGTCGCCGATCACCGCGACCACGTGCCGGTCGCCGCGCCCGGCCAGCGCGTTCGCCCGGGCGATGCCGTCCGCCCAGGACAGCGCGGTCGACGCGTGCGAGTTCTCCACGACGTCGTGCTCCGACTCCGCCCGGCTCGGGTACCCGGACAGGCCGCCGCGGTGCCGCAGCCGGCTGAAGTCCCGCCGGCCGGTCAGGAGCTTGTGCACGTACGCCTGGTGGCCGGTGTCGAACACCAGGGTGTCCCGCGGCGAGTCGAACACCCGGTGCAGCGCGAGCGTGAGCTCGACGACGCCGAGGTTCGGCCCCAGGTGCCCGCCGGTGCGGGAGACCTGGTCCACGAGGAACGTGCGGATCTCCGCCGCCAGCAGGCGGACCTGCGCCGGTGTCAGCGCTCGCACGTCCTCGGGCGAGCCGATCCGGTCCAGCAGTCCCATGCGTCCACCGTCCGTCCCCCTCGCGCGCCGGCGCGCACGAGGAGTCCACGATACGGCCCGGCGGGATCCGGCGGCGTCAGGAGGTGCGGACGCGCACCGGCGCGTCGGTGCTCGCCTCGACCCGGCCATCCGCGGCCACCCGTACGGACAGCGGCCGGCCGGCCAGCCGGAGCCCTTCGACGCTCACCGCGCCGAGCGGCGCCGGGACGGGCGGGGCGACGTCGAGCGTCCCACCCGGCACGTCCGGGCGCAGACCGAGGGCCGCCCCCAGCACCGAGACCGCCGCCGCGGCCGACCACGCCTGCGGGCGGCACGCCGCGGGGTACGGCACGAGACGCGGCACGGACCCCCGGGCGTCGCCGCCGTAGAGCTCGGGCAGCCGGTCGTCCACGTCCTGCGCGGCAGCCAGCAGCCCCTCGGCCAGCGCGGCGGCGGCCCGGGCGTGCCCGGCACGGGCCAACCCCTGCACGACGATCGCCGTGTCGTGCGGCCACACCGCTCCGCCGTGGTACCGCAGCGGCCAGTAGCCGGCGGACTCGGTGGACATGGTCCGCAGCCCGTACCCGGAGTCCATGTCCGGCGCGGCCAGCCGCTCGGCGACCACGGCCTCCTCGTCGGCGGACAGCAGGCCGGTGCCGAGCAGGTGCCCGATGTTGCTGGTCACCGTGTCCACGACCCGCTTGCCAGCGTCGAGCGCGATGCCGGGGTACGGCCCGCGGGCGTCGGAGGTCCAGAACGCCTCCCGGAACCGCTCGGCCAGGGCCGCGGCCCACGCGCGCCAGCGCTCGGCGCCGGGGCGTCCGAAGGCATCGAGCAACGCCGCGCCCGCGACGGCGGCCTCGTGCGCGTACCCCTGCACCTCGGCCAGCGCGATCGGCCCGGTGGCGAGCCCGCCTGCCCGCCACTGCACCGAGTCGCCGGAGTCCTTCCAGCCCTGGTTCGCCAGGCCGGTGCCCGACTCGTCGGCGTACTCGAGGAACCCGTCGCCGTCGGAGTCGCCGTGGTCGGACATCCACGCGAGGGCGCGCTCCATCGCGGGCAGCAGCGCCTCGACCTCGTCGGCCGGCATCCCCCACCGCCAGGCGTCGTGCAGCAGGCAGACCCACAGCGGGGTCGCGTCGACGGTGCCGTAGTACACGGGAGGAAGCACGGTGCCCTCGCCGGGCATGCTCAGCTCGGCGCGCCGGATCTCGTGCAGGATCTTGCCGGGCTGCTCGGCGGTCGCGGGGTCGGTCCGCTCCCCCTGCAGGGCGGCGAGCGTCCGCAGCGTGCCGGCGGCGAGCTCCGTCCCGAGCGGGAGCAGCATGCGGGCGGCCCAGAGCGAGTCCCGGCCGAACAGGGTGAAGAACCAGGGCGCGCCCGCGGCGAGAAACACGTCGTCGGGCGCGAACCGCGCGCTCATCCGCAGGGTCCCGAGGTCGGCGAGAGCCTGGTCCAGCAGCGCCGGCAGCCGGCGGTCCGCGGCCTCGACCTCCGGCGTCGCCCACTCCGGCCGGGCGCGGCGCGGGGCCGTGACCACGCCGCCCGCGTCGGACACGGCCAGCGTCCACGTGCTGACGTGCGGGGCGCCTGTGGCGGCGGTCGCCTCCCAGGCCAGGCGAACGGTGCCGTCGTCGGCGACCTCGACGCGGGCGCCGGGCGCGGACAGCTCCGCCGTGACCTCGTCGTCGGCCCGCCACCGCGCGCCGCCGGTGACGAGCTCGACCGCCGGCGGGGCTCCCACGGGGGCGCCGGACTTGATCCGGTCCATCGGGGTGCCGTCCGGGGTCACGGTGAGCTCGAGGAGCGCGCGCACCGGCTCGGCCGTCGAGCAGGACAGCGTCAGGGTCTCGGTCACCACGCCGGGCACGACCTCCCGCAGCCGCTCCAGCCGCGCGGTCGGGTCGGCACCGGGGCCGTCGACGCTGCGGGCGAGCAGCACGGCGCGGACCCGGCCGGGGCCGTCCGTGCCGGAGCCGATCGACTCCGGCGCCGCCCCCGAGACCGCGAGCCGCGCGCCCGACAGGACCCGGACGTCGCCGTGGTAGACGCCCTGGGCGCCGCGGCCCTCCGTCAGGCCGATCTGGCCCTCCGGGTCGGACCAGGCCTGGGTGGGCGCCTGCACGGCGGCGAGCAGGTCGTGCAGCAGGGGCTGGAGCTCCATGGGTACCTCGTCGTGGTTCGGGGCGGGCGGGGCGGGCGGGTGATCGCGGGCGCGGCGGCCGGCGCCCCCGCCGAGACCGGATCGTGATCCGGCGACGGACCCCTCGGCTTGACAGTCCCGGGGGCGCTGGCAACTCTAGGGGCATCCGTTTGAGCGTTCCAATCGCGAATTGGAACGATCATATCCCCGGCCCGCAGAGGAGCGACCGATGGACAGCACGACCCGGCCGACGCTGGAGAGCGTCGCGCAGCGTGCAGGCGTCTCCCGCCAGACGGTGTCCAACGTCCTCAACGCCCCCCACCTGGTGCGGCCCGAGACCACCGACCGCGTCCGGTCCGCGATCGACGCGCTCGGCTACCGCCCGTCCGCCGCCGCCCGGCAGCTGCGCACCGGCCGGTCCCGCGTCGTCGGCCTGCGGCTCGAGCCGGTGCAGGACGGCATCAACGGCGCCGTCCTCGACCGGTTCCTGCACGCCCTCACGGAGAGCGCCCAGGCCCGCGGCTACCGGGTGATGCTGTTCACCGCCCCCGACGACGAGCGCGAGATCGCCCAGTACGGCGAGCTGCTGGACACGGCCGACCTCGACGCCTTCGTGCTGACCAGCACGCACCGCGACGACGCCCGAGCCGCCTGGCTCGCCGAGCGGGACGTGCCGTTCGTGACCTTCGGCCGGCCGTGGTCCGCCCCGGGCGCCGCGACCGACGACCACCCCTGGGTCGACGTCGACGGCTCCGCCGGAACCCGCGCGGCCGTGGAGCACCTGCGCCGGCTCGGGCACGAGCGGATCGCCTACCTGGGCTGGCCCGACGGCTCCGACGTCGGCGAGGACCGCGCCGCCGGCTGGGCCGCCGCGATGGTGGACGCCGGGCACGACGCGGGCCTGCTGCGCCGGCTGCACGCCCGCGTCCCCGACGGGGTCGCCGCGGGCGCGCAGGCCATCGAGCGGGTGCTCGCCGACGCCGCGCCCACCGCCGTCGTCTGCGCCTCGGACTCCCTCGCGCTCGGCGCGCTGACGGTCGGGCGCAGCCGCGACACCCCGCTGGCCGTCGTCGGCTTCGACGACACGCCCGTCGCGGCCGCCGTCGGCCTCACGTCCGTCGCCCAGCCGCTCACCGAGGCCGCGCACCGCGCGCTCGACCTGCTGCTCGACCAGCTCGACGGCACCGGCGGCACCCGCAGCAAGCAGGTGCTGCTCGCCCCGCACCTCGTCGAGCGCGCGTCCAGCCGCACACCCTGACCACCCCCCTCCCCCGCACCCCTGAAGGAGAGACCCCCATGCACCGCATCCCCACCCGAGG